>JBIOEY010000048.1:0-15551 GCA_044446505.1 Solirubrobacterales bacterium
GAAAGCGCGCCTCGACGGGCTGCGCGAGGCGCTGTCGATACTTGCCATCTTCGCGTTGATCGGACTGGCCTTCAGCCGGCGGATCCCTACCGAGCAGCCCGGTTCGTCGAAAGAACCGGTTCCCGTGGCAGAAACGGCTCCGGCAACCCCAACGGCTGCAGGTGCGTGACTCGCTCGTAGCGCACTGCCGAGCAGCTAACCATTGGTGCGGCCCGAACGGCCCGGACGTCTTACTCGCGGTCGAGATCTTCAGATGAGGCCCGAGCAGACTTTCGCTTTGGGTTGCGAGGGAGCGTCTTACAGCCGCCGCCTCAGACGCTCGGATCGGACGAGCTGCAGGCGACCCGACCGAGGCCGACACGCTCCCGCTTGTGCCGGGCGAAGCGTGAGCGTTACAGTAGCCTCGCCGTGCCTCAACTTCCGTGTCGTCCGAAGGGGCGCGTCGGGCCGAGTCCTACGCTGTTCGCCAGGCTGGCGCAGTGTCTACGGCGACATCACGACGCGACCGAAGGCCTGGCGGCTCTCGATGTACGTGTGCGCAGCTGCGGCTTCGGCGAGTTGGAACGTCCGGTCGATCTCGACGCGCAGCCCACCGTTCGCGACTCGCTCAAATAGATCGGTGATCATTGTGTGGACACGGGGGTACTCGTTCAGCAGGGCCCCGCCGAGGAAGACGCCGCGTAGCGTGTTGTTCTGCGTCCACAGAGCCCTCGCCTCGATGTTCGAGCCGGCGCGGCCCGCCAGCCCAACGCTGATGAGCGTCCCGCGGTAGGCGAGCGCGCTGATGCTGTCGAGGAGGTTCTGGCCGCCAACCGAGTCGAGGATCACGTCAACCCCGCGCCCGTCGGTCAGCTCTCGTGTTCGCTCAAGGAAGTTCTCGCTGGCGTAGTTGATCCCGTGGTCGAGACCGAACTCCGTCAGACGTTCGAGCTTCTTGTCGCTCGACGCGGTCGAGATCACGGTCGCGCCGGCCTGCTTGGCGAGTTGGATCGCGGCCATCCCGACCCCTCCGGCTCCGGCGTGGATCAAGGCCGTTTGCCCGGCCTGGAGGTTGCCGGCAGTGAACAGGCACTCCTGGGCGGTCCCGAACGCGACCGGGACGCACGCAGCGCGAGCCGCGTCCAACCCGTCGGGGATCCGCCAAGTAGACATAGCGGGAACAGCCCGCTTGGAAGCGTGTGAGCCCGCTGCGTTCAGGGTCACAATCCGGTCACCGACCGCGGGATCCTCGACGCCGGCGCCGACCTCGACGACTGCGCCTGCGGCGAGGTACCCAACGATGTGCGGGACCGACGGCGGCGGCGACCCGGCGCGAGCCAGGAGGTCCCCGCCCTCGATGCTGATCGCCTCGACGTCGATCAGCACGCAGCCCTCGGGGCACTCGGGATCGGGTACGTCCTCGTAGCGCAGGGCGTCCGGGCCACCGTTCTCGTAGATCACCGCAGCCTTCATGGGGCCGCAACTCTAATCGAGGCCGGCCCCCTCGGCGGTGTCGGCAATCTGGGCTGAGACCTCTGCACAAGCGAATCCGCAGTAATACTCTTCCTCGGATCATGCTGAGCGTTCGATTGTTGGCAGTTCCGCTTGCCGGGCTGGCGCTGTTCGGCCTCGCCGGTGCGCCCAGCGGTCCGGACGCCGCGATCACGAGCGCTGCGGTCGCGCCTTACCGCGACGAGCTGCTCCGAGATGCACCTGCGCTCTGCTCGGACCTAACGCCGCCGGTCGCGGCCAGGGTCGTACCGGGCGCCTCGCCTGGAGCGAGCTGCGAACAGGCCGTGCAGCAAATCTTCGCTGCCACCGCTCCTCCGCGCCCGCCCCGCGACGTCGTGCTCTCCCTACGGGCGAGCGCCAGCCCCCTGAAGATCAGTGGGCGCCACACGACAGGCACCTTCTCGCTGACCGCGAACGAGACGATCAAACGCCACGGGACGACCACAGTCGTGATCCATGCACTGGGCACGTTCCGGCTCAGCCTCGAAGAAGTCGCCGGACGATGGCTCGTCTCCTCCCAGGCGAGGCTTGCGGCGGTCCCTGACTGCCAGCTACACCCTCCCGGCCACTGCCACCCCGACGTCAAGGACCCACTTTTCACGCTCGGAGAACCCGTTGGCTTCACTCCGAAAGAATCGATCCCTATCCCCGCGGCGGTACGGCAGGCTGGCCGACACGAGGAACGCGAATTCAAGGCAGGCCGCACGGTCTTCGCCGAGTCCGGGTGCCTGGCTTGCCACAAGATCGGCGATATCGGCAACCCGGGGCCCGGCCAGAACCTCACTCACGTCGGCGCACGGCTTTCCTCCCGTGAACTCGAAGAGGTGCTGGTCTCGCCTCGCGCGCCGATGCCATCGTTCAAGCACCTGCCGGCCAACAAGCTGCGCGATCTCATTCGTTTCCTGTCGCTGCTGCGATGAGCGGCGCATCGGGTCAGCGCCCGTCGTCGGCGGGGGCAGGCCGACTGCTCGATCGACGGATGGGGTGGCGGAGTGGCGGGTCCGCCGGCGGGGTGTTCACATCGGGCTCCCAGAGTTCTGCGCCGACGACAATTGTCCGACTGGTCCGGATGGCAAACTAAACGGATGCCCCTCGACTCCGCCACCCCGCTCGCCGCGGCCGGCCCGCTCGCCGACGCGATCTGCGTGCTCGGCCTGGTGGCCGTGGCGGGGTGGGTCGCGTGGCGCTTCGGGCCGACCCTGGCCCGCGTCACGGGCTGGTGCTCGTGGTGGGTGGCGTGGGCGTGCGGCAGCCAGGGAGGCTACGGCTACTGCGTCGCGTTCCTCGTGCTCGGCGCGGTGGCGTGGGGAGGGGGCACGGTCTGGCACGCCAGGCGCCGCGGACGCTGGCCCTCGGCGCTCTCGGCGCGGCTGTTCGCGCGTCTGCTCGGCGATCACAGTCCGCTCCCGCAGCTGGAGCTCCTTGCCGTCGTGATCCTGCCGCGCCGGCGCCGCTGACGCTGCGCTGCATCCGAGCGCTCGATCTGTGCGCTCCGCCACGCTCGATCGCTAGCTCTACCGAAGGCCCACCCTCGCTCGCCTCTTGCCCACGCATCCACCGCGCGCCTGCCAGCGCCGCCCGCAGCCACTCCAACCGCGCCTCCAGCACCCTCACGGCAAGGCCACCCCGCCGCTCTGCGTCGCTGCGCTCCGCTTCACAGCACACAGTTGCACCTAAAGAGTGCTTCTTTTGCTATTTTGCTCTTAGGATGCTCTCGATCGGGAAGATCGCGCTGGGTCAGCACCGCTACTACGAGCAGCAGGTAGCCCAGGGCCAGGACGACTACTACACCGGCCGCGGCGAGGCCCCAGGCGAATGGGTCGGTGCCGGCGCGCAGGCCCTCGGCCTCACCGGCCAGGTGGGCGCGGGGCAGTTCGGTGCGTTGATCGCAGGCCAGGACCCACGCGACCCCGCGATACGACTGCGCTCTTCCGCGCACGACCCGAAGGTCGCCGCGTTCGACCTGACGTTCTCGGCGCCGAAGACGCTCAGCATCCTGTTCGCGATCGCACCGGAGCAGGTCTCGGGTGAGCTCGTGGGCTGCCATGAAGAGGCGGTGAGGGCAGCGCTCGGGTATCTGGAGGACACGGCGGTGATGGTACGCCGTGGCCATGCCGGCGAGCACGTGCAGCCCGGGGAGGGTCTGGTCGCGGCGGCCTACCGGCACCGGATGAGCCGGGCGCTTGACCCGCAGCTGCACACGCATGTCGTCGCGGCGAACCTCGTGCGTGGCCCGGACGGACGGTTCACGGCGTTGCATGGCGCGGAGCTCTACCGGGCGGCGAAGACGGCGGGGTATCTCTACCAGGCGCATCTGCGGGCGCTCGTGACGGAGCGTTTGGGGTTGGAGTGGGGGGGAGGTCCGCAACGGTGCTGCGGAGCTCACGGACTTCGAGCGGCCGGTGGTCGAGCATTTCTCGCAGCGTCGCCACGAGATGATGCGCGAGGCCGAGCGGGGTGGTATCGGCCTGGGGTCAAAGAGCGCGGCGGAGCACGCGGCGCTCGCGACGCGGGAGCGCAAGCAGTACGGCGTGGAGACGCATACGTGGCGGGAGGAGGTGAGGGCCCGCGCGGGCGAGCAGGGCCTCGATACAGGCCGGGTCGCGGAGCTGCTGCAAGCGGGTCGCGAGCGGCTGCTGCGCGGTCTCGCCAGGCGCGGCGGCGTGGATGAGCAGGCGCTCGGCGACCGGCTGGCGGGCGTGGAGGGTTTGACGGAGCGCAGCAACACCTTCGATGAGCGTGCGGTGCTGCAGGAGTTCGCCGCCGCGGCGGGAGCGGGCGCGCTGGTGGGTGAGGTGCGTGGTCAGGCTGAGCGGTTCGCGGAGCGCGCGGATGTGATCTCGACCCGTGGTGGTGAGATGACGACCGCGGAGCTGGTGGCGGTCGAGCGGAGGTTGATCGCGGCAGCGGTCGGCCGCGCCAGCGAGGGGGCAGGCATCGTCGATCCGTCGCTGGCGGAGCGTGCGATCGCGGCGGCGGACCGTCCCCTCACCGCGGAGCAGGCGGCGGCGGTCCGGGCGGTGACTGGTTCGGGGCATGGGGTGAGCGTGATCCAGGCGCTCGCGGGTACAGGGAAGACGTACACGGCTGGGGTGCTGCGCCAGGTGTATGAGAGCGCGGGCTACAAGGTGCTCGGGGTAGCGCCGACCGGCCGCGCGGTGCGCGAGCTCGCCGAGGAGGCCAGCATCCCGACGCGCACACTGGACCGGCTCCTGATCGACTTCGAGCAGCTCGGCGACGAGCTACCACAGAATGGCGTCCTGATTCTCGACGAGGCGGGGATGGCTGCGACGCGCCCCACCGCGCGGCTCCTGGAGGCCGCCGAGCGGGCGGGTGTGAAGGTGGTCGCGATCGGTGACCCGGGGCAGCTCGCGTCCGTGCAGGCCGGCGGGTGGCTCGGCGCGGTAGGCCGCGCACTCGGCGCGCAGCAGCTCACGGAGGTGATGCGCCAGCGCGACCCCGCGGAGCGCAGGGCGCTCGGCGCGCTGCACGACGGCCGGCCACAGCGCTACCTCGACTGGGCTGAGCGCAAAGCGCGGATCGAGACGTTCAGCCACCCCGCCGGCGCATGCGAGCAGGCCCTCACCGAGTGGGCACGTGCGGCTGCCGCGGCGGGGCACGCGCAGACGGTGATGATCGCTCGCGACAACGACACACGCGAGCGGCTGAACCACGGGGCGCGAGAACTGCGGCGCGGTCTCGGCGCACTCGGACAGGAGCGCATCTACGGCAGCATTGGGATTGCGGTAGGGGATCGCGTGATCTGCCGGCGCAACGACGGACAGCTCGACGTGGACAACGGGATGAGAGGCACTGTGCGTCACCTCGACCCCGACGGGGTAGTGATCGACACCGACGGCGGGCTTGTGCGGGAGCTTCCCGCCGCCTATGTCGCCGAGCATGTCGAGCACGCCTACTCCCTAACCGGGCACGGGATGCAGGGCGGCACCGTCCAGGGCGCGATCGTGGTTGCCTCACCCCGGGATCTCACTGCGGGCTGGTCCTACACCGCGCTCTCCCGCGCAAGAGGAACCACACGCCTGCTCGTCTACGACGACGATCTCGAGCGGGAGCGCAGCGAGTTTGCGCCCACAGGCCAGACGCCGACAGCAACCCGGGACGAGCTGCTCGAGCGGGTGGCGCGGCGGATGCTGGAGCGCGACGACGAAGACCTCGCGATCGAGCAGCTACCCGGCGCCGGCCGCACAGAGGACCCCAACCTCGCCAGCGCCCGGGCACACGCAGCAGCCCCACTGCAGGAGCACGCCGCCGCCCGCGCTGAGCCGACGCCGCCGGCTACGGCGACCCCAGCGCGGCTACGGGAATTACGCGAGCGCGTCGAGCAGCTCCAGACGCAGCTAGCGGCGCTACCGACACGCCAGCTGCAGCGCATCGAGGACCTCGACGCGCGCGCCCTCACGCTCACCACCCAGCACGGGCAGCTCGCCGGGAGCCTCGCCGGCCTGCCCGAGCCACACCGGCGCCTCGGACGCGAACAGGACCCCCACGCGATCGAACGCGCCCGCCTCACCAGCGCCCTGCAAGCCAACGAGCGCGAGCTCGACGCGACTCTCGCACAGCGAAGCGGTCTCGAGCGCGAACTCGGCGACCCCGGCGAGGCCCGCGCCGAACGCGAAGGCCTCGAACACGCAATCACCCAGACCACCAGGGAGCACACCGCGCTGCGCAACGAGCTCGCCGAGCGCGAACTGCACACCCCCGCCGCGTGGGTGAAGGCCACCTTCGGCGAGCGGCCCGACCGGCCAGGGCAGCGCGAGGCATGGGAGAGGGGCGTGCGCCACGCCGCGCGCTACCGCGCGCAGTACGACATCATCGACCCCGCCGACGCGCTCGGCCCACGGCCCGAGCAGCGTGGAGGGCAGCAGCGCGAGTGGGAGCGCGCCCATGGAGCGCTCGAGCGCACCGAGCGGCGACCCGGACGCGAGGTCTCGACCGCCCACGACATCGACCTCGGCATCGGGCTCTGAGCAGCGAGTGTGTGGATCGGTCGCTACCTGTGCGATCTCGGCGGGCAGGGAACGGTGGCCTTCGCCTGTGAGTGGCTGCCGTCTTGGAACGCGAACTTGGCGGAGAAGCGGAACCCTCCGTGTGGGCATGTGTTGGGGAGCGGGATGCCTTTGGGTTTGAAGTCGATGAGGCGGCCGTGGACGCGTTCGTGGTAGCGCAGGTGCAGTGGTCCGAGGGTTGAGCGGAACCGGACGACGGCGGCATCGGGTCCCCCGGGGAGGCTCGGGATGAGTGGGACGCTCATGTCCAGGCGTCCGCCGAACGGCGCTGTGGCGGGGAGCACGAGGCCGGGGAACACGATCTGTTCGCTGACGGGTGTTTCGGCGTTGACGTAGATGAGGAGCCCCAGATGCCCGGAATGGCTTGCGGTCCTAAGGATGGTTACTCGGGCGGTCTCGTAGACGATTGAGGGGCCGAGCGGGATCTCCGCGAGTGCGTTGCCGTAACCCATGAACGAGTTCGCCGGGCACCCTCCTGGCCCGAAGGCTTGGAGTGTCTGTGTGGAGCATGTCGCGAGGCCGAGTTCGCTCAGTGCGAACCCGAGGTTCACTGGGTAGCTGATTTCGACGCTGGTCAAGGGTGGCGGCACCTCCTTGGCGGGTGCGGCGATCCGAAAGCTGAAGCCGATGGTGGTTTCTTGACCGAGTCGCTCGGGGGTGAATGTGGCGTTGAGTGTCACCGACTGGGCCGCCGATGCGGTGCTGCACGTGCCGAGGCAGAGCGCTGCGGCTGCCAGGAGGCAGAGGGCTCGGTGCTCGGCTCGGGTTCGCCTCACTGTTGGGGCGGCTTCAGTAGGAGAGTGACCCGGTGGTCTGGATGACGAGGGCGTAGGTGCGGCGGTTGAATGTGCCGTAGAGTCCTGCGTGTCCGTGTGCGTGGGTGTAGCGGCCGGTGCCGCCGGTGATGGTGAGTTTGCCGGCGAAGCTTTCGTAGAGGCCGGTGTCGTGGGGGGTGGCTGTGCCGTGTCCGTTGATGGTTCCGCCGTTGGTGTAGATCGTGAAGCTGGCGGTGAAGGTGGTGCCGAGGTTGCAGTGGGCGCGCATACTGCCGGGGAGGGTTCCCTGGGCTGAGCCTTCCTCGAGTAGCTGTGAGCCTGAGTGCTTGATGTAGTGCAGCTTGGCGGTGTCGGTCGCCTTGACGACTCCTGCCGTGTGGGCGGTGTGGCTGTTGGGAGCGGCGACGCCGGCGGAGTCCGCGCTGGCAGCGATCGCTAGGAACAGGCTGGCCGCCGCGAGCGCCGTGAGTCGGAGGGGGCGTGATTTGGTCATTGGGATAGTACGTGTCTGTTATTGTCGGCGGAGTCGAACTGTTTGATAGAATCTTACATGGCGGTGGCGGATCCGGGCGGCGTTAGACCGCCTTGAGGCTGGTCAGTGCTGGGGTTGATCGGCGTCCGCCGAAGCGGCGGTGACGGGCGTTGAACTCGGCCAGCGACTCCTTGAGGGCTTCTCGCGTGAAGTCGGGCCAGAGCTCGTCGCGGAAGACGAGCTCCGAGTAGGCGGCCTGCCATAGGAGGTAGTTGGAGAGCCTCCGCTCGCCGCCGGTGCGGATGATGAGGTCTGGGTCGTGCATCTCCGGCACGTATAGGCAGCGGCGGAACTCCTCCTCGCCGCCGCCGGTATACCGCCGTGCTGCGTCGAGGATCTCCGCCCGGCCGCCGTAGTTGAACGCGATGAACAGCTCCAGCCGCCGGTTATCCGCGGTGAGCGCCTCGGCCGTGTTCATTTGCTCGACCAGCTCGCCGGGCACTCCCTCGCGGCGCCCGAGGAAGCGCATACGGACTCCCTCGCGATGTAGCTCGGGGGTCTCCCGGGCGATGCGCTCGGCGAGCATCGCGATCAGACCCTGGACCTCCCCGGCGGGCCGGGACCAATTCTCTGTCGAGAACGAGTACACGGTCAGCTGCTCGATGCCGAGCTCTACAGCGTCGCGTAGGCGTGCCTTCAGGGTGTCGGCCCCCGCCTCGTGGCCGTCGTTGACTGGCGTCCCGTGGGAGCGTGCCCAGCGGCCGTTGCCGTCGGCGATGATCGCGACGTAACGCGCGGCCTGGCGATCCGCGTTCTCCTTTGCCTTGGCCGTGCCGGGGAGCATCAGCGGCCGGTCTTGCGGGGGATCGCGCTGCTGCGGGCTTGCTTGGCGGCTCGCCAGGTGCGCATGACCGCGAGCGTTGGGGTGATGAGCGGCTCGAGCTCTCGGCGTACCTGCCTGGTGACGGGCCGCGCGAGGTCGCTGCCGGCGGTCGGGGCGGAGATGTAGTACGCGGCGACTCCGACGAGCGTCATTACGTGGTGCGCGCTGTTGGGCAGCGCGCTCGAGTGCTCGACCGCGCGTCGTGCTGCGCGGGCGAGGTCTCTGGCGAGCAGGTCGTGATCGCGGTAGTAGCGCAGGTAGCCGGCCTGCCCAGCCTGGGTGTCGCGCTGATGGTCGACGAGGCTGTCGAGCATTGTGCTCAGGGCGCAGATCGATAGGTAGGTCGTGTCGATCTCGGCGGCGTATCCGAGTGTGGTGCGCTCGTCGGCGGCGGCAGCGATCAGGGCGTGGACGGCGAGCACGGAGGACGCCGCGCCAGCGAGGAACTCTTGCCATCCAAGCGGGGTGTCCTGCGCCTCGTGTTTTGCCCACTGTTCAAGCTGGGGGGTCCCGAGCGCCGGCGCTGCGTGTGCGCGGATCTGTGCCTCCGCGCACCGCCTCGCAGCCTCTCTCGCGGCTGAGAAGATCGCGGGCGTGGATGGCAGTCCGGCCAGCGCTCCGCGCACGACGCCGGCCAGATCCTTGAGGTAGCCGCCGTCGTCTGCGGGCCGAGAGGTGTAGTAGCCGTCCGCGGGCTCGGAGTCGAGGGTGATCGCGTCCGTGAACGCCCGGTAGTGGCTGTGTCCGTCTTCGAGGGGGCTGGGGGTTGGCTGCTCGGTGAGGCCGTCGAGGTAGTCGTACATGACCTCGTAGGCCACGATCGCTTCAACAACAGCCGTGCGGTGCTCTGGTGGCGCGAGTGTCGCGAGCGTCGCCGCGACCTCGGCGTTGAAGCGCTCCTCGCGGAGCTTCTCGAGCGCGAGCGCGTGAAGCGCGGGATCCTCGATTGCGTGGGCGCGCTGCTCCCATCGTTTGAGCTGTGCGTGGACGAGCGGCGCGACGCGCGGCCAGTAGCGGGCGTTCGCGAGTGCTAGGGCTACGCCGGCTCGTGCCAGGAGCCGGCGATCACCAAAAGCTGCCATGCCCTGCGCGGCTTAGCTGCCCGCTGGTCGCTCGTGTTCGCGCGACGCGTCGCCAGGTGGGGGTATGTGCCTTCTACTCATTGAGGGCGAGCGTCGCGGGTACGCGCGAGGCGAACCAGCCGGGGAGTGAGACGATCAGAAGGACTGCGGCGATCACCAGCGCGAAGATCTCGATCGGGCGGGCGCCTGTCGCTACTCCCGCGACCGGGAAGCCGGTCACGTGCTTGAGGTAGCTGTCGATCACAACCTGACCATAGATGCCGGCGAGGGCGCCGGTCAAGCACCCCGCGCTCAGCATCAGTGTGGATTCGACGAGCAGCACGAGCCTGATCTGTCGCCGCGGGGCGCCTTCGAGTCGTAGTTCGGCGAGGGACTTGCGTCGCTGCCAGATACTCGACCCGAGTGCTGCGGCCATCGCGAGAATCGCGGCGAGAACGAGCAGCGTCGAGATCTCCCCGAGCTGTCCGAGTCCTTCGCTGGCCGAGTTGTCGATCGCGGTTTCGCGTGCTTTCGCGGTCAAAACTTCAAGGCCGCTGGTGGGTCCAAGCCCGCGTTCGATCGCGCCGTGCACGATCGTGGTGTTCGCGCCGGGCTGGAGGTGGACGCCGAGCGCGGAGGGGGAGGAGGACGCCCACGCGCGCTGGTAGTCGCTGGTGCTCACCAGGATTGCTCCGGGGCTCCATCCGAAGTTCGTGGTCGTTGCCGCGACCCTGAACTTCGCAGTTCCTGTGGGGGTCGGCAGCGCGAGAATGTCTCCGACCTTGAGGTGGTGTTCTGTGGCGATCTGGTCAGAGATTGTGATCGAGCCGCCGGCCTCCAGGCTCGCTTCGGTACCGGGGAGGCTGCCGTGGGTGATCTGGTCATCCAGCAATGCAAAACGTGTGGACGGCGGCCATGCGATGACCCAGACCCGCCGGCCGGCGAAGTCGAGGTAGCTGCCCTGGAAGGCGCTGACGCTTGCTACGCCTGGGATGCGGGCGATACGCGCCTGGTCTTCCCGTGGGGCGAGGTCGTCGATCGCCTGGTGGTCGGTTGGGTTGACCAGCCAGATGTCGGCGCTGCTGACGTAGTGGGCGGTGTATCCGTCGATTCCGCGCAGCAGGTCATCGCGGGAGGATCCCAGCGCGACGCTGCCGAACAGCGCGACCGCGCCTGTCGCGGCGAGCGCGAGCGAACGCAGCGTTGTGGTCTTCAGCGAGGAGAGCGCCAGCGGCAGAACGGTGAGTTTTGGGTTGCTGGCCGCGAGCGCCCCGGCGGCGCGTAGGACCGCCGCGAGCATCAGCGGAACCGCGAGCATTGTTGCCAGCGCGAGCGCGACACACGCGATGATCGCGGCTGAGGGCACGAATACGTAGAGGCCAGTCGCGAGGAGCACCAGGCCGGCGGTGGCGGCGATCAGCCAGCGTCGGGCGCCGAGTGGCGCGGCGCCGTTCGTGGCGTCGTCCTCGGAGAAGATGCCATCGAGGGGGCGTCCGCGGCGCAGATCCTGCAGGGGGACCATCGAGGCGAGGCACGTCGCGAGGATTCCGCCCGCGAGGGAGAGCACGATGGGCTGTAGGCCGATCACGGTGCTCGTCCCCAGCGTGAAGGCCCGCGTGAGATATCCGGGGGACTGGTGGAAGAACCCGATCGACAGGGCGTAGCCGCCGAGCAGCCCAACCAAAGAGGCTGCGACGCCGAGGCAGAGGGCCTGGAAGAGCACCATCTGCACGATCGCGGCGCGCTTGGTGCCGTCCAGGCGCAGGTCGGCAATCGCTTCGCGTCGCTCGGGTACGGTCAGCAGCATCGCGTTGAACGCGAACAGGAAGCCAAGCAGAGCGCTCAACCCGGCGAACAGGGCGCTCGCCTGGCTACTCGGCCGTAGCGCCTCGTGCAACAGCGAGACGTCCTGGTCGGCTGGGGCGACCGTGAGCCTGCCGGCGGCGAGCATCTGGAGCTCACGTTCGACGGCCTGTCTGTGCCCGGGCTTGCTTTCCACGAGGATCCGTGTGACGCGGCCCTTGAGGCCGGCGAGCTTCTGAAGCCGCGTGAGCGGCATCACCGCGACCTGCGCGTCGGCGAGCGCCCCGGCCGTTTCGTGGCCGAGCACAGCAGACACCCGCAGCGGGGTTGAGCGTCCGCGTAGCTCCAGGCGGACCGCGGTCGGCCTGGTCGGCTTGTAGGCCGGCAGGCCGAGCGCGCTTGAGCTCGTCTGGCTCAGCCCGATCCCGCTCGGCGAGAGCGCCCCGATCGGCAGGGTATGTGCCAGGCCGTCCAGCAGCGCGAGGCCGACATTCGTTCCAGCGACGGTGACTGTCGCCTGGCGGCCGTTGGGCGCCCGGACGGTCGCGGTCTGTTCCAGTAGCGGCGCGGCCTGCGCGACGCCCGGGAGGCCTTCCACGCGGGAGAGGAGGTGCTCATCGAAGCCGTCGGGGCCGCGGGCGTGCAGCTGCAGGTCGGCAGGGCCGATCACCGCATGGACGACATCGCTCGCGGAGCTCGTGATGCTGCTGTTCGCGACCACGACCGCGAACACGAGCGCGACGGCGACGGCTACCCCGAAGCCAGCGAGCAGCTCCTGCGTCGCGTGGACCCGTAGCCGGCGGCTGTAGAAGTAGAAGAGCGCGCGGGTCCGCATGAGACCGTGCCACCTCGACGGCTCGGAGGACCCCAAAGCGCGCCTACCGGTGCGCGGACGCGGAGGGTGCCCGCGCGTCGAGGGGGTCGGGTGCGTCTGTGTCGGGGTCGCCGTCGATGAGCTTGCCGTCGCGCAGCGTGCTGCAACGGTCAGCGGCGCCGGCGGCGTCCCGGTCGTGGGTGACGAGCAGTACACACGCGCCGCGCTCGTGCGCGACCAAGTGCAGCAGCTGCACGATCTCCTTGCTGCGGGCGCTGTCGAGGTTCCCGGTCGGCTCGTCTGCGAGGATCAGACTCGGCTCTCCCGCGAGCGCGCGCGCGATCGCTACGCGCTGACGCTCCCCACCGGAGAGCTTCTCCGGAGTGTGCTCGAGGCGGTCAGCGAGCCCCACCCGCTCAAGCCAAGGGATCGCGCGAGCCTGAGCCTCGCGCATCCCAACACCGCCGATGAGGAGCTTCCGCGCGGCGTTCTCGATCGCCGAGACCCGGGGCATCAGATGGAAGTTCTGGAAGACGAACCCGACGTCCCTGAGCAGGTACTCGCTTGCCTGCCCTTCGGACATCGAGGTGATGTCGCGCCCCTGGTAGCGGATCGTGCCCTCCTCGGGCCTCAACAGCGCAGCGATCAACAGCAACAGCGTTGTCTTGCCCGAGCCGCTGGGGCCAAGCAGCGCGACCATTTCCCCGGGCTCGATCGTGAGATTCACACCATCGACGGCACGCACCTCCTCCCCCGCCCCGTGGTAGTGCTTGATTACCCTTTCAAGCTCAAGCAATGCCGCTCGCTCCTCGTGCCTGCCGGCGGCGCCCGAGGTCGGTGACGGGCGCGAGATCGGGCGTGAGCTCGCCGAACAGTTTGCCTTTCCCGAGGGACAGCACTCGGTCGGCGCCGAGTAGCTCCGTGCCGTCTCCGGCGCTCGCGAGGATCGCGATGCCCCCGTTGGCGAGGGAGCGCAGCAGCTTCAGGATGTCGTCGCGCTTGATCGACTCAACGCCGATCGTCGGCTCATCGACGACCAGCAGCCGCGGCTGGGAAGTCAGCGCGCGCGCGAGGGCCACCCGCACCGTTTCCTCGATCTTCAACTCGCCCGCGATCAGCGAGGCGCACCAGAGGGCATCGACACGCTCGAGCGCCTTCCACGCGTGAGTCAGCGCCGTTGACTGCGGTACCCGGCGCGCGAGCTGGCTTGCCCGCAGCTGATCAAGGACGGTCAGACCCCTATCGGGGAGGAACTCCCGGCGGCAATAGCTGATCCCGCCTCCGAGCATCTCCCCGCCACGCTCGGCGAGGTCGCGGCCATCGAAGCGCACCACCCCCTTGCTGGGCCGCTCGACCCCGGCCGCGATCCGCATCAGCGTCGAGCGCCCGGATTGCCGCTCGCCAAACACCACGACCATTTCGCCCGCGTCGATCACGAGCGAGAGATCGTCGAGCACGACACGCGCACCGCGCGCGCCGCGGCTGTAGCTCTTGCCTACATGCTCAAGCTCGAGGAGGATCATCACGAGCAGCGCTCCCCGCCGCGCGGGCCTCGAATACGTCGTGGGCGTGCCGCAGCCACAAGAGCGTCGCCCTGACAGACCGACGCTGGTGATCGGCGACGAGCCCATCGATCAGCTCATCGCGAGCGCCGGCCACCTCCCCCGCCGGCTGGTGTCCGACCTGCCCCGTCCCCTTGAGATACTCACGCTCAAAACGCCCGAGGACATGCACCGCCGCCCTGGGATTGTGGGCGAAGATCGTCAACTGGCGGACCCATAGCTCCTGGCGTCTACGCTCGGCGTCCACCTGCTCCACAAGCCACTCGACATAGCTGTGTTCGCCCAGCTGCGTGGCCTGATAGTGCGGCTTGGGCTGCCGGGTGACCCCAACCTCGGGGATCGTCGCGATAAACCCCCGCCCCTCCAGCACATTGAGCGCCGAATAGACATGCGACTCGCCGCTGATCGGGAGCACGTCCCCATACATGCGCTGGAAGCGGTTGTAGAGCTCCAAGCCATAGCTCGGACGCTCGATCACGACGCCCAGGAGCGCCCAGTAGACCTGCGAGGACATCGCCCGCCCGGACGCCTTCTTTGCCGGTCTCGCAGTCATTGACTGGTGCAGCATAGTCGAAGTTCGCCCCCGCAGAAAAGACCTATTTCCTACTTCGATCTGGACACTTCCAAACATTGAACCCTCAAACCATGCCTACCCAAACCGCGCCGCAGGTCCCATCATGCCCGCTATGGCGTCGAGGGACACACGACAGACAGCGCAGATCGAGGGCCACGCCAGCCCACACCGACTGCGCATCGCGGCCACGGGCAGCGTAAGCGACCGGCAAAGCGCCACCCGAACCCGCGACAGGTGCCACCCACCCCGGCACCCGCACAGGAGAGGCCACCCAGGCCAGCGTCGCTCCGCCGCCACGCACCCCTGGGTCGGCAGTCGTGTCCCAAGGCGGGCCGAGCGTCCACAAGGCATCCCCCTGGGCCAGACGCTCGGCCCGCCAAGACGCCACCAACCACCACACACCCGATGCGAGCAGCGAGACGTCGATGACGATTCCAAGCGCAGAAGCAATCGCGAAGGCAGCCCACGGCCCACGGACCGCGAAGCCGATGCCAGGACCGCGCATCCAGTGAAACCGACGCCCTCGCCACGCCGCCCCTATCCCGTGAGCCGGCAAAGCTGCCCCAAGAACTCGGCATCGCCTTTGAGCGCCTCGGGGCGAGGGTCCGTACGGGCACCCGCCGAAGGAGAGGCGGCGGGTCGCCCGCGCGATCGATGCGCTCTCGCCCACGCCCAGCACGACTACCCCGCTGGGGGCTTGGTCGCACGCCCTGACCCGCAACCCCGCTGGCACCGATAGCCAGAGTTCGAGGAACGGCCCGAGCGATGTCAAAACCTGTGGATCCCGAGCACCCCGGCAGGCACTCCTCCTCGCTGGCTGTGGGCCTGGCGATGCTCCACTGCTTCTCCGCCGAGCACCCGGTGCGCGGAATCGCCGACATGGCCGAAGAGCTCGACATGAGCCGCTCAACCACCCACCGCTATGCGACCACCCTGGTCACCCTCGGCTACCTCGAGCAGAGCCCCTCTCGCAAGTACCGGCTCTCCTCCCGCGTCTCGGACTTCGGACTCTCGCTGCTCGACTCGATGGTGGTCCGTCGCGTCGCGCGCGAGCACCTGCGCGAGCTGCGCGCACGAACGGGGCACAC
>JBIOEY010000049.1:0-15191 GCA_044446505.1 Solirubrobacterales bacterium
CTCCGAGCGCTTCGCCTGCCCCGAGCACGGGCCCTCGCTGGTGGAGCTCGAGCCAAGGATCTTCTCCTTCAACTCCCCCCACGGTGCCTGCGAGCGCTGCCATGGCCTCGGCGCGCAGATGGAGATCGATCCCGAGTTGCTAGTCCCCGACCCCACGCTGTCGGTCGCGGAGGGGGCGATCGCGCCGTGGACGAACTCGATGTCCAATTACTACGACCAGGTCGCCGAGGCGCTCGGCGAGCGCTACGGCGTCGATCTCGACCTGCCGTGGGAGGAGCTGCCCGACGAGCACCGCGACCTCTTCCTGCACGGGACGAAGGAGCCGCTGCCGATCTCCTACCGCAACCGCTTCGGGCGGCGGCGCTCGTACTCGACGCGCTTCGCGGGGATCGTCGCGAACCTCGAGCGCCGTTACCGCGAGACCGAGTCCGAAGGGGTCAAGGAGAAGCTGGAGGAGTACATGTCCCTGCGCGACTGCCCCGTGTGCGGGGGGGCGCGGCTGCGCGCGGAGTCCCGCGCGGTGCTCGTGGGGGGAACAAGGATCGAGGACTTCTGCGCGCTCTCCGCGCGCCGCGCCCTGGAGTGGCTGGCCGAGGTGGAGCTCTCCGAGACCGACCGCCACGTGGCGCGGCTGATCCTGCGCGAGATCTCCGAGCGCCTGCAATTCCTCGAGAACGTGGGGATCGGCTACCTCTCGATGGACCGCGCCTCCGCCACGCTCTCCGGGGGGGAGGCGCAGCGGATTCGGTTGGCCACGCAGATCGGCTCCTCGCTCGTCGGCGTGCTCTACATCCTCGACGAGCCCTCGATCGGGCTGCACCAGCGCGACAACTCCAAGCTGATCGCCACCCTCGAGCGGTTGCGCGAGCTCGGTAACACGGTGATCGTGGTGGAGCACGACGAGCAGACGATGCGCGCCGCCGACCACCTCGTGGACCTTGGCCCCGGCGCGGGCGAGCACGGGGGGCGGATCGTCGCGCAGGGGACCGCCGCGCAGGTACAGCGCTGCAAGGAGTCGCTCACCGGGCAATTCCTCGCGGGCACCCGTACCGTCGCGGTGCCCTCAAAGCGCCGCACGCCCACGGGTTATGTGAAGGTGGAGGGCGCCGCGCAGCACAACCTCCGCGAGGTCGACGCGAGCTTCCCGCTCGGCGCGCTCACCTGCGTGACAGGGGTCTCCGGCTCGGGCAAGTCCACGCTCGTCAACGAGATCCTCTACAAGGCCGTCTCCGCACGCCTGCACCGCGCGCGCGCGCGGCCCGGCGCGCACCGCGCGATCCGGGGCCTCGAGCAGCTCGACAAGATCATCGCGGTCGACCAGTCCCCGATCGGGCGCACCCCGCGTTCGAACCCCGCGACGTATACGGGCCTGTTCGACGTGATCCGCGACCTCTTCTCCAAGACCCAGGAGGCCCGCGCGCGCGGGTACAAGCCCGGGCGCTTCTCCTTCAACGTGAAGGGGGGGCGCTGCGAGGTGTGCAAGGGCGACGGGCAGATCAAGATCGAGATGCACTTTCTCCCCGACGTGTACGTCCCGTGCGAGCAGTGCCACGGCAAGCGCTACAACCGCGAGACCCTGGAGATCCGCTTCAAGGGCAAGAGCATCGCCGACGTGCTCGACATGCCGATCGAGGAGGCCGTCAAGTTCTTCGAGCACATCCCCAAGGTGCGCCGGCGCCTTGAGACCCTGAACGCGGTGGGCCTCGGCTACGTGCGTCTCGGCCAGCCCGCCACCACGCTCTCCGGCGGGGAGGCCCAGCGCGTGAAGCTCGCCACCGAGCTCTCCAAGATTGCCACTGGCCGCACCCTCTACATCCTCGACGAGCCCACCACCGGCCTGCACTTCGCGGACGTGCAGCGCCTCCTCGAGGTGCTCCAGCGCCTCGTGGACGCCGGCAACAGCGTGGTCGTGATCGAGCACAACCTCGACGTGATCAAGTGCGCCGACCGCCTGATCGACATGGGCCCCGAGGGCGGCGAGGAGGGAGGGCTCGTGGTCGCCGCCGGGACGCCCGAGGAGGTCGCCGCCGAGCCGGCCTCGCACACCGGGCAGTTCCTCGCGGCGCTGCTGGCCGCTCCGGGAGGATCGGTCGCGGCGGGCGCCTCCCCCAACGGCAAGCCGCGCACCGCCAAACGAGCGGCCACCAAACGCAAACCACGCGCCAAGGTCGCCGCTTGAGCACCCCCACCGATCCCCTGTCGCGCGCGGGGATCGACGAGCTCACCCGCCAGGCACCTCCTTCCTCCTCCGTCCCAACTCCCCCGCCGCTTGCGCCGGGGGAGTTGGTGCGCGAGGCGCGCTTGTGGATACAGAGGTGGAAGTGGTACGAGCGCAACACGCTGCCGTGGAACCGCGCGCGGATCCACTGGGAGCTGATGCGCCGCGGGGCGTTCGCGCGCTGGCCGCTGCAGGGCAACGTGCTGGAGGCGCTGCGCGAGGGCCGGTTGGAGGTGGGGGAGGGGGTGCTGCTGGAGCCGAATGTGTGGATCACCGCCCCCGGCCGCGCGCGCGTGCGGATCGGGGCGGGCACATTCCTGAACATGGGCGTGATGATCGCCGCGCACGAGTTCGTGGAGATCGGCGAGCACTGCATGCTCGCCAACGGCTGCTTCGTCTCCGACGCCGCCCACCGCCACGACGACCCCGAGCGCCCGGTGCCCTGGCAGGGCTTCGCCTCCAAGGGCCCCACGCGGATCGGCGCGAACTCCTGGCTCGGGGCCAACGTGGTCGTGACCAGCGGCGTTAGCATCGGCGAGCGCTGCGTGGTCGGGGCCAACAGCGTGGTCACCCGCGATATCGAGCCGTTCTCGATCGCTGCGGGGGCCCCGGCGAAGGTGCTCCGGCGGATCGAGTACCCCCGTTGAGCTACCCTCACCTGATGGGGATGAGATGGGGCTCTGTTGCGCTCGTCGGCTTGGCGCTTGCGATTACACCGGCGAGCGCTCTTGCCAAGCCGGGGGACGTGGCCACCACGCGGAGGCTCGCGCTCGCCACCGACGCGCTCGTGCGCGCCGCCAGCCCCGATGTGTCGCGGGGGCTCGCCGCCGTCAGGCGCTACGCGGTGCAGACTGCCGCCCAGTGCCCCGGGGTGGCGCTCGAATCTCCGCAGGACCACGACTCCGAACAGCTGAGCAATGAGTTGGTGGGCGCGATGACCACTGTTGGGTACCGCACCGCCGCCGGTCCGATCGCCACCTTCGCCCACGCGGTCGCGGGTCTGCGTTGGAGCAACCCCAGGCTCACACGTGCGGTGCACACCCTGGCGCACAAGCTCCAGGGACTATCGACGCTCGCGACCCCGAACCTGTGCGGGGACATCCAGGCGTGGGTCTCAAGCCATTACACGACGCTTCCCGCGAGCACGGTCCAGTTCGACCGGCGCTACTCCGCGGTGGATACCGAAGCCGAAGAAGTCCCCCTGATCATCAGCCTCGCGACGCCGTACGCGAGCCCGATCGACTTCACCGTGCTCCGCCACGTCGAACGGCTCGAAGCCAAACTCGCCGAAGCCGAAGCCCACGCCGTCGAATCCTACGTGCACCTCATGGACGCGCTCGATCTGCAGCAGTGAGCAGCGCGCGCAGCTCGGCGAGCTCGGCGGAGTCGATCTTGTAGGTGTGCTCGGGGCCGGGGTAGCGCCGGGCGCGGACGTCCTCGGCGTAGGCGGCGACGCCGGCGTTCATCTCCTCCTGGAGGTTCGCGTAGCGCTTGACGAAGCGCGGGCCGAGGCCGTCGCGGATGCCGAGCAGGTCATGGAAGACGAGCACCTGCCCATCGGTGGCGGGGCCGGCGCCGATGCCGATCACGGGGATCTCCATCGCGCCCATCAGCTCCTCGGTGACCGCGGCGGGGATCGCCTCGAAGACGACCGCGAAGCAGCCGACCTCCTGCAGTGCGAGCGCCTCGGCGCCGATCTTCGCGGCGGCCTGCGCGCTGCGCCCCTGCGCCTTCCAGCCGCCGAGCGCAGTGGAGGTCTGGGGGGTGAGGCCGACGTGGCCCATCACCGGGATCCCGGCACCCACGATCGCGCGCGCGCGATTAACCGAGCCCACCCCGCCGCCCTCCAGCTTGACCGCGTCGCAGCCGGCCTCCTGGACCATCCGGATCGCGGTCGCGATCGCCTGCTCGTCGGATACCTCGTAGGAGCCGAACGGCAGGTCGCCGATCAACAGCGGCGTCTTCAGCCCGCGCCGCGCGGCGGCGGCGAGCACGAGCATGTCCCCGAGGCGCACCGGCGTGGTGGCGCTGTACCCGAGCACGGTGGTCGCGGCGGAGTCCCCGACGAGCACCAGATCGACCCCCGCGGTCTCCGCGGCGCGGGCGCTGGGGTAGTCGTAGGCGGTGACCATCACGATCGGGTCGCCGAGGCGCTTCTTCTCCGCGAGCAGCGGCAGCGTCATCGGCAGGCGCCCGGGATCGTGGGGGATCTTGACGTTGGGCTGGCTTGACATAACGGCTCCTATCTGAAGCGGTTGGCGCCCTCGGGCTGCAGCGTCAGGCGCGCACCTCGTACGCGCCCTCCGAGGCAGGCTCGGCACTGAGCAGGGTCGCCACCGCGTCGTCGACGGTGATGATGCGGTTGGTCTGGGCCTCCACGTGCACCACGCGGGGCTCGTAGCGCTCCATCTCGGAGCGGTCGTAGTGGGCGTAGGAGATCACGATGATCGTGTCGCCGCGGTGCACGAGGCGGGCGGCGGCGCCGTTGACCTTGATCGCTCCCGAGCCGCGCTCGCCGGCGATCGTGTACGTCTCGAAGCGCGCGCCGTTGTCGATGTCCACCACGTGCACCTGCTCGTGCTCGATGATGTCCGCGGCCTCCAGCAGGTCCGGGTCGATCGTGATCGACCCCACGTAGTGCAGGTCGCAGTCGGTCACCGTGGTGCGGTGGATCTTGGACTTGAGCATCACGCGCTGCATGTCGCGGCTGCCTTTCCCGAGGGTCGAGTGGGCTGCGGGGTCGGTTCGAGCGTGAGGTTGTCGATCAGCCGCACCCGACCCACGCGGGCGGCGATCGCGAGCAGCGCCGGCCGGTCGAGCTCGGCGAGCGCCTCCAGGGTGTCGGGGTCGACGAGCTCCACGTAGTCGGCCCGCACCTCCGCGGCGGCCAGCGCGGCGTGGGCGGCGCCGAGCAGCGCCCGCGGCGAGCGCTCCCCCGCGGCGGCCAGCTCGGCGGCGGCGCTCAGCGCGGCGCTCAGCGCGCGAGCGCGCCCGCGCGCGCGGGGATCGAGCAGGGCGTTGCGGCTGGAGAGCGCCACCCCATCGGGCTCGCGCACGGTGGGCAGCGCCTCGACGCGCACCGGCAGGTTCAGGTCGGCGATCAGGCGGCGGATCACGACCACCTGCTGGGCGTCCTTCTGGCCGAGGTAGAGGCTGTCGGGCATCGTCATGCAGAGCAGCTTCGTGACCACCGTCGTCACCCCGCGGAAGTGGGAGGCCCCGCGCGAGGCGCCCTCCAAACGGTCGGTCAGCCCGAGCACTTCCACCGCGGTCGCGAACCCCGGCGGGTACACCGCTTCCACGGAGGGCGCGAACAGCAGGTCTGCGCCGGCTTCCGCAGCGAGCCCCGCGTCGTGCTGCTCGGAGCGCGGATAGCGCTCCAGATCGGAGCGCTCGCCGAACTGCGCGGGGTTGACGAACAGCGAGACCACCACCTCCTCGCACTGCTCCCGCGCGCAGCGGATCAGCGAGAGATGGCCCTCGTGCAGCGCCCCCATCGTGGGCACGAGCCCGATCGTGCGGCCCGCGCGCCGCGCCGGCGCCAGCGCCGCGCGCAGCTCCCCGACGGTGCGCAGGGTTCTCATGCCTGTACCAGCCCCCCGGTACAGGCCGGGGCGCGCTCCCCGGTACAGATTCCCGCGACGCGTAGCACCCTCATGCCGCCGCTTGCCCCCGATCGCCCGTACAGGCGAGATCGATCATCGCGATCTGGCGTACTGAAGTGGGGTGGCTCATGGCTTTCGGTCCAGTTCCTGCGGATACCGGCGCGATAAGAGATGGCTCTTGCACTGCGGGTCCACCCCGACCAAGGTCGGTGACGGCCCGTGAGGAATGATACAGCCGTTCGCGGCTTGGTGGGGGAGAGAGGACGTTATGTGCGCACCTTCACAGAGGCATCGTGGCTACCATCTCGCCCCAGTGTCGGGTGAGGAGAGCCAGCTCTCGGTTTCCGAGCGGCGCGAGGCCCTGAAGGAGGTGTTCGCGCAGGCTCGGGGGTGCGTGCGCTGCGCGGAGCTGGCGGCCACCCGCAAGTCGGTCGTGTTCGGGGCGGGCAACGCCGACGCGGATCTGATGTTCGTGGGGGAGGCGCCGGGGGCGAGCGAGGACGAGCAGGGGCTGCCGTTCGTGGGCGCCGCGGGCAAACTGCTGGAGAAGCTCTTGGGGGAGATCGGGATGGCACGCGCGGATGTGTTCATCGCGAATACGTTGAAGTGCAGACCCCCCGGCAACCGCGATCCCCAGCCCATTGAGATCGAGAACTGCCGGGAGTACCTGTACCGCCAGGTGGAGCTGATCCAGCCGCGGGTGATCTGCACGCTGGGGAATTTCTCCACGAAGCTGCTGCGCGAGGACCCCACCGGCATCACACGTTTGCACGGTCAGGCCGAGGTCCTTGCGGTGGGCCGCAGGGCGGTGCGCCTCTACCCGATCTTCCACCCCGCGGCGGCGCTCTACACGCCGCGGATGCTCGAGACCCTGCGCGAGGACTTCAAGCGGCTGCCCGAGCTGCTGGCGTTGCCCGCGCCCGAGCAGTCGCATTGGCTGGAGGTGCCGGAGGCGGTTCCGGAGGCCGAGGTGCCCCTGGCTCCAAGTGGGTCCGGCGCAGCGGCGGAGCCCGTGGCCGAGGTCGACCAACTCGGCCTGTTCTGAGCCTCACAAGCGTGCGCAACGGTCGCTAAAGCTCTCGAGGGGTGCTGCCGATAGAGGACAGACCTCCTCCTCCCAAGCAGTACGACCGGCCCACGACCCCTCTCCCGTGGGCCGGTCGCCGTTAACGGGTCTTCGAGCGATCTTCGACGCTCTGGGCCGCCCGCCCCGCTCCCCGAGGTCTCGACACTAAAGTCTTCCCGTGCTCGTCCGCGAAACCTCGGCCCCCCACGAGACCGAGGCGCTGGGCGCCGAGCTCGCCGCGCAGCTGCGCGCGGGGGACGTTGTGCTGGTGCGGGGCGATCTGGGGGCGGGCAAGACCACCCTGGTGCGCGGGGCCGCGCGGGCGCTGGGGGTGACCGACCCCGTGACGAGCCCGACGTTCGGGATCGGGCACCGCTACCGCGGCTCGCAGGTCGCCGTGGCCCACCTCGACCTCTACCGGCTCGCGGGGCTGGAGCACGAGGACCCGGGACTCCTGGAGGACTACATCGGGCCCGAGAGCATCGCGTTCGTGGAGTGGCCCGAGCAGGGCAGCCCGGAGCTCGAGGGCGCGAGGGTGTGGGTGACGCTCGCCCATCGCGGCGGCGACCGCCGGCGGATCGAGGTGCGGGCGGCCGGCGAGTCCGAGATGGGGCACAAGCCGAAGGGTGGGCGCGAGGATGGCGCGCGCGACCCGGAGACGGGCCGACGGCGATGATCGTCCTCGGCTTCGACACCGCCACACCCGCCACCGCGGTGGGACTGCGGCTCGCCGATGGCACCACGCTTCAGGGTTGCGACGATCCCCCCGCCGGGGAGCGCCCCGGGCACACCACGCGGCTGCTGCCGCTGGCGAGCCAGCTGCTTGCGCAGGCGGGCCTGCGCTGGAGGGATCTGGAGCGGATCGCAGTCGGCTTGGGGCCGGGCACGTTCACCGGCCTGCGCATCGGAATCGCCACTGCGCGCGGTCTGTCCCAGTCGCTCGGCGTCGAGGTGGTCGGCGTCTCCACCCTGCACGTGCTGGCCGAGGCCGGCCTACGCGGGTCGGAGGGGGGGTCGCCCGCGCGGGAGGGGGGATCGTCGAAAGGTGTGTTGGCGGTGATCGACGCGCGCCGCGGGGAGGTGTTCGCCGCGGCGTACGCCGCCGACGGCGAGCTGGCCCCGCCGCGCGCGCTCTCGCCGCAGGAGCTCGACAGCATCTCGGAACAGGCCGGCGAGCATCGCGATTGGCTGGCGGTGGGGGACGGGGCGATACGCTATCGGGGATCTCTGGAGGCGCTCGCAGTAGCGGTCCCAGCGGACTCCTCGCCGCTGCACCGGGTCGACGCCGGGGTGCTGTGCAAGCTGGCCCTGAGCGCGCGGGCCGGCGCTCCCGAGGCGGTGCTGCCCGACTACCAACGCCGGCCGGACGCGGAGATCGCCCTTGCAAGCAAGACGCCGGGAAGCGAGATGACAGCCCAATCAGCAGCCGACCCTCGCGCGAAGGGCCAGGGATGAGCGCCCAGTTCGCCGCGGAGGTCGCCTCCGACCGTCCGCGGCTGGAAATCCGGCGCCTCGCATACCCGGACCTGCCGCAGGTGATCGGGATCGAGCGCCGCGCCTTCCCCACGCCGTGGTCGCTGGCGATGTTCGTGCTGGAGCTCTCCAAGTCCTCCGGCATCTGCCTGGCGGCGGTGCTGGACACCGACAGCGGCCGGCGGCTCGTGGGATACCTGATCTGCTCGCGCTACGAGACGGTGTGGCATGTGATGAACGTCGCGGTCGCCCCCGAGCACCGCCGCGAGGGCGTCGCCTCGGCGCTGCTCGGCGAGCTGTACGTGCGCGTCGAGGACGAGCAGGCGCGCTACACCCTGGAGGTGCGCCGCTCCAACGACGGCGCGATCCGCCTCTACGAACGCGAAGGCTTCCGCGCGGCCGGCCTGCGCCGTCGCTACTACCAGGACAACGGGGAGGACGCGCTCGTGATGTGGCGCACCCCCGCCACGCTCGCAGGCTCGTTCGAGGACGTGCCCAACCCCGGCTTCGTATGAGGGGCGCGATCCTCGCGCTTGAGACGAGCTGCGACGACACCTGCGCGGCGGTCCTCGACGGGGAGGGGCGGGTGCGCTCCAACGTGATCTCCTCGCAGGAGGTGCACAATCGCTTCGGGGGCGTGGTCCCGGAGATCGCCTCCCGCCATCACCTGGAGCTGGTCAACCTCGTGGTGGCCGAGGCGCTCGAGCGCGCGGGCGCGAGCCTCGGGGAGATCGACCTGGTGGCCGCCACGCGGGGCCCGGGGTTGGTGGGGGCGCTGCTGGTGGGTCTCGCCACCGCCAAGGCACTGGCGGCCGCGCGGGAACTGCCGTTCGCGGCGGTGGACCACCTCCAGGGCCACGTGGCAGCGAACTTCATCGCGGCTGAGAGGGTGGGGCATACGGCCGGAGGCAGGCGAGCCGAGCCCCCCTTTTCTGGACAGATGGGGCCGTTCGAGCCCCCGTTCGTGTGTCTGATCGCAAGCGGCGGCCACACGCTGCTCGCGCACGTGCGCGAGCACGAGGGCTTCGAGGTGCTGGGGCGCACGCTCGACGACGCGGCGGGGGAGGCGTTCGACAAGGGCGCCCGGATGCTCGGGCTCGGCTACCCCGGCGGGGCCGCGCTCGAGCGCCTCGCGCAGGGGGGCGATCCGAGCGCGATCCCGTTCGCGGCGGGGGGCGCCCGGCCGGGGCTGGGCGTGGGCCGCCAGGCGTTCGCGCAGAGCCTCGACTTCTCCTTCGCGGGCCTGAAGACCGCGCTGCTCTACAGGGTGCGCGAGCTCTCCGAGCGCGAGCTCGCCACGCGGGCGGCGGACCTCGCGGCCTCCTACCAGGCGGCGATCGTCGATCGTCTGATCGAACGCGCCCGGCGAGCGCTCGAGCGGACCGGCCTGGAGCGCCTCGCGGTCGGCGGGGGGGTCGCCGCCAACGGCGAGCTGCGCCGCCGCCTCGGCGAGCTGGACGCCACGGTGCACGTGCCCGCGCGGGTGCTGTGCACCGACAACGCCGCGATGATCGCCAGCGCCGCGCGCTTCGCCGAGCGGCTGCCCTATCCGAGCTATCTCGCGCTCGACGCATACGCGACCGGAGAACGGGTGGGTGGGGCCTCATTCCCCCGGCGGCCGGCGTGAGTGTCCTGACCCTCTACACCAAGCCCGACTGCCACCTCTGCGAGCAGGCGCTGCGGACGCTGCGCGAGGTTCGCAGGGAACTCCCGTTCGAGCTGGTCGTGCGCGACATCACCGCGGATGAGTCGCTGCACCGAGCGTACTTCGAGCGGATCCCCGTCGTGGCCCTCGACGGCGAGGAGCTGTTCGAGTTCTTCGTGGACGCGGACACCTTGAGGGAGAGGCTGCGTGGCCCCTCTCTATAGTCACGAGCGATGGCCTATGGGGATCTGACCGAAGCCGGGGGACACGCGCCTTTGGCGCGCATCCCCGTTTCGGCCAGCACGGCGGAGGTCGAGCGCGCCACGGCGGAGGTCGAGCGCGCCGCGGAGGAGGTTCTCGGCGAACGCCTCTCGCTCGGGGTCGCGGCGCGCCTCTCGCGCTACCTGCAGGTGCTCACGCAGGCGCGCAAGATGGGCAAGGAGACGATCTCCTCGCAGGAGCTCTCCGACTACACCCACGTCAACTCCACCCAGATCCGCCGCGACCTCTCGGGCTTCGGCAAGTTCGGCAAGCGCGGAGTCGGCTACAACGTGGAGTCGCTCGTCTCGCAGATTCGCAAGATCCTGCGCACCGCGGGCCAGCACAACATCGCGCTGTTCGGGGCCGGGCACCTCGGCAAGGCGATCGCCTCCTCGGACATCTTCGCCGACCACGGCTTCCGCGTGGTGGCGATCTTCGACGTGGACTCCGACAAGGTGGGCACCACCGTCGGCAACAAGGTCGTGCGCCACACCCGCGAGGTGCGCCAGATCGTGGAGGACGAGGACATCGTCGTCGGCGTCCTCGCGGTGCCCGGCGGTGTCGCCCAGGAGCTCGCCGACGAGCTCGTGGAGGCGGGGGTGAAGATCATCTTCAACTACTCCGAGTCCCTGCTGATGGTTCCCCCGGAGGTCACCGTCCACACCTCGAGCCCCGCCGTGGACCTGCTGTACGCGCTGTATTTCTACCTAACCTGAACCGATGGACAGCTTGGACCTCGACCGGGCGGCGGACACCTTCGCGCAGGCGGTGGACGGCACCGTGGGCCTGGAGGAGGAGTTCTCGCTGCTGCACCCCGCCACCCTGGAAATGGTCCCCTGCTTCGAGGAGCTGCGCGAGGCCGCCCGCGAGTGCGGGGGGGCGGGCGACCAATTTCTCTACGAGCACATCACCGGCGAGCTGATCTCCGCGGAGATCGAGATCGTCTCCGGCCCCGGCGCCGATCTGCCCGACGCGCTGGCACGCCAGCGCGAGTGCCGGCGGCGGCTGTTCGCGCTCGCCGAGGAGCGCGGGCTCGCGCTGGGCGCCACTGGCACCCATCCCTGGGCGGACTACCGCGAGCAGCGGATCATCGACACCGAGCACTACCGCCGCGTGGAGGAGGGCCTCAAATACGTGGCGTGGCGCAACAACACCTTCAGCATGCACGTCCACGTCGGCGTGCGTGACGCCGACCGCGCGGTGCTCGTGTGCGACCGGCTGCGCGGCGTGCTGCCGCTGCTGTTGGCGATCTCCGCCAACTCCCCCTACCTCGACGGCCGCGACACCGGGCTTCACTCCGCGCGCACCCAGAGCTTCACCAGGAGCTTCCCCCGCTGCGGCGTGCCCGACTCCTTCGGCGGTTGGGATGCCTACCGCGAGTACGTCGAACTGCTGCTGCGCACCCGCTCGATCGTGGAGTTCACCCAGGTGTGGTGGTCGGTGCGCCCCCACTTCGGCTTCGGCACCGTGGAGGTGCGTATCTGCGACGCGCAGGCCACCGCGCCCGAGTCCGAGGCGCTGGCGGCGCTGATCGTGGCGTGCGTGGCGCAGGCTGCGCGCGACGTCGACGAGGGCGCACCCTTCGTCGACCACCCGCCGCGGATGGTGGAGGAGAACATGTGGAGGGCGATCCGTTTCGGGCTCGATGGCCGCCTGATCGACCTGGAGCGCTGCGAGGAGTACCCCGCGCGGGAGGCGATCGAACGGCTCGCGAGCTGGACCGCGCCGGTTCGCGGAGAGCTCGGCATCGAGCTCGCGTTCCCCGAGCACAACGGCGCCCAGCGCCAGCGCGCGATGATCGAGGCGGGCGCCACCCGCGAGGATGTCTTCGCGGCGTCGGTGCGGGAGACCAGGCAAACCTACTCAGCGGAGGTGACGGTGTGAGCACACAGGAGGCGCATTCGGGCGCATCAGAGCAGGCGAGCGCAGGGGGGCAGTCGAGCGCAGGAGGGCAGGCGAGCGCAGAGGGGCAGGCGAGCGCAGAGGGGCAGCCGAGCGAGGAGGACCGATCGGAGATCGGCCAGCGCGCAGCCTACGAAGCCGAAATGAGCCGCATCACAAGCGCCGACATGGTGCTCCAGGCGACCGTCTCGCTGCTCAACATCGGCGCCCGCCGCCTCGGGCTCGTCGGGCCGCCCGAGGGAGCGGCTGGGCAGCAGTCTCCGGAGCGCGACCTCGAGCAGGTGCGCGACGCGATCGACGCGGTGCGCGGCCTGATGGGAGTGGTCGAGCGGCGCGCCCCCCAGGAAGCGCGCCCGCTGCGAGACGCGCTCTCCCAGCTGCAGATGGCCTATGCCCGCGAGGCCCAGGCGGCTCCGGCTCAGGTGCAGCCCGGCGAGCCGCCCGCCCCGGGAAACGGGCCGCAGAGCGCTCCCCCGGCGGGTCCGCCGCCCGCGGGTCGGCCTGCGGCGCCCCAGCCGGCCGGGAAGCCCGGCGCCGGACCGGCGGAGTCCAGCGGCCGGCTGTGGGTGCCGGGACGGTGAGGCCCATCGAGCAGCTTCGGGCCGCCTGGGCATGGGTGACCCGGTCCGTGGCTGGGGTCCACACGGCCTGAGGCAGTCTGGCGTGGACGCCTCCCGCCGCCCGGCACGATAGACTGCGCGCGCTTTTCCGTCGGGTAGGCGCTCGGCCGAGCGATCCGGGCGGATGGTGGATATATGTGCGCGCGATCCTCGCGCGACACGCCAACTGACCGCGGAGGATTTCTGTTGAGCAGCTTCCTGACGAACCATGGGGTCGTCGTCGCCCTTGTTTGCGCCGCGTGCGCTGTCGTATACGGCCTCCTGACGACGCGCGCCCTGCTCGCCCTCTCGCCCGGCAACGAGCGGATGCAGAGCATCTCGCTGGCCGTCCAGCAGGGCGCGCGCGCCTACCTGAACCGCCAGTACACGACGATCGCTGTCGTCGGCGTGGTTGTGTTCATCGCGCTGGCCATCGGCCTGAACATCGCGGTCGCGTGCGGCTTTGCGATCGGTGGCCTGCTGTCCGGCTCGGCCGGCTACATCGGCATGAACGTCTCGGTTCGCGCAAACGCACGCGTCGCGGAGGCCGCGCGCGGCGGGGTCTCCCAGGCGCTTGGCGTCGCCTTCCGAGGTGGCGCGATCACGGGCCTGCTCGTCGTCGGGCTTGGGCTGTTCGGCGTCGCCGGCTACTACGGGGCGCTGACCTCATTCTTCAATGACAGCCCGAAGACCGCGGTCGATGCGCTCGTCGGTCTCGGCTTCGGAGGCTCTTTGATCTCGATTTTTGCCCGGCTCGGCGGAGGCATCTTCACGAAGGCCGCGGATGTCGGCGCCGACCTCGTCGGCAAGGTCGAGGCGGGCATCCCCGAGGACGATCCGCGCAACCCGGCCACGATCGCCGACAACGTGGGCGACAATGTCGGCGATTGCGCCGGGATGGCGGCCGACCTGTTCGAGACCTACGCGGTCACCGCGATTGCGTTGATGCTGCTCGGCGTGCTGACATTTCACGAGTCCACGCGCGTCGTGCTGTATCCGCTCGTGATCGGCGGCGTGGCGATCATCGCCTCGATCATCGGTACGTTCGCGGTGCGCACGAAATCCGACAACGTCGAGCGCGCGCTCCTGCAAGGACTGGTCGTATCGGGCGTGATCGCCGCGGCGGCGTTTGCGCCGATCACCTACTGGCTGATGCGCGACCTGACCTTCCTGGACGGCTCGGCGGGCGTGCCCAAATGGAGCCACCTGTACCTGTGTTCGCTGATCGGCATCGCCGTCACGGCCTTGCTCTTTGGGCTCACGGAATACTACACCTCGACGCGCTTCTCGCCGGTGAAGAAGACCGCGAAAGCGTCGATCACGGGCCACGCGACGAACATCATCCAGGGCTTCTCCTCGGGACTGCAGGCCACCGCGCTGCCGGCGCTCGTGATCGTGCTCGGCATCCTGGGCTCATGGAAGCTCGCCGGTGGCGGCGTGACCGGCATCTACGGGATTCTTGTGGCGGCGATGGGTCTGCTCTCGCTGACCGGGCTGATCGTCGCGCTCGACGCCTTCGGCCCGATCACCGACAACGCGGGCGGGATCGCCGAGATGGCCGACCTGCCCGAGGAGGTGCGCCAGGTCACCGATCGACTCGACGCAGTCGGCAACACGACGAAGGCGGTCACGAAGGGCTACGCGATCGGCTCCGCGGTGCTCGCGGCGGTCGGTCTGTTCGCAGGCTTCCAGAAAGAACTCGAAGGCAAGCTCGAACACGCGATCTCTTTTGGCATCAACGAACCGCCGGTGCTGATCGGGCTGCTGCTCGGCGGAATGATGGTGTGCCTGTTCGCGTCGCTCTCGATCGAGGCCGTCGGCCGCGCCGGTGGGGCGGTCGTCGAGGAGGTGCGCCGCCAGTTCCGCGAGCACCCGGGGATCATGAAGGGCACCGAAGACCCCGACTACGCGAGGTGCGTGGACATCGTCACGAGAACCGCACAGCGCGAGATGATCCTGCCGTCGCTGCTGCCGATCCTGCTGACGCTGATCGTCGGGCTGATCGACCAGCAGGCACTCGGCGGCCTCCTGATCGGCGTGATCGTGGTGGGCTTCTTCTTCGCCGTGCTGATGACCGCCGGGGGCGGCGCGTGGGACAACGCGAAGAAGCTGATCGAGGACGGCGCCTACGGCGGCAAGGGCTCTGACGCGCACGCCGCCTCGGTCACGGGCGACACCGTCGGGGACCCCTTCAAGGACACCGCGGGTCCCGCGATCAACCCGATGATCAAGGTCGCCAACATCGTCGCGATCCTGATCATCCCGCTGATCACCTGATGGCAGGGCCGCATGCGGCCCTGCCCGGACGGCGCATGCGCCGTCCGTCAGACACGCCGCATGCGGCGTGTCTCGGGGCCGCACATTTGCGGGCCCGCCGGGGCGGGCATGCCCATCCCCGGACAGCCAGCCCAGCGCCGGGAAA
>JBIOEY010000050.1:0-15165 GCA_044446505.1 Solirubrobacterales bacterium
CCACGGGACCGCCCCCCACCCTCCACCAACTCGAGCACGCGGCGCACGGCCTTGATGGTGTGCGCGCGGGGGAGCGCATACTCCATCTCGGTGAAGCGCACCAGGCGTGGGCTCGCGAAGATCCGATCTGAGCGGTCCACGCGCCGGGAGGCGCCGGCGAGGCGGGTGACGAGCCGGTTGATGCGGGGGATCTGGGAGGGCATCCGCCGCCCGAGGCGGCAGAAGAGCTCGAATGTCCTGTTGGTGAGCAGCACGTCGTTGGCGTACGAGCCCAGGCGGGTGCGGGGGCGCACGGGCAGCTCGGTGCGGTTGTTGGTACGCGTGAGCGCGGTGCGGGCGTGGGGGAAGACGTAGAACTCGAAGTGGTCGTTGGCGTTCGAGAGCTCCTCGAAGCGCTCGAGCGTCTGCTGCAGCGGCGCGGGCGCGTCGAGGCCGCAGAGGCGGAAGGCGGGCACGCAGCGCAGCGTCACCTCGGCGATCACCCCGAGCGCCCCGAGTCCCACGCGCGCGGCGCGCAGCAACTCGGGGTCGCCGTCCTCGGAGCACTCGAGCGTGGAGCCGTCGGCGAGCACGAGCGTGAGCGCGGCGACCTGGGAGGGGATGTTGCGCAGCTTCGCTCCCGTGCCGTGGGTGGCGGTGGAGATCGCCCCGGCGATGCTCTGCACATCGATGTCCCCGAGGTTCTCCAGCGCCAGGCCGTGCTCAGCCAGGCGGGCGTTGAGCGCACGAATCGGGATCCCCCCCTGCACGCGCACGAGTCCGCTGGAGCGGTCGACGTCGAGCACGCGGTTCATGCGCTCGAGCGTCAGCAGGCGCCCGTCGGTGAGGGCGATGTCGCTGAAGGAGTGCCCCGCCCCGGCGACCCGCACGCGCTGGCCATGTGCGGCGGCGCGCTCCAGCGCGGCGGCGATCTCGACGATCGACGCGGGCCGCTCGATCGCGGCGGGGCGGCAGCGCTGATCGCCCGTCCAGTTGCGCCACTCGGCGGCGCCGGTGCCGATGGCGGTCGCGCTCATTGGACGCGACCGTAGTGCAATGCCGCGGAGATGTCCAGCGCGTGCCCGCGCCCCCGGGGGGCGGGTCGCTAGGCTCGCAGCGGATGAGCGATCCCACCTCCACTCCGCCGCCCACGCCGGCGGCGGAGGCGAGCGCCGCACGCTCCCCCCGCGCGCGCTCGCTGCCGACGCCGGGGGGCAGGCGGGCGACGGTGATCGGGGCGGGATCGTTCGGCACCGCGCTCGCGGTGGTGCTGGCGCGGGGGGGCCTGCGCACGACGCTGCAGGCGCGCACCGGCGAGCAGGCGCGACGGCTCGGGGAGGAGCGCGAGAACCGCGTCTACCTGCCCGGTGTGGCGCTGCCCGCGCAGCTGCGGATTGAGGCGGCGTCGGCGGGGGTGGCGCGCGCGGACTACGTATTCCTGGCGGTCCCCTCGCAGGCGCTGGGCGCGGTGAGCGCGGGACTGCAGGGCGCCGGCCTCGGTCGCCGCACGGCGGTGGTGTCGGTGGCCAAGGGCCTCGTCCCGCCCGAGGGCGCGCCGCCGACGAGCATTCTCAGCGCCACGTTCGGCTCCGATCGCGTGGCGTGCCTCGGCGGGCCGGCGCACGCGCAGGAGATGGTGCACGCGGGGGCGGGGCTGGTGGCGGCCTCCCACGACGAGGAGCTCGCGGCCCAGCTCGCGCAGGTGTTCACGCGCGCGGGGGTGGTGTGCGAGCGCTCCAACGACCCGCTCGGGGTGGAGCTCGCGGGGGCCGCCAAGAACGCCGCGGCGCTCGCGGCGGGGGAGCCACCGAAGCGCAGGGCCTCAACGCGGCGGGGGCCGCGGCGGGGCACATCTTCGCGGAGGTGTGGCGCTACGCGGAGGGTCTCGGGGCGCGGCCGGAGTCGATGATCGGCCTCGCGGGCACGGGCGACCTGCTGGCGACGGCGCTCGCGCCCGAGAGCCGCAACCGCCGCGCGGGGGAGCTGCTCGCGGCGGGGGTGCCCGCCGCCGAGATCCCCGCCCGCATCGGCCAGGCGGTGGAGGCGCTGGAGTCGGTGCCGCTGTTGGCGCGCGCGTTGGAGCGGGCGGGCGGGCAGGTCGCGGTCACGAGCGCCCTCGGCCGCCTGATCTCGGGCGAGCTGCCGCTGGCGGAGTGGGTCGCCCTGGTGCGCGCCACCGTGCCCCCGCCGGCTCGTTGGCGCCGCCGGGTGGGCGGGGGCCGCAGGAAAGGGTTCTGGCGGTGGCTGTCGCGCGCATCGCGCCGCGGCCGGTCGTAGATCCTGGTCTACCGCGTGCCATCAGCCACATCGCCCCAGTCGGCGCAAAAAACGCTCGAGACGGTGTCCCCTTTTCGAGCGCGTGTATCGATGGCGCCATGAGTCGGCAAGCAGTGGGAGACACCCACGCCCCGTCGCGGGAGCCGAATAGGCAGTAAGCCACCGTTGCACGCCGGTCAGGGGATTGGACGCGTGAGGACTCGCGATCCGGATGGTAGCTTGGCCCGACTCTGAGCAATTCCACAGCTAAGACAGCGGTCGCAATCCGTTCACGCCGGGTCGTGCGGAGGGAGCCGCGGCTCACTTCCGGCGAGATCGCATGGCTCCTCGCGGTGCCCTGTGCGGTCATCACAGTCGTGGCGATGGTGCTGCTGGGCGAACCGGTGGGAAGCCTGGTGCTTGCAAATCGTGGGCACGACACGTTCCTGCCCGAGTGGCAGTTCGCACTCTTTCCGAAGCCCACCGAACAGGGACGCTATCTCATCGCGCTCGCCGCTCCGCTGCTGCTCTCTGTGGCCATAGCCATCCTCGCGCGAAAACCGCCGCGACTCCAGCCCCGCACAGCCAGAGTGCTGGTACGCGCCGGCGAATGCGCGGGAGTCGCGTTCATCGTCATCTGCGTCTGGATACAGCGTCATACGGTGTGGGGGCCCGCCAACGGCTACTCACCCACCGCATACCCGCACGGCTTCGTCCAGCAGTATTTCACACCTCAGACGCTGCTCGCCGCCGTTGCGCTGACCGCTGTCGCGACCCTTGCCGTCAACAGCGACACGGTGCGACATCGTGTGACGACAGCGCTGAGCAGTCAGCATCGGAGCACCGCCGTCATCGGAGTGGCGGTCGCGGTGCTGGCGACGGCGGTCTGGCTCTTGGCTGGCGTCAATTTCGGTGACACCATCCGCAACGCGGATGGCTCGACCATCCTCAACGTCAAATGGCCGTTGGATGAAACGTTCGCGGTGCTCGATGGGCGCACTCCATTCGTCAACCTTATCCTCCAGTACGGATCGCTCTGGCCACTTGCGACCGCGCTGGCCATGAGCGTGCTCGGGACCACCTTTGGCGTCTTCTCGCTCACGATGAGCACGATCACCGGGCTCTCGTTGCTCGCCGTCTTCGCGGCGCTGCGACGCGTCGTCGGCAACGCGGTCCTTGCTCTGCTGCTCTACCTGCCGTTCCTGGCGACCGGCTTCTTCGCGATGCAGCCACCGCTGGTCGACCGCTACGGAGGGCTGACTCTTTACTCACTGTTCCCGCTGCGGTACGCCGGTCCACTCCTGCTCGTCTGGCTCGTCGCTCGACATCTCGACGGCGCTCGTCCGCGCCGAGCCTGGCTGCTGTTCCTCGCCGCGGGGCTCGTCGTTCTCAACAACCCCAACTTCGGCGTCCCCGCGCTCGGCGCAACGCTCGCCGCGCTGCTCTGGATCGGCGCCCCGTGGAGACGGAAGGGCGTCGCACGCCTGCTCCGCGAAGTCCTCACGGGACTGCTGGCGGCGTACGCCCTCCTCGCGGCTCTCACCCTGTTGCGCGCCGGCTCGCTGCCCCGCCTCAGCGTGCTGTTCTTCTTCTCTCGAATCTACGGCCAGGACGGGTGGGCGCAGTTTCCCACCCCGACGCTCGGCATGGACATCGTTCTCTACCTGACCTACGCGGCGGCGATGGGAACCGGTACGGTGCTCATGGTTCGTCGCAACCCCAGACGCCTGCTCGCGGGGCTGCTCGTCTGGAGTGGGGTCTTCGGCCTCGGCATCGGGAGCTACTACATGGGCCGCACCGCCCCGGAAGCGCTGGTCTCGATGTTCTCCGCGTGGACGTTGACCCTTGCGCTGCTCGCCGTCGCCGTGGTCCAGCAGATCGCGCGCAATCCCGGGCAGCGGCCGACGGTCGCACACGTCGCGGTCCTGCTCGGCATGAGCCTCGCCGCGTGCTCACTGGCGCAGACCCCTGCGCCGTGGACGCAGATCGAGAGACTGCAGCGGACCGCTGCGCCGATCGACGTCGCCTTGCCGGGCCTGAAGCGCGTCCTGGTCAGCTACGGCGGTGGCAGGCCGGAGGCACTTCTGAACGTTCTCGGCCATCGGATAGCTTACGAATCCGGCGTGGTCGACGTATCGCCGTACGCTGGGACGGTTATCACTGCCGGGCAGGTCAGCGACGTGCTGCGAGCGTTGCACGACGCCGGCGGACGCCTGCTGGTTCTGCCGCTCTCGAATACGGTCAGAAGCGTCTATCGCGCGGCCTGCGAAGCGGGCTTCAGCTTCGTACGGCAGTACAACTTTGAATTCGAACACGAAGTCGGCAAGCCCGACGGCCTCACCCTGTGGTCCGCGCCGACCCCGGGGGTCGCTCCGCGCCCCTGCCCGGTTCGGTAGCCGGCCAAGATCTGCGGCGCCGGCGTGAGGCCAGCGGGACCGCACGGCCCTCAGCAATCGCGTGGGCCTACCGGCGTGGTGACACGGTACACGTCGAGTGCGCTGTTGCTGAACACCAGCCGGCTCACGCTCGGGGGCTCCCGCACGCTCCCTTCGTGACTCTTGTCGATCAGGATATAGCTCACCCCTTTTCGTGCGATCTCCCGCACGGCGGCTGGGCTTCCCCGCAGCGTCGCCGCGCTGTTGAGCGCGTAGAGCGCCGGGTAGGGCTGCTCACCGCGCGCTCCGCGATAAGTCAAGACCCAACTTTCCAACAACACCCGCCTTTCGGTGAACGCCGAGTAGTAGAAATACCCCGCATCGGGCTTGGGGCTTGCGCCGGGCGCTGTGAAGTAGTGAGTATTCGCCGCCAGCAGGTCGCAGCTGTTGGTGTGGTCGCGAACCCACACAAGCCCCCGGTAGAGCGCCGCGGTCATGCCCGGGTGGCTCTTGGAGTCCAGCGGCACCCGCTGCTTGTCGAGGATGGTCCTCCACGTCTGCGGGACAGCCAGGGCGATGGACTGCGCGCAACCGAGCGCCGCGACCAGCAGGACGCCGTATACAGCCACACGGACTCTACGCGAGGACGTCTTGAGCATAGGGCGCCGCTCGCGCCACAGGTAGATCAACGTCGTCGCCGCGATCGGTATGACGGCGATATAGCCGTACCACACGAAGTAGATCTCGTTGTCGGCGGGGCTGCCCATCAGGGCGGATACGACGAACCCGACCGTGAACGTCGCCAGCGCAAGGCTGACGTAGGGCGTCCAACCGCGTCGTTTCAGTGGCCAGACCGTTCCAAGCACAGGTAGAAGCTTCCAGGTGCAGATCACCACGGCCACACCCAACAGCGGCGCGAGCCCAGGGTGCGAGACAAGCGTCGATGCGAAGACCGTGTATTTCAGGAAGTTGAGCGGGGCAAATTCAGTCAAGGACGCGGCGGGGCTGCCGGCGCCCGAGAGCATGAGGAGGTACATCGCGCCAAAGCAGGCGAGCGACAGGGCCAGGCAGAGCGAGAGCAGCCGGTCGACTCTTCTCTTGGTGGCGAGCCGCCACAGCCAGAAGAGGCCCAGGCCTCCGACGAAAGTCGCGACCGCGGGTGCCTTCATCGCGCTGCCACCGAGAACGAGGATCGCGAGCGCGGCGAGCGACCCCACAACCCCAGACTGCATCGAATCGCTCGAGCTCGGCTGTGTGCGAGGGCCTGCCGCGCTCGGCTCGGGCGCCTGGTCAGACTCACCCTGCACGCCGGCCGTGCCCATGCCGAGCAATCGGGTTCGCATCAAGATGAGCAGGCCCAGGAAGAAGATCACCCCGAACCCGTACGACGGACTCCACACGAATTCACTGAACAGGGCAACGCCAAATACCTTGGTGTGCGTGGGGAACAGCTTCATGTTTTCGATCACGATCAAAAGCGCCACCGTGAGCGGCCCGGCCCATCGCGAGCGCCCCAGCAGGCCGCCGAGGCACCAGAACTGCAGGGCAGCCACCAGGATCAAGGTGGCGGGAAGCAGCCTGAAGATCGTCATCGCGAGCGAGACGCCCATCACCTGCTTGATCGCGGCGGTGTGCATGAATAGCCCCGTGTAGTAGCGAAACGGGTGACCCGCGAGAAATGGCTCCGTAATCGGCCAGTGGTGGAGCGCCTCTGCCGAAAATGCCACATAATCGATGTTATCGAGAAAATAGAACACACTGCGGGCGTGTTCGGGGAGTGGATAGATCGCGTAGTAGCGAAAGGCCAGCAACACAAGCGCGAGCGCGATCGCGCCTGCCGCGAGGAGCGACGCCGCCCCCTGGCCGCGCAGGCTCGCCGGGTCGCGGTGCAGCACGCCGTCCCCACGCACGGCCGTCGGACGGGCGCGCCGGCGCCTGTTGACAATGCACGGCACGAGCACGAGCGCGGCGAGCAGCGGGAGCAGCGCAAACACGCCACGAATGTGCAGCGCGGCGGTCAGCGCGAACGCGCCAATCTCGAGCGCGTAGCCCAGCGGCCATCCGATTGCGAGGATGCGCAGCCACCCCCCGGGCGCCGAGCCTAGCTCCCACGACACCGGGCTCAGCAGCACGCAGAGCAGGCAGCCCGGGAGCAGGACGTAGAGAGCTTCGAAGGCCACATACTTCGCGATGTCTCCGACTGGGACTCCTGAGAGGAGCCAGACGGCCAGCAGGGTGAACGCGACGAGCAGCGCCGCCAGCCAGAGCACCGGCTGGCTAGCTGGCCGGCCGGCCAGCCCGGCGAGCGCCGTCCCCTTGAGAAGCGGACGGTGGGCAGCCCTCCCTACGCTCAGGCGCGTGGCCATCGGCGAGGTGAAAATAGAAACATTGGAGCCACCAGAATCATAGGAATTATACGGGGGCACCTGTGTGGGGACGTGGGGCGGCTCGCCCCACACCGCAAGATATGGGAGCGATGGCCTCCCGACAGCACCCACTCAGCAGGCAGATCAGGCGCAGCGTCCTGGCGCAGTCCAAGCGCGCCAACGTTGGTCACATCGGCTCCGCGCTCTCGGTGGTTGACCTGCTCGCCGCGCTCTACGGCGGCGTTCTGGATGCTCACTCCGCGACCGACCCCGAGCGCGATCGGTTCGTCCTCTCCAAGGGCCACGCCGCGCTGGCGCTTTACTCCACGCTGCACGCCACCGGCCGCCTGAGCGATGGCGCGCTCGCCAGCTTCTGCGTCGACGGAAGTGCGCTCGCGACCCACCCGGAGCACATCCTCTCGTGGGTGGACTTCTCGACCGGCTCGCTCGGATTGGGGCTCTCGTTCGCGGTCGGCGCCGCGCTCGCCGCACGGATCGAGGGATCGCGCCGGCGCGCGTTCGTGCTCCTCAGCGACGCCGAGTGCAACGAGGGGTCGGTGTGGGAGGCGGTGATGCTCGCCGCCCATCACCGGCTGGGCAACGTGATCGCGCTGGTGGACGTCAACGGCCAGCAGGCCCTGGGATACACCCGCGAAGTGCTCGACCTCGCCCCCCTGTCGCGGCGTTGGGAGGCGTTCGGATGGGACGTCCACGAGGTCGACGGGCACGACGTCGACGCGCTCACCCACAAGCTCGAGGACCTCGCCGACGGTGCGGCGAAGCCGCACGTGCTGCTCGCCCGGACGACCTTCGGCAAGGGTGTCTCCTACATGGAGAACACGATCGCCTGGCACTACCTGCCGATGTCCGACGAGCAGTACGCGCAGGCCGTCAGCGAGGTGGAGGACGGCCCATGGTGAGCGCCACCCTCCGCATCCCGCGGGCACTCTCCAATGCCAGCGCCCCGCGGGCACTCTCCAGCGCCGGCACCCCGGACGCGCGCTCCAGCGCAAACCCCACCCGCGCAGGGCGGACCTCATGAGGAACGCCTTCATCGGCGCCGTGCAGGAGATCGCCGAGGCCGACGAGCGCGTCGTGTTCCTCACCGGCGATCTCGGCTTCACGGTGCTCGAGCCGCTCGCGGAGACGCTGCGCGAGCGGTTCGTGAACGTGGGGGTCGCCGAGCAGAACATGGTGGGTATCGCCACGGGGCTCGCCGAGGCGGGGCTCGTGCCGTTTGTCTACTCGATCGGCACGTTCGCCTCGATGCGCCCCTACGAGCTCATCCGCAACGGCCCGCTGCTGCACTCGCTGCCCGTGCGGATCGTCGGAGTGGGCGCGGGGCTCGACTACGGGCACAACGGCGTCACGCACTATGCGCTGGAGGACGTCGCGATCATGCGCGCCCAGCCCGACATGACCGTGATCGCGCCCGCCGACCCCGCTCAGGCGGTCGCGGCGGCGCGCGCGTCGAGGGCGATCGAGGGGCCGATCTACTTCCGGATCGGCAAGACGAACGTCGCGATCCCCGAGTTGAACGGGTCGTTCGAGCTCGGGCGCCTCGGGCTGGTCGGCGAGGGCCGCGACGTCGCGATCATCGCGCTGGGGAGCATCGCCGGCGAGGCGGTGCGCGCGCGCGAGCTGCTCGAGCGCCAGGGCATCGGTGCGACGGTCGCCGTCGTCGCCAGCGTGCAGCCCGCTCCGGTCGACGATCTCCTCAAACTCCTGGGAGACCGGCCCCTCGCCGTCACGGTCGAGGCCCACTACCGCACCGGCGGCCTCGGCTCGCTGGTCGCCGAGGTGATCGCCGAGCACGGGCTGAGCTGCCGTCTGGAGCGCAGGGCCGTCGAGGAGATGCCGCGCGGCCAGACGGGGACCCTCGCGTACCTCAACGACGCCCACGGCCTCTCGGCGGGCTCGCTCACCGAGACGATCGCACACGCGTTCAGTCACGCGTAGATCGCTCCCAGCTGGCACCCACGACAGGCCGTCTTCTGGCGAGCATCCCCGGCGGGCCTGCTCCCGGCGGGGATTCCCGGGCAGGACGCGCCGCTACCGAGGTAGGCCCTCGGCGGCGCCAGCCACCACGCCGTAGCGCTCCCATAGCCCCGGCCGCTCCCGCAGCCACGCGGCGGTGAGCGCGAGGCCGTCCTCGACGCTCGTCGAAGCCCTCCAGCCGAGGTGCTCGAACGCGGCGCGCGGATCGGACACCCACACATTCGTGTCCCACCCGCGCCCGCTCATCGTGCTCCACTCGGGGAGCACCGTCACGCCCAGGGACCGGCGGGCGAGCTCGACCAGCTCGTCGAGTCGCGTCTGCCTCCCGGAGCCCACGTTCAGGGTCGCCCCGGGCCCGCCCGGCGCGCCGCGCTGGGCGGCGCGCAGCAGCGCCTCGCAGCAGTCGTCCACGTACACGAAGTCGCGTGCCGTATCCGGAGCGACCAGCGCGGGAAGCCTCCCGCTGGCCGCCTCCCGGACCAGCGCCGGTATGAGACGCCCGGGGTCCTCCCAGGGGCCATAGATCGAGTACAGACGCAGCGTCACCGCCGGCAGGCCCTCCGCAGCGGCGAGCGCGGTGAGGTGCGTGCCCGCGGCCTTCGTGACCGCGTAGTGGCTGTTCGGCTCGAGCCACTCGTCCTCGCGCGGCGCGTGCCCCTTCAGGCCGTACTCCGAGGAGGAGCCCACGTTCACGAACGCCCCCACGTCGGCGGCGCGCGCCGCCGCGAGCAGCGCCGCGGTGGCGGCGACGTTCACGCTGATCATCGTCTCGACGTCCGTCTGCCACGAGTAGGCGCCGTGGGCGGCGAGGTGGAAGACCCACTGCGGCCCCGTCGTGGCGAGCGTCCGCTCGATCGCCGCGGTGTCGCGGAGGTCAAGTTCGAGGATCCGCACCTCCGTCGCGATCTCCTCCAGCCGCCACGACGTCCCGCCGGGGCGCGCGAGGGCGATCACCTCGTGTCCGGCGGCATTCAGATGCCGGACGAGGTTCGCGCCGAGGAAACCCTCGGCGCCGGTGACGAGCGCACTCACCAACGCATCACCCCGGCTTGCGCGCGATCAGGCAGAGGTTGCCGAGCGGCACCGTCATTCGCACGCGCCCCGCCGCGCCCGCGCGCAGCGCGGGCAGGAGCCTCGACTTGAGCTCCGCGGGCAGCGGCACGAGCTGCGCAAGATAGGCGAGGCTGTAGGTGTTGCGCACGCTGCGCACTCGCGCATCGGTGAAGCCCGTCTTGGCAAAGATCGCGCGCATCGTCGCGGGCGAGTACAGGTAGGTGTGCTCGATGTCCACGATCGGGCTGCGCTCGCCGAGCACCCGGGCGGACCACCCGGAGACGTTGTGGTTGAGGGCGAGGATCTGTCCACCCGGCCTCAGGACCGCGCGGCACTCCGCGAGCAGCTCGACCGGGTCGGGGATGTGATCGAGCACCTGGAACAGGCACACCGCGTCGAAGCTCTCCGGCGCGAACAGCCCGCCGTGCATCACGTCTCGCACGATCGCGCCGTCGAGCTCCGACGGCGCCTTGGCCACGGCGTCGGCGCTCGGCTCCACGCCGCGCACCACCCTCCAGCCCCGCCGGCGCGCGTGCTGCAGGAAGAAGCCGTTCCCGCAGCCGATCTCGAGCAGCGCCTCGCGTCGCGGCGAGCACGCTTCCAGCCAGCCGAGCGCGCGGCCGTAGGTAGCCTGGATCGACTCCACCTCGCCGCCATAGTCGAAGCTGCTCGACGCGTAGAGCATCGCGAGCAGCTCCTCGCCGGCGACCGGGTCCGAGCGCACGAGACCGCAGGTGTTGCAGGTGACCATCCGGTAGTGGACGCGGTCGGGCGGACGCCGGGCCGAGAACACGCGGGCGCTGAACGCCTCGGGGTCGAAGGTCGCGGGCCAGCGCTCCGCCGCGTCGTCCTCGCGCTCGCAGATCGCGCAGCGCGTGGGGTGCATCTCGGGGAGCTCCGTGTCGCGGCCGCCCATCACGGCCGGGAGACCCGCTCTGGCTTCCGCGGCGCCCGCGGGGCCGGCTCGGGCTTCGGCGACCCCGGGGGGACCCACTCAGGTTTCGGCGAACCCTGAAGCGTCTCGGGCTTCGGCGAACCCTGTCGGATCTGTCCGGCATTCAACGGCCGGACCTCGACGGCGGCGGCTCCGTTCTCGGGGACCCCCCCGGTGGGGGCATTGAGGACGCTCTCGACCAGATAGGACGGGCGGTGCTTGCTCTCCTCGTAGATATGCGCCACGTAGGAGCCGATGATCGCGAGGCACAGGAGCTGGACGCCGCCGATGAACAGCATGCCGACGACCAGCGTGGTGAAGCCCCTGGGCGCGAGGCTCGGGTCGGCGAGCCGCAGCACGAGTTGCGCCACGAGCCCGACGAACGAGACGCCCACCGCGGTCAGCGCGAGCCAGGCGATCAGATCGAGCGGGACGTAGGAGAACGAGACGATCGCGCGGCGCGCCCAGCCGATGTTCTTGATCAACGAGTTGGTGCTCTTGCCGAACATGCGCTCCGGGCGCACGTACGGGACTCCGACCTGGCGGAACCCGACCCACGCACGCAGCCCCCGGAGGAAACGATGCGTCTCGGGCAGCTCGTTCAGCGCATCGACAACGCGGCGGTCGAGCAGTCCGAAGTCGCCCGCGTCGAGCGGGATGTTCACGTAGGAGAGCCGGCGGAAGACGCGATAGAAGAGCTTGTAGGCGCGACGCATAAACGCCGTCGTCTCGCGCTCGACCCGCACGCCGTACACGATCTCGAACCCCTCCCGCCACCGCTCCACGAACCGGGGGATGATCTCGGGCGGATCCTGCAGGTCTCCGTCGAGCAGCACGACCGCGTCTCCGGTCGCGATCCGCATCCCGCTGGTAAACGCGCTCTGCGAGCCGAAGGCCCGCGAATGGTTGACGACCACCACCCTGCGATCGCGACCGGCGAGCTCGCTCAGCACCTCGCGCGCGTTGTCCGGGCTGCCGTCGTTGACGAACACGATCTCGTAGTCGGCGCCGAGCTCGCCGAACATCCTGCTCAGGCGCTCGTACATGATCGGCACCGCCAGAGCGTCGCCGTAGCACGCGATGACAGCGCTCAGCTTCATGCCGTGGCGCTGTCGGCGTTTGTGAGGCGTGGATTGTCGATCGGGCTCATCAGCTTCACCGGGATTGCCTCGACTCGGCGGCGCCGACCCTAGCATGAATTGCCATATAATCCTGATTATTGAAATGGCTGTTCGGGGATTCCCCAGGAACGAAGCCATGTAGCCGGGCCGAGGCTGTTTCTCACCCATCGACCGCCGCCCCTCGATCGCGCTCAGCGCGATCGAGGGCCAGGCGTCTGCTGCGAGATAAGCGTCTGCACCACCGCCTCGTACACCCCCGCGCCGTGGGCCGCCTCGCAGAGGCGCACGTTCTCGTGCCCCGCAAGCGCCCCCCGGATCGTGGGGTCGCGCCGCGCGGCGTTGGCGACCAGCCAGAAGGTCCCCACGTGCTCCGCGCTCGCGAGGTCCTCGCGCGAGTCCCCCACCGCGAAGCTCTCCTCCCGCGCGTACCCCCGCGCGCGGCGGTGGAAGGCCACGGCCGCCGCCTTCGAGACCCCCGCCGGCACCAGGTGGTAGCCGCGCACCTGCGGCAGGCCCTCCAGTGCCGGGGAGCGCCGGTTGACCGAGCCGTTGTCCACCAGCCGCAGGCCCTCGTAGCCGTGCTCCGCCAGCACCCGGTCGGCCTCGCCCGCGTCCACGAGGCCGCGGAACAGGTGTGAGACTTCGCGCTCGGTGTGCCACGGGTCGTGGTGCTCCAGGCGGCCCGCGTAGTGCTCCAGCAGCAGCGCCGGGGCGCCCGAGCGCTCGATCTGCTGGGCGATCGTCAGTTCCCCCGGGAGCATGTTGCCCGTCAGCCAGTGCTCCTCCCCGTCGAGCACGACGCACGCCCCCGCCTCGTAGATGTAGGAGCTCTGGCCCAGCAGGCGCGCATCCTCCGCCAGCTGCGCGCGGCGGCGGCCCGACATCAGCACCACCTCGACCCCCGCCCGCAGGCACGCCTGCACCGCGCGCACCCCCTCGATCGAGACCTCCCCCTCCTCGTCGTGCAGCAGCGAGGCGCCCCGCCCCAGGAGCGTGCCGTCGAGGTCGAGGTAGAGGCAGCGAATGCTCACCGCGCCACCCCCACACTCGCCAGTGGCGGGCGCTCAGGCGGCCAAGCTCCCGCCTCCGGCGGAGGCTCCGGAGCTCCCGGCGGGCTCGCGGCGCAACTCTCCACTCCGCGCAATCGCCCCTCCCGCTCCAGGCGCCGGGCGATCGTCGCGAGCACCGTGTGCGCCATCGGGGTGAGCGTCGCGAGGGGCTGGTGGCGGTTGCGGTGCACCTCGAGGTCCACCTGCGCGATCGCGTCGAGGCCCACCTCGCGCCACGCGTCGATCAGCATCGCGATCTCCACCCCGTAGCCGGTCGCGAACGGCAGTCGCTCCAGCAAATCCCGCCGCGCCGCCACCTCGCCCGCGAGCGGCTGGCGCAGGCCGGCGAGGTCCGGGTAGAAGAGCGCCAGCGCCGGGCGCGCCACAAGGTGGTTCACGCGCCCCCCACCCTCCGGCAGCGTCACCCCGCCCTGCTCGAACGGGCGCCGGTAGAACGCCTTCACGAGCTCCACCCCCCGCTCGCACACCAGCGGGCCCACCAGGCCCGTCGCGAAGTGGCCCGAGAAGCCCTCCGTGTCGGCGTCCAGGTAGCAGACGAGGTCCCCCTCCAGCACGGACAGCGCGCGCCACATCGCATCCCCCTTGCCGAGCACCGCGCCGAACTGCGGCAGCAGGTCGGCCTCCTGGCACACCACCGCACCCGCGCGCTGCGCCACCCCCGCGGTCCCGTCGCGCGAGTCGGCGTCGACCACCACGATCTCGTCGAGCACCCCCGCCTCCTTCAGCCTCACGAGCTCCCCGACGATCGCTCCCACCGTCCCCGCGCACTCCTTTGCGGGCAGGCACACCGACACGCTCTCCGTGCGCTCCCTCACGATCCGCTCCGCGGGGTAGCGCGAATGATGGAAAGTGCGCCCTCGGGCCCACCGCTCGGCAATCGATCCGGTCATCGCCGTCTACTATCGCAACCGGTGGCGATAGAGCGCACGATCGAGCCGTGGAGCGCCCTGCTCGACGAGGGCCGCGCCGACGGGCGGCTCGTGCGCGAGGCCAATGAATGGAGCCCCGCCGGCCACGCCGGCCCTGCCAGCCACGCCGGCCACGCGAGCCCCGACGGCCTCAGCCTCGGCTCCGCCGATCTGGTGGACCCCCCGGCGGAGCTCCACCCCGAGGTGCTCGCCGCGCTGGGACGCGCGGGCATCGAGCGGCTCTACTCCCACCAGGCGCGCGCGCTGCACGCGGCGTGGGAGGGGCCCCTGATCGTCACCACCGGGACCGCCTCGGGGAAGTCGCTGTGCTTCAACCTCCCCACGCTCGACACCCTCTGCCGCGACCCGCAGGCGCGCGCGCTGTACCTCTACCCCACGAAGGCGCTCGCGCAGGACCAGGCGCGCGCGTTGCACCGTTTCGGCCTCGGCGAGCGCCTGCGGCCGGCGATCTACGACGGCGACACCCCCCGCGAGGCCCGCGCCCAGATCCGCCGGCGCGCGAACGTGGTGCTCACGAACCCCGACATGCTCCACCTCGGCATCCTCCCCAATCACGCGGCGTGGGCCTCGCTGTTCGCGAACCTCGCGGTGGTGGTGATCGACGAGGCGCACGTGTACCGAGGGGTGTTCGGCTCGCACGTCGCCAACGTCCTGCGCCGCCTGCGCCGGATCGCCGCGGCGTACGCGACCGAGCCGCGCTTCCTGCTGGCCTCCGCGACGATCGCCAACCCGCTCGAGCTCGCCGAGCGGCTCACGGGGTTGGAGGGGATCGCGCTGATCGACGAGGACGGCTCCCCCGCCCCGAAGCGGCGGATCGCGATGTGGAACCCCCCCCTCACCGACGCCGCGCTCGGCACGCGGCGCTCCGCGCTGGGCGAGGCCGCGGAGCTGCTCGCGCGGCTCGTGCGCGACGGGGCGCGCGCGATCTGCTTCATGAAGTCCCGCAAGGGCGTCGAGCTGCTCAGCCGGCTGGTGCGGGAGGAGCTTGAGCGCGATTCCGGTGAGCACATGAGCGGGCATCGAGAGTTGCGGGAGGATCGAGGGGGGTCGGCTGGCGGCCCGGGGAAGCCGAATGGAGGATCAG
>JBIOEY010000051.1:0-14870 GCA_044446505.1 Solirubrobacterales bacterium
CGGTCCCAAGCCCGACGCCTCCGGACACGACATGAACTACCTGGGGCTCGTGGGTCTGCTCGGGCTGACCGGCGAGCGCGGCGGCGAGCCCGTGCAGGCGGCCGGCCAGATCGCCGACCTCGGCGGCGGCGCGCTGATGGCGGCGTTCGGGATCCTCGCCGCCCTGCGCGAGCGCGATGGTGCGCCCGCCCACCGATCCGCACAGCCCGTCACGCGCGCACAGAACGCCTCCGCCGGCGGGGACGGAGAGCCCCCCGAACCCGCTCGCGCCGGCTCGGGTTTGGGCCAGATGGTGGATGTCTCGATGGCCGACGGCGCACTCTCGTGGCTGGCGATGGTCGCGGGCGCGTACTTCGCCGACGGGAGCCCCCCCCGCCGCGGCGAGCTGCTGCTCGCGGGCTCGGTGGTCTGCTACCGCCCCTACGAGTGCGCCGACGGCTGGGTCACGCTCGGGGCGCTGGAGCCCAAGTTCTGGCAGGCGTGGTGCCGCGGCGTGGAGCGCGAGGACCTGATCGAGAAGCAGTTCGAAGCGCCCGGCTCCGAGGCGCACGCGCAGGTCGTGGAGATCTTCAAGTCCCGTACCCGCGCGCAGTGGCAGCAGTTCGCGGGCGAGCACGACTGCTGCCTGGAGCCGATCCTCGAGCTCGACGAGGCGCTCGACTCCGAGCTCGTGCGCGCCCGCGAGATGGTCGTCGCGCTGCAGCAGCCCGGGGTCGCGGGCGGGGTGCGCCAGCTGGGGATCCCCGTCAAGCTCACCCGCACCCCGGGCGATCACAACCGCCTCCCCGGCCCCGCGCTCGGGGAGCACACCGAAGAGGTGCTCGCCGCCGCCGGCTACGCCCCCGCGGACATCGCCGCGCTGCTGGAGTCAGGCGCCGTCGCCGGGCCCGCCACGAACGCGGGCCAGGGCGCGACGTTTCGGGCGTAGGGCCCCGCGCCGATCGGGGACGAGGGTTGCGCCGCCTCGTGCTACCAGCGCGCGCGGTGGTGCTCGACCACGCCCAGGCCGTGCGCGAGCTCGATGCCACCGGGGAGGGTCCCCGCGAAGGTCCCGAACGGGGCGCGGTACTCGCTGCGCACCAGCAGCAGGTTCTCGCGGCGGCTGCGCTGCGCCTCGGCGGTGAAGCGCAGCCGCGAGCCGTCGGCGGGGTCGATGCCTCCATCGGCGGAGGTGATACTCGAGAGATCGGGCGCGAAGTGGACCGGGGCGACCTCGTGCGGCTCGCCCGCCACCCACACCGCGCGCTCGCTGCCGCTCGGGGGATCGTTGACGCCCTCCACGAGGTTGAACGCGAGCGGCGTCCCCGCACGGTCCACCCCGACGCCCGCCGCCCAGCGCCACTCGGTCACGCGCGCGTGGTAGCCCGCGGTGTCGTCGATGACCGCCAGCGCCTCGATCGCCCGCGGAGGGCCGCCGTCCAGGGCCACGGTCCCGCGCGCGGTGATGCCCGCCTGCTTGCGAGTCCACACGTACCCCCGGCCGTGGGGGCAGCGGGCCTCGATGCCCGCGTCCTCCTCCAGCGCGAGGTCGAGCAGCACGCCGCCGTCGCATACCCGCAGCCGCCCCGGCTCGAGCTCCACGGCGCCCCGGCGCGGTAGCAGGCGGGTGCGCTCCCGCAGGCGCGAGTCCGCGCGGGTCAGGAGCGCCCAGAAGCTCTGCCGCGCTGGTCCGACGTGCACGATCGCCGCGCACGCCATCAGCTCTTCGCAGAAGACCCCCACGTAGCGCCACCGCTTCAGCGGGCGGGTGCCGCGAAACATCGGCATGTGGGCTGGAGGCACGGGCTCCCCGCCATCCGTGAGGGCCCCCGCGTCCCCGGGCGCGCCGCTCGTGGAGACGCCGCCGACGGGAGGGCCGTACGCGGTTGGTGGCCCCGCCGGCGCTATGCTTGCGATTGTTGACTGACTGGTCAATCTATTCTGTGGGGGGAGACTCACGGAAAGGGAAAGCGCTTTTGAGGGTCGCCGCGGTCCAGCTCAACTCCACAGCCGAGAAGGCCGCGAACATGGAGGCCGCCGATCGCCTCACGCGCGCCGCGGCGGCGGCGGGTGCGCGCCTGATCGTACTCCCGGAGAAGTGGACCGTGCTCGGCTCCGACGAGGATCTGCGCGCGGGCGCCGAGACGCTCGACGGGCCCGCGATCTCCTGGGCGCGCGCGATCGCGCGGGAACTCTCGATCGACCTCGTGGCGGGGTCGATCGTCGAGAAGCTCGAGGGACGGGAGAAACTCGCGAACACCTCCGTGCACATCGATCCTTACGGGGACGTACGGGCGGTGTACCGCAAGGTGCACATGTTCGACGTGGAGGTTGCTGGGCGCGCTTACCACGAGTCCGCGATAACCGAGCCGGGGGAGGAGGTCGTGTCGAGTGCCACCGCGGAGGGCGTGAGGCTGGGGATGTCGATCTGCTACGACCTGCGCTTCCCCGAGCTCTACCGGATCCTCGCGCTGCGCGGGGCGCGCGTGTTCCCGCTGCCGGCGGCGTTCACGCTGCCCACCACACGCGACCACTGGGAGATCCTGGTGCGCGCGCGGGCGATCGAGAACCAGGCGTTTGTGATCGCCGCCAATCAGGTCGGCACCCACCCCGGCGGGCACCACTCGGGGGGGCGCTCGATGATCGTCGATCCCTGGGGCGCGGTGCTCGCGCAGGCGCCCGACGGCGAGGGGCAGATCCTCGCCGACCTCGATCTGGAGGGACAGACGGAGACCCGTGCGCGCTTCCCGGCGCTGGCCAACCGCCGCCCCGAGGTCTACAACTGGCCCGTGGAGGCTCTCCGATGAGCGCCGCGCGCGCGACCGCCGCGCCGGACAAGCGCCGCATGATCCTCGACGCCGCCGTGCGAGTGTTCGCGCGCCAGGGCTTCCACGCCTGCCGCGTCGCGGACATCGCCGACGAGGCGGGCGTGGCGTATGGCCTCGTGTACCACTACTTCGCCTCCAAGGACGAGGTGCTCGACACGCTGTTCCTCGAGCGCTGGGAGGTGATGCTGCGCACGATCCGCGAGGTCGACGCGCTCCAGGAGCTGCGCGCGCGGGAGAAGCTGCAGGCGATCGCCTCCTTCATCGTGGACAGCTACCGCCACGATCCCGACCTGATGAAGGTGATCATCGTGGAGGTCACCCGCGCGGCCAACTCCTTCGGGCAGACCCACATCGCCGAGATCCGCAAGGCGTACGAGCTGATCGCGGAGATCGTCACCGCCGCCCAGGCGGAGGGGGTGTTCAAGGCGGAGATCGACGCCCACTTCGCGGCGATGGCGTTCTACGGCGCGATCGAGCAGATGCTCACCGGCTGGATCTTCGATCTGCTCCCGCACGGGGAGGAGTACTACGAGCGCGCGAAGTGGCTCGTGGTGGAGACGGTGTGCGGGGGATTGGAGACGACCACCCCGGGCAATACACTCCCCCGATGATGGAGAACGAGATGGTCAAGCGGCTGATGTGGTCGGGGATGCTCACCGCCCTCGGCGCCCTCGCTAGCGTCCTTGTGCAGCGCGCCGCCGGCCTGGTGTGGCGGCGGGTGTTCGACGAGGAGCCCCCCGAGTGAGCGCCGCGTCTGGACCGGGACCCCCCCACCCGGGCGCCGGGCAACGCAGCGGATCTGAGCCCCCCCGGCCCCAGGGGGCGGGCGGGCCGCAGAACATCGCCACCGCGATCACCGACGTCTCCGAGCGCGTCGCGGTGCTGGTCCGCGAGGAGGTGGAGCTCGCCAAGGCGGAGGTCGCTGAGAAGGCCTCCAAGCTCGCGAAGGGCGCCGTGGTGGGCCTCGCCGCCGGCATCTTCTTCATCACGGCGCTCTTCTTCGTGCTGATCGGGTGCGCCTGGCTGCTCTACTACTACCTCCCGATCGGCAGCCAGTTCACGTACTTCGTGGGCTTCTTCGCGATGGCGCTGATCCTGGTGGTGCTCGGCGCGATCGCCGGGCTGGTGGCGGCCAAAGTCGTCAAAAAAAGCGCTCCCCCGGTGCCGACGATGGCGATCGAGGAGGCCCGTCTGATCCGCGAGACGATGGGCGCGAGCGCCGAGCCGGATAGCGCCCCACACGGCGCCCAGGAGACGTGGTGATGGCGCAGCGCTCCCCAGCGGAGATCCGCAGTTCGATGGAGGCCAACCGCGCGGAGCTCGCGGTCTCGATGGAACGTCTGCACGGCGAGGTGGCGCGACTCACCGACTGGCGCGGCCACGTGGCGCGCCACCAGCGCGAGCTGATGATCGGCGCGGCCGTCGTGGGCCTCGCGCTCGGCATCCGCAGCCGTCGGCGCCGTCGGCGGCGCTGAGGGGGCCCCGAGGGGTCCTCGGGCTCGGCGGCGCTGAAGAGAGTGACCCGAGGAGCCTCGGGTCACTCTGGCCGGCGCGAGCCCCCGATGGCCTCAGGCGAGCAGCGCGCGGGGGATCCCGCCGACGCCAATCAGGCCGGGTCCGACGTAGGTGCCGATCACGGGGCCGACCTCGGAGACGAACAGCGGCTCGGAGCCGTAGATCTCGCGTCCGCGCTCGATCAGGCGCTGGGCCTGCTCGGTGGCCTGGATGTGCTGCACCACCCACGCGTCCGAGCCCGCCTCGCGCAGTTCGTGCATGTACTGCACCATCCGCTCGAACGCCCGCCCCGCGGTGCGCACGCGCTCGACGGGCGTGATCTCGTACCCCAGGGTGAGGATCGGCTTGATTCGCAGCGTTCCCCCGATCCACGCCTGCGCCTTGCCGACGCGGCCTCCGCGGCGCAGATACTCGAGCGTGTCGATGCAGAACCAGATGCGCAGCGCCGCGCGCGTCTCGCGCACGCGGGCGCTGACCCCGTCTTTGTCCGCCCCCCCGCGAGCCGCGGCGGCGCCCGCGAGCACGAGCAGGCCGAGTCCCCCGCAGGCGGTCTCCCCATCGATCACCTCCACGCGCTCGGCGAGGCCGCGCTCGGCGAGCATGCCGTGGGCCTGGCGGGCGGCCTCGCAGGTGCCGGATATCCCACCCGCGAGATGCACCGAGACGATGTCCTGCCCGGCGTCCAGCAGCGGCTCCCACACCGCGAGGAAATCCCCGATCGAGGGCTGCGAGGTGGTGGGCAGATCCGGGTCGGAGCGCAGGCGCTCGTAGAACGCGTCGAAGTTCTCGAGCTCCGTCTCCCGCTCCCGCTCGTCGCCCCAGCCGACGTAGAGGCCGACCTGGTGGACGCCTTCGCTGTCAGCGAGCGCGCGGGGGAGGTAGTGGGTGGAGTCTGTGACGACCGCGACGGAGGACATGGGGCGCGGACCCTACAGCAACGCCCGCCCGCGGCCCGGCGCGCTCAGGCCCTCAGCCGAGGCGATTCTCGATCTGCAGCCCGCCGGCGGCGCTCTCGTCGGACAGCCCCGCCTCCGTGCTCGCGTCGCCCTCCACTCCGAGCACCTCCGCCAGCTCGCCGGACTCGTACATCTCGATGACGATGTCGCATCCTCCGACCAGCTCGCCGTCCACGAACAGCTGGGGGATCGTCGGCCAGTTCGAGATCGCGGAGAGCTCCTGGCGAATGCGGGAATCGGGGAGCACGTCGACGGCGGCGAAGCCTGCGCCGAGCGCCTGCAGTACGGCGACGGTACGCCGCGAGAAGCCGCACGCGGGCGCGTCGGGGGAGCCCTTCATGAAGAGGATCGCCGGGTTCTCGGCGATCGCCTGCTCGATTGCGGTGCGGATCGGGTTGGCTGGGGTGGAGGGGGCGGCGATCGGATCGATACTCGACATGGGGGAAGCTCCTTTGGTTCTCGGTGCGGGGCGGTGGTGGGTCTGCTGTTCAGCCGGCCCCGGTCTTCAGCGACAGCGCGTGGATCGGCCCGCCGATCTCCTCGCCGAACACCTCGTAGACGAGGCGGTGCTGGTCGATGCGGCTGCGGCCCGCAAACGCCGTGGCGGTGACCGTCGCTCGGAAGTGGTCGCCGCCGCCGGTGTAGTCCTCGACCTCCGCGCGGGAGCCGGGAATGGCTGCCTCGATACGCTGCTTGATTTCCTCGGGGGTTGGCATCTCAAGGCAAGGATAGCCGCGGGCCGGCGGGGTGCGGTGGGCAGGTCCAAGTCCAGCGCTATACTTTGGAAAGCGATGATCGCCTTCAGCGACAAGGGAGCCGACAAGGTGCGCGAGTTCCTCGCCGCCCAGGAGGCCGACGTGGCCCTCGCGGGGTTGCGCGTGGGCGTGCGCGGGGGCGGCTGCTCGGGCTTCCAGTACCAGCTCGCCTTCGACGAGCAGCGCGAGAACGACGCCGTCTTCGAGAGCCACGGGCTCAAGCTGCTCGTCGACCGCGCGAGCCTCCAGTACGTGCACGGCTCCGAGATCGACTACGAGGAGAGCCTCCAGGGGGCCGGCTTCAAGGTCAACAACCCCAACGTCGTCGCCGCCTGCGGCTGCGGCTCATCCTTCCGCGTAGCCGAGGAAGAGCAGGTCTCCGCAGTCTGACGACCTGACGGTCGGAGGGCTGCGCATAGCTGCGTCCTCGATCGCTCACCGATCGGAGATCGACGGGATCACCGATCGGTCAGCACAGACGCTTCGCTCGGTGCGTCCTTGCTCTGCTTGCCCTCCGACCGTCAGGTGCCGTGAGAACCACTTGGGTTCGAGCGAGCAGGGCTCCCTGGCTTTATGTCTCTTGGGATTATCCCTACTGAGATAAAAATCATCTTTACAAAGATGATCTTGGTAGGCATAATTGGGCTGTGGCACGTGGTGCAACCAACCCGACCAACCCGTTTCGCTTCGGTGCGCTGGCGTGAGCTCGGCGCGATCCCGCGGGCGCCGTTCGAGCGCTACGCAGTCGAGGGGTTCGCGCGCACCGGCAAGACGCTCGACCCCCAGACGTGCGCCGAGGTGCTGAGCATCACCGGCGGGCACCCCTACGCCACGCAGGAGCTCCTCTACTTCCTCTGGGAGGAGACACCTCCCGGCGAGACGGCCGCGGGAGAGCACCTGGGGCGCGCGACGGACGCGACGCTGCGCTCCGAGCACGCCCACTTCAGCCTGCTGTGGTCACGCGCCGCCGCCGCCCAGCGCCGAGTGCTGCAGGCGCTCGCCGCCGAGCAGCCCGGGCGGCCGTTGAGCGGCGAGTACCGACGGCGGCATGGGCTGCCGGTCGCCGCCACCGTGCAGACCGCGCTCGCCGCGCTGAGCGCCGCCGAGCTCGTCACCCGGATCGGCCGCGGCGAGTACCGCATCGCCGAGCCGTTCCTGGCGGAGTGGATCAGGCTCAACGAGAGCTGAGCGGCCTTGATCGAGGGCCCATCCGGCAGATCTCAGCCGCGCCCGATCGCACAGAAGGTTTGCGTCCTCAGATCGTCCCAGGCATCGCGCGGGTTCAGACGGTGTGCCTCTCGTTCGCGGTCCGCTTCGCGCTGCTCGAGCCATGCCTTGTATGGGTCGGCGGATACCCTGCGGGCGGTGATCAGCTGCGCTTCATGGCGGCGTGCCGTCTGGTCGGAGTCATTGGATCGTGCGTTGCTCTGTGGGGGTGCGATGTGGGAGGTCGACGAAACGTTTTGCAGTAAGCGTTTGGGTGCTTGAAGCAGTCGCATATGAACCGTCTCCTGGCTGGGTCGTTGCTCTGTTGGTGAAGTGCGCGGCGGTCGCTGCACATTGCGCGAAGGCCACATCGTGGCGCCACCGGCGCGCGGTCGAAGAAGGCAAGGATGCACGCTGTACCGACAATTTCCAGGGTGTTAAACGAACGACGTAGAGACATCCCTAAAAGGCATACACCCGTGTCGGTCGGGGTGCCCGATGAGTTGCCCGCATGGGACGACTATATGCCTTAACCGAATCGGCGTGGCAGCGTGGGCTACGCCGGTTCGTTGTCCAGCGAGCGCCACAGATAGCGGCAGGCGAGCGTGCGGTAGGGGCGCCAGGGCTCCGCGATCCGCTCCATCTCCGGTGCGTCAGGGAGCGCCGTCAGGGCGTAGGCGCGCTCGATCGCGCGGCGGATGCCGAGGTCGCCCACCGGCAGCACGTCGGGGCGCTCGAGGTGGAACATCAGGAACATGTGCGCCGTCCACATCCCCAGACCCTTAACCGCCACGAGCTCCGCGATCACCTGCTCGTCTGGCATCTCATCCAGGCGCTCCAGCTCGAGTTCCCCCGAGAGCACGTGTTCCGCCAGCGAGCGCAGGTAGCCCACCTTCGCGCGTGAGAGCCCCGCCGCCGCGCGCAGCTCTTCGGGGTCGTCCGCCAGCACCTCGGTCGGCGTCGGGGTGCGGCCGTCGAAGCGCTCCGCGATGCGCAGGTAGATCGAGCGGGCGGCCTTCGTGGAGAGCTGCTGGCCCACGATCGCGCGCACCAGCGCCCCATAGTGGTCGGCGGGGCGGCCGGCGCGAGCGTCCCGGAGCTTTGGACCGACCGCCTCGATCACCGCGGCCAACACCGGATCGGCTCTGCGCAGGTGTGTGAGGCCGCGTTTAGACAGAGGGCAGCGCCGTTGTCTCGAGCGCGACCGGCTCACCGTCGAGCGCGTTCAGCGCGCGCGGGAGCGAGGCGGCGATGCACGTGAAGCTCGGCGTGTCGCGCACCGTGTAGCGCGAGGCCTCCGTGGTGCGCAGGCGCTGCACGAGGTCCAGGAACGTGCCCACGTCGTCGGTGTCGAACGCCACCACGAACTCCTGGTCGTCGAGGCCGAAGGAGTAGGTCGTGTGGTTGTCCACCCCCGGGTATTCGCGCCCCACCGCGATGTGCCCCTGCATGATCCGCCAGCGCTCCTCCGCGGGCAGCGCGTACCACTCGCGCGACTTCACGAACGGGTAGACGAACACGTACTTGCCGCGGAAGCCGCGCGGTGCGGTGCGCCGCTCATCGGAGTACTCCGAGCTCTTGCGCATCCCCAGGAACGAGTGGGGCGTGTCCGCCCACTGCATCAGTCCGCTCTGCAACAGCACCACGTGGAACTCGTGGATGCGGTCGAGGTTCTCCGCCTCGGCGACCAGCAGTAGCTCCGCGTCTCCGCGGGTGCCCACGAGCGAGAAGGACTGCAGCAGGTGCCCATCTGCGAAGTCCTCGCACGCCGCGATGAACTCCCGCTTGTCCTGCGCGCGGCGCTCGGAGTCCAGGCGCCGCCACGCCGGGTCGAGCTTCAGGAACGTGTACTTCACGAAGTGGCGCTCGCTCATTGGCCCACAGGCTACAAGCCCTCGGGTGCGCAGACCTGCATGCCCGCCCGGGCGAGTCGCGGATCGACGCTTCGGGGTGCCGAATAGAGCATCCGGGAGCGGAGGGGCTAAAGTTCACGTGTGCGGATCGCGCTCGTGTCGCCCTACTCGTGGACGTACCCGGGCGGCGTCACGCGCCACATCAAGGCGCTTGCCGACGAGCTCCAGGCGGCCGGCCACGACGCGCGGATCCTCGCGCCCTTCGACCCCGACGACGCGCTCGCGCGCTGGATGCACCGGGGGGCGCGCCCACAACGGATGCCGATACCCGATCGGCTCGTGCCACTTGGACGCTCGACAGGATTTGCCGCCAATGGGGCCGTCTCGAACCTCGCGGCCACCGTCGACTCCGCGCTCGCCCTGTGGCGCGAGCTGCAGACTGGTGGCTATGACCTCGTGCACGTCCACGAGCCCGTGGTGCCCCTCGTCGGCTGGTATGCCTCCAGCTGCGCGGAGGGCATCCCCATGGTGGGCACCTTCCACAGCTTCTCCGAGAACGCTCTCACCAACGGGATCGGGGTGGCGCTCGGGGCGCGGCGGCGTATGAACCGGCTGCACGCGCGGATCGCCGTCTCCGAGGCGGCCGCCTGGACCGCGCGGCGCTTCTTCGGCGGGCGCTACCGGATCGTGCCCAACGGTGTGCACCTCGGGCCGACCGACGTCGGTCCCCCGGCGGAATCCGCTCTGGGTCCTCTGGCCGTGGTCGGTGGGGATCGCAACGGGGACGCGCGCTTCGGTGTCGCGGACTGGGAGCGGGCCGGAGCGGATCGCGCTGTGCCCGCGCCGTTGCGCATCCTGTTCGTCGGCCAGGCCGTCGAGCGCAAGGGGCTGTCGGTGCTGCTGGGCGCGTTCGAGGCGTTGCGCGAGCACGTACCGGCCACGCTCACGCTCGTGGGGGCCGAGCCCGAGGACGTGGCGCCGCTGCTGCTCGACGATCGCGGCGTGCGCGCCCTGGGCAAGGTCTCCGAGGACGAGAAGGCCGCGCAGCTGGCACGCGCCGAGGTGCTCTGCGCGCCCTCCCTGGGGAGCGAGAGCTTCGGGATGGTGCTCACCGAGGCGTTCGCCGCCGGCACGCCCGTGGTGGCGTCGGACATCGCCGGCTACCGCGACGTGGTGCGCGACGGCTGCGACGGCCTGCTCACTCCCCGCGGCGATGCGCGGGCGCTCGCGGAGGCGCTGCGCGTGCTCGCGCTCGACCCCGCCCGGCGCGCGCAGATGGCGGCGGCGGCCCGCGAGCGCGCCGAGCGCTTCGCGTGGCCCCACGTCGCCGCCGAGGTGCTCGAGGTCTACGACCAGGCGCTCGCCGTGGGGCGCGCTCGCACGCGAGCCGGGCGCCTCGCGGTGCGCAGCGGGCTCGCCCCCGCCGACCTGCTTCCGCGTGTGCCCGCCAAGCGGCTGCCCAGCCTCGAGCCTGAGCTCGCGCAGCAGGCCCCGCGGCGCGCGCTGCGCACGGCCCGCCGCGGCGCGCTCGCCGTCGTCTCGCTCGCCGGCCTCGCGCTGGCGCTGAGCGCGCTCTCGCGGATCGGGGTGGGCCGGGTGCTCACGAGCCTCGTCGCCTCCAGCCCCGGGCTGGTGGCCGCGGGTCTCGGGCTGATGTGCGCCTCGATGGTCGTGCGCGGCCTCGCCTGGCACGCGATCCTCGCCGCCGCCCCCACCTGGCGCCCGGCGCGGCGGCGGGACGCGCTGCAGGGAACCTTCATCGGGGTGCTGATGTCCGCCACCCTGCCCGCCCGCCTGGGGGAGCCCTCGCGCGCGCTGATCGTCGCGCGCCGCATCGGCCGCCCCCGCGAGACGCTCCCGATCGTGCTCGGCACGATGGTCTCCCAGACGCTGCTCAACCTGCTCGCGCTCGCCCTGCTCGGGACCGCGATGCTCTCCGGCGTCCCCCTCCTGCGCGGCCACGACGGGGCGCTGCTCGCCGCGGCGCTCGTGCCGCTCGCCGCGCTGGTCGCGGTGGTGCTCGCGCCGGTGCTGCTGCCCCGCTCCGCCGTCTCCCGCTTCACGCGGCTGCACTCCCTGGTGGCGGGGCTGCGCCGCTCGCTGTTGCGCGTGCGCGAGGGCCTGCGCGTCTTTCGCCGGCCGCGCCACGCGGCGGTGGCCACGACGGTGCAGCTCTCGGCCTGGGCGCTGCAGTGCGCCTCCTGCTGGCTGTTGCTGATGGCGCTCGGCCTCGACCATCGCGTGGGCATCGCCGGCGCCGCGGGCGTGCTGTTCGCGGTAAACGTCACCGCTGCCGTGCCCGCCACCCCCGCCAACGTGGGCGTCTTCCAGGCCGCCTGCGTCGCTGTGCTCGCGGGCGCCTACCACGTCTCCACACCCGACGCCGTCGCCTACGGGATCATCCTCCAGGCCGTCGAGGTCGCCACCGCCGTGATCATGGGCATGCCCGCCCTCGTCAAGGAGGGCCTCTCCTGGAAGGAGGTCCGCCTGCGCACCATGCACGCCACCCCCGTCAGGCTGTCCCCGCTGCCGGGGGGCAGCGGCGTGACGTCGCGCGCGTAGTGCGGCGCACGCGTGCTGGTCACACCCGGGCCGGCGCCGGCTGTGGCTTTGACGTTCAGGCGGCTATCGATCCGGCCACGTGATGTGGCTCGGGCACAGGCTCGCCCACCTCGCGCATCAAGGCGATGTGGTCTGGAAGTGCCTCGCGCATGAGTTTTTCGACCTCCTCTTTGGTCTGGCCGGCCGCCACACAGCCCGGGACGTCAGGAGAGTAGGCTCCCCAACCTCCGTCCTCACCGGTCTCATAGATGACTAGGTACTCGGTCATCGCAGCTCCTCGATTCCAGATTTACGTCTTATCTCCGCCAACGTGCCTGGCTTCATCGTATCGCCTCTCTTGCCCGCCACAGTGACCACGGGTGAGCGGTTGGGATGCTTGAAATGGCGATGGCTTCCACGCTCGCGCACCTCCTTCCAGCCGTGCGCTTCGAGGATTGAGATCACCTCGTGAACCTTCTTTGCCACATACCTCTATCCGACCCGAGGGTCGTGACGGGACAGTGGCTGTCGCGCTCAGCCGGCCATCGCCGGCTCGTCCTCGGACTCAACCGCCCCGTCTGGGGGATCGTCGTCGCCGAGCACGGGTGCGCTGTCGCCTGCTGAGAACAGCGAGGGGTCGCGCGGGGAGCCCTTGATCAGGTCGTCGGGGGAGCCGTTGGGGAGGAGGCGGCCCTGGCGGGTGCCGAAGTAGATCGCCTGGGGGTGGTGGGCGACGAGCGCGAGCGTGGACTGCTCGGGCTCGGGGGCGTAGCCGCCTTCGGTGATGCGCATCCCGATGTCGGAGAGGCCGAGCAGCTTCTCCACCTTCAGGTGCTCGGCCTGCTCGGGCACCGCGGGGTAGCCCCACGAGTAGCGCCGGCCCTGCGCGGCGGGGATGCCGAGCATCGTGCGCGCCTCGTGGTGCAACCACTCCGCGAGCCCCTCCGCGGTCTGGACGCCGAGGCCGTGGACGAACAGCTGCTCGGCGAAAGATCCGTCCGACTCCAACTTCGCCATCAGCTCCGTCACCTCCGAGCCCACCGTCACCGCCTGCACCGCGATCACGTCGAGCTCCTCCGGTGGCGAGCCGTCCTCGTTAGCCGGGCGGAAGAAGTCCGCCAGGCAGAGGCGGTCGCCCTTCGGCTGGCGCGGGCAGACGAAGCGCGTGAGCTCGGTGGCGCGATCCTCGGGGTCGAGCACGACGATGTCGTTGCCCTTGCTGTAGCACGGGAAGAAGCCCAGCAGCGCGCGCGGGTGTAGATAGTCCTGATCGCGCCACATCCGCTCCAGGCGCGGGCGGAAGTCGCTCTCCAGAAGCTCGCGCCACGCCTCCCCCTTGACGCCGCGCCCGCCCCAGTGCAGCTTGAACAGCACGTGTGTGTCGAGGTGGCTGTAGACCTCGTCGAGGTTCACCGGGATCTCCCGCACCCCCCAGTAGGGGGGGGTGGGCACGGGGACGTCGGTGCGCGCCGGGGAGCGCACCGAGTCGTCGGCGAGGTTCACCTCCTCGACTGGCGCCTCGCCCTTCGCGCGGAACTCCGCCGCGCCCGTGCGCAGCTTGCCGAGCAGCGCCTTGTGCGCCTGCTCGTCGATCAGCTGGTCCATCACCGCGAGGCCCTCGAAGGCGTCCTTGCAGTAGAAGACCCCCGGCTCGTAAATCTCCTGCGACTCCTTGCCGCCCGGGAACAGCGCGCGGTAGCTGAACGCGCGGTTGATCGCCGCCCCGCCGATCAGCACGGGGTATTCGAGGCCCTTCGCGTGCAGCTCCTGGATGCACGCCGGCATCTGCTTGGAGGTGGAGACGAGCAGCGCGGAGAGCCCGATCGCGGTCGCCTGGTGCTCCTGCGCCGCGTCGAGGATCGTCTGGATCGGGACCTGCTTGCCGAGGTCCACCACCGTGTAGCCGTTGTTCGTCAGGATCGTGTTCACCAGCGACTTGCCGATGTCGTGCACGTCGCCGAACACCGTCGCCAGCACCACCGTCCCCTTCGTGTAGCCCTCGATCCGGTCGAGGTATTTCTCCAGCTGCGCCACCGCCCGCTTCATCACTTCCGCGGACTGCAGCACGAACGGCAGGATCAGCTCGCCCGCGCCGAATTTGTCGCCCACCTCTTTCATCGCCGGCAGCAGCACCTCGTTGAGCGTCGGGACCGCCCCGAGCTTCTCCACGCTGCGGTCGATCCAATCCTCGACGCCCTCCTTGCGGCGGCGCAGGATGTGGAAGTGCAGCGCCTCCTCGGGCTCCATCCCCTCGGTGGGGTCCACCGCGCTCTGGGTCTCCTGCTCGCCCTGGGACTCGAAGTGCGCGATGAAGCGCTCCAGCGCGTCCTCGCGGCGGTTGAACACCAGGTCGTCGGCCAACTCGCGCTCGACGTCGGAGATCTCCCCGTAGGGGGTGATGTGGTTGGGGTTGACCATCGCGAGGTCGAGGCCCGCCTGCACGCAGTGGTGCAGGAACACCGAGTTGAGCACCGCGCGCGCGCCGGGGGACACGCCGAAGGAGACGTTCGAGACCCCCAGCGAGGTCTTCACGTGAGGGATCTGCTCCTTGATCGCCCTGATGCCCGCGATCGTCTCGACGGCCGACGGGCGCCACTCCTCGTCGCCGGTCGTCAACGTGAACGTGAGGCAGTCGAAGATCAACAGCTCCGGATCGAGGCCATGCTCCTCGCAGCACAGGTCGCGGATGCGCCTGGCCACCTCCACCTTGCGCTCCGCCGTCTTCGCCATCCCCACCTCGTCGATCGTCAGCGCGATCAGCGCCGCACCGTGCGCGAGCGCGAGCGGCACCACGCGGTCGAGCTTCGCGCGCCCCGCCTCGAGGTTCACCGAGTTCACGATCGCGCGCCCCGGGATCTGCTCGAGCGCCATCTCGATCACCTCCGGCTCGGTCGAGTCGATCTGGATCGGGGCCGGCTGGGTGAGCGAGACCTTCTTCGCCACTAGGCGCATCTGCTCGTCCTCGTCCTGGCGCTCCGTCAATGCCACGCACAGGTCGAGCACGTGGGCGCCGCCGGTCACCTGGTCCTCCGCGATCTGCACGAGGCCGTCGTAGTCGTCGGCGAGCAGCAGCTCCTTCGCCTTACGCGAGCCCTGCGAGTTCACGCGCTCGCCGACCATGCTCGGCCGCGGCTCCTGCACCAGCGGGGTCGCCGCCATCATCGAGGAGAGGGGCGGCGGCCGCGGGGACGGCCGCGGAGCGACCGCTCGCCGGGCGGGCGGGGCTCCGCTCTTGTC
>JBIOEY010000052.1:0-14674 GCA_044446505.1 Solirubrobacterales bacterium
AAAAAGAAAATCAGCTCCAGCTGTATCGCCAACCACTAGCAGCGTTGCCCGCCGGCGCACTCCACCGGATACGCCCCCGAGCCGCCGCCAAGACGTATCGGCGCGCCGAGCGTACGCTCGGCGCGCTGGTCCAGCCTGGCCTCAGTGGTCCGACGGCCGGCGCGCTGACGGTCGCCGGCGAGCATCAGCGATGATCGGCGCCGCGGGCCACTAGTAGATCGCGATCCAGCTCGAGTTGACGATCGCCCGGACCGTCCTGTTGCCGGGCTTGATCACCCACTTGAGGAACTTGGCCGCTTCGCCCTTGGGCTTGCCTTTGGTCACCATCCAGAAGTTGCGCACCCCGCCGTACTGCCCGGTCTTGGCGTTGCGCAGGGTGCACGGCACGCCCTGATAGCCGACCGGGTTGACCCCCGAGGTGTAGAAGAGGGAGACGAAGCCGATCGCGTTCGGGTCGGTGCTCACCTGGCTCTGCTCGAGCCCGTTGGAGGTCTCCGCGCTCGCGCTGGGGGAGATCGCGAGGGTCACGCCCAGGAAGATGTTCTTGAAGGCGTCCTGAGTACCCGACGCGCCGTCGCGGTCGAACAGGTCGATCGGGCCGGAGACCCGCGCGCCGGGGACCTGGCTCCAGTCGCGGATCGACCCGGTGAAGATGCCCTGGATCGTCTGTTGGGAGAGGTTGGAGATCGGGTTCTTGGAATTGGTGATCACGCAGATCCCGTCCTGGGCGATCTTGGTGAACGTCAGCCCGTGGGGGTCCGTGCTGAGGGGGTCGCGCGAGGAGTCGCCGATGTCGAAGCGGCCGCCGGCGACGCCGCTGATCCCGATGTCCGACTGGCCGCCCCCCACTTTGGGTTCGGCGATCCGCGGATACGCGTGGTGGTAGGCCGCGGCGAGTTTCTGGGCGAGGGGAAGCACGGACGTCGACCCGCCGATGATCAGGCGCCTGGCCGCGGCGGCCGCCGGCACGGCGAGGACGAGCGCGAGGATCAGCGAGATTATGAGGGTGCGGTGCGCGCGCACATTGAGCTCCTTTGCTTGGGGTCAGGGCAGGTGTGGGCGTCATGGGACGCTGGGCGTCGGGCAGCGCGGGATGGACGCGGAGAGTCTTCCCTCGACGGGGCCACAGTCTCGGTTGGGCGCCCACCACTCACGTGAACAGGTGGTGGCCGAATGGAGAAAATATGGTGAACAAAATGGGTAAGCCGCGGTGGTTCCCGCTTGCGATGTTTCGTTTTTGTGAAGGGGCCTTCCCTTTCTCCTGGCCTGCTGTAAATCTGGTGGCCCCGGCGCCTCTCGGCCGCCGCACGGATCCCTCACCGCGGCCACGGCCGGCCGAGGCGACCAGCCATGACCGACCAGCCAAGCCCCCACGACAGCTCACCCCCGCCTGCGCCCGGGCAGCCCTCGGCCGCCGGCAACGGACGCGCCAACGGCCGGCCCGGCGGGCCCGTCCGACCGCCGGTGCGCTCGGGCCTGGCCAAGCGCCGCAGCCCCGTGCTCGCGACGCTCGGCGCGTTCGCGCAGAACGTGCGTCGTGTGGCCCTGCGCGACCCGATCGCGCTGTTCCTGCTGATCGCCTCGATCGGCCTCGCGATCGCGTTCGCCACGCTGCTCGGCGACATCAAGCCGAGCAGCCTGGGCACGGAGGTGCCGATCAACACCGTGCAGACGCTCGCCAAGCACAAAGACATCGCCAATGCGTTGCTGCTCGACCACGACAACCGCGTCGAGATCGTCACGACCGCCGCCGCTCCGCGGCTCTCCCCCGCGGGAGTCGTGCCCCCCTCCACGCGGCGGACCGTGCGCACGCCGGTCACGGTCAAGGGCAAGCGGAAGATCCGCGTCAGCACCGTCCTGGTCCCGGTGCCCGGGGCCGGCGTACTGCAGCCGCTGTGGGCCGCCTATCCCTCCTCCGGCGCCCAGACCCAGCAGCTGCTGCACGAACTGCTCTCAAGCGGCGCCACGGTGGCGGTCGACCAGCAGTCGGGGAAGGGCACCAAGACGATCGTCGTGCAGTTCCTGATCCCGATCCTGCTGCTCGTCTGTCTGTTCTCGCTGTTCATGCGGCTCGGCACCGAGGGCGCCGCGGGCGGCATTGCCGGCTTCTCGCAGTTCGCCGGCAAAGGCAAGAAGAAGGGCAAGGGCACGTCCGACCGCATCACGTTCTCCGACGTCGCCGGCGCCGGCGAGGCGGTGGCCGAGCTGCGCGAGATCCGCGACTACCTCGCCGAACCGCAGAAGTACCTGAGCGTGGGGGCCGCCGCCCCCAAGGGGGTGCTGCTCGTGGGGCCGCCCGGGACCGGCAAGACGCTGCTCGCCAAGGCGGTCGCGGGCGAAGCCGACGCGGCCTTCTTCTCGCTCTCGGGCTCGGACTTCGTGGAGTCGTTGGTCGGCGTGGGAGCGGCGAGAGTGCGTGACCTCTTCCGCAAGGCCCGCAAGGCCGCCCCCGCGATCATCTTCATCGACGAGCTCGACGCCGCCGGGCGCAAGCGCGGCGCGGGCATCGGGCAGGGCAACGACGAGCGCGAGCAGACGCTCAACCAGATCCTCGTGGAGATGGACGGCTTCGCCGGCGATGGGGGCCTTGTGGTGATGGGGGCCACCAACCGGCCCGACATCCTCGACCCCGCGCTGCTGCGCCCCGGGCGCTTCGATCGCCAGATCGTGATCGACAACCCCGACGTGCATGGGCGCCTTGAGATCCTGCGCCTGCACGGCGACAAGCGCCCGCTCACACCGGACGCCTCGCTGGATGAGGTCGCGCGCCAGACCCCCGGCTTCAGCGGCGCGGAGCTCGCCAACGTGATCAACGAGGCCGCCCTGCTGAGCGTGCGCGACGGCCGCGTCGAGATCAATCAGGCGACGCTCGAGGAGGCGATCGACCGCGTCGTGGCGGGCCCCGCCAAGCGCCACATCCTGAGTGCCGAGGAGCGCTGGCTGATCGCGATCCACGAGTCCGCGCACGCGGTGGTGACCGACGCGCTGGGACAGACGACCTCGACGCGCAAGCTCTCGATCGTCGCGCGCGGCCGGCAGCTCGGCACCGCCGCGCACATGCTCACCGACCGCGACCAGGTGATCATGAGTGAGCCCGACCTGCACCGCCAGCTGATCTCGATTCTCGCCGGCCTCGCGGGGGAGCGGATCGCCTTCGGGAACCACTCGACCAGCGTCCACGACGACCTGCACGCCGCCACCGCGCTCGCGCGCTCGATGGTCACCTCGTTCGGGATGTCCCCCGCCCTGGGCCTCGTGACGATCGGCGAGAAGAGCGGCGAGGTGTTCCTCGGCGCCTCGCTGCAGGACCTCGGCTCGGTGGGGCCCGAGACGCTCAACGTGATCGACAACGAGGTCGAGCGCCTGGTCGGCGACGCCGAGGCACGCGCCGCGGTGGTGCTCGACCGCAACTGGGGCGCCGTCGAGGAGACCGCCACCGCGCTGCTCGAGCAGGAGACCCTCTCGGGCGTGGCCCTGGAGGCCGTGCTCTCCACCGTGCAAGAGGTCACGCTCGAGGATCTGCGCGAGGTGCGCCGCGCCTCCCCCTCGACGGAGGGGAGTGGGGAGCACCCGTGAGGAGGGTGTCGAACAGGGCGCCGCTCGTAATCTCGCTGGTCGCGCTCGTGTTCTCCACCACCGGACTCGCCGACGCCGCTCGCCACGCGGTGGTTGGCGCCCTCGCCGGGCATCCGGTCAGCTCCAAGCCCCACGCCGGCGGGCTGCTGCTGCTGGGCCGCAACGGGAAGTTTCCAGCCTCGGCGATCCCCGCCGTGGGCACGGCCAGGAACGCGAAGCGGCTCGACGGCAGGACCGCTGAACAGCTCAAGCCGGCGTGCCCGCCGAACACGGTCGACCTCGGGACGTGGTGCATGGAATCGGCGCCCTTCCCGCTCACCAATGCGGAGCTCGGCAAGAACAACTTCATCTGGGCCAGCAACAAGTGCGAGGAAGAAGGCGGTTGGCTGCCCTCGGCCTCGGAGCTGCTCGGCGCGGCGGCCAGCGTGAAGCTCGAGTCCACGATCCACGACTCCCCCCTGACCGCGACGATCCCGCTCGACCCGAGCCGCGGGCTGCAGGACCAGCGCGAAATGAGCTCCACGCTCGTCACGACCGAAGCCGGCTCCGCGGCCGCCGGCTTCGAGGGCGTCAGCGAAGGGGCGACTGGCAACCCCCGCCAGGGCCAGCCCAACCCGATCCCGCTGCCCGCGAACCCGCTGCCCGAATCGCTGCAGTACGTGACCGTCTACGACAATGGCAACAAGGGCGGCTTCGCCGGCTCCGAGCCGGTCGTCAACCCCGAGAACTTCCGTTGCGCCTACAACAAGACGCCCGGGGCCCTCAACAAATCGACCTCCTGAGATGCGCGGCTGGCCGAGGATCACACTCGCCGCAGGTTGCGCGGCCCTGGTGCTCGGCCTTCCCGTCGCCTGCGCACATGCGGTGATCCTGCCAGCCGTAACGCTCGACGGCCCCAGCGAAGCGATCGTCGGCTTCGGCGGCGTCGCGATGGCCGAAGACGGCACCGGCGGGGTCGTCTACCTCAAGCGCGTCGAAGGGGTTCCCCACGTGTTCGTCTCCCGCTACGTCGAAGGCCGCTGGCTGGCGCCGGTCCGAGTGGACACCGAAGAGTCGTTTGCCGCGAGCTGGCCGCGAATCGGCGCCGCGGAAGGCGGCGATCTGGTGGTCGTGTGGGCTACGCCCTTCGCCACCAAGGAAGGCAAGCCGGTGTACGAGCTGCTGGGCGCGCTGCTCGGCCCCGGCGGGTCGCAGTTCGGCCAGGCGACAATCGTCGATCAGAACATCGAAGAAGCGACCGGCACGAGCCCCGATCTCGCGGTGAGCACGACGGGCCAGGCCGACGTCGTCTACAGGGTGGTGGAGACCTCCGTCTCCAACGTCCCGCTGCTGCGCCCAGGCGACGTGGTCGAGCAGGTGCGCGTGGCGCACTTCAACGGCCGGCGCTGGTCGGGCCTGGGCGCGATCAACCGCAATTCGGGCATCTCGATGCGCCCGCCCACGCAGGCCAACGCGCCGCGGATCGCGATCGGTCCCACCGGCAGCGGCATCGTCGTATGGCAGGAGCCCGACATCGAAGGGGTGGCGCGCATCTGGGCCAGGCGCATCTTCGGGAGCACCCTCGACTACGTGCTTCCGGTGACCGCGACGAGCTTCGCAGGCGCGCCGATCGGCGACGACGCCGACGCACCCAGCGTCGCCTTCTCGCGACTCGGCCAAGCCGAGGTCGCCTACCGGCAGGCGGTCGGGCTGGGATCGCCGCTGCCCGGGCCGCGCATCTTCCTGAACACGCTGCCCGATGGAGAATCTGCCAACGGGGGTGAGTTTCTGGGCGCGAGCGTCGTCGACTCCGCCGTGTCCGGCGGCAAGGGGGCGGCGATCGGACCGCCGAGCATCGACATCGACGCAAAGCAGGGCATGCGCCTGCTCTACGACAGCAACGGCACGCCGCGCGTGATCGAGGGCGACGACAAGGGGCTGTCGGGCGCGCTCTCTTTGGGATCGCCGTTCGCGGGCGCCGAACCGTACGCGGCGAGCGTGATGAATCCCGCCGGCGGAGGGGTCTCGGCGTGGCCGAGCGCCGACGCGCAGGGGCATCCGGCGGTGGCCGTGCGCGAGGACTTCCCCGCTGGCGCCGTGCAGACAGCGATCGTGAGCGGCGGCGCGGGCGGGGAAGTCGGCGAGCTCGCCGTCGGGCGCTCGGGGCTGGGAGATGGCTTGGTGGTGTTCCGGCAGGGGCAGCTCGGCGACGCGGCGATCGTCGCGGCGCAGATCACGGCGCCGCCGGTCGCGTCGATCCTCAATCTCCCCAAGGGCTGGGTGAGGCCCGCGCAGGCGGTCGTCTCATGGCTGCCGGCGCCCAGTGCGGACGGACCGCTCAGCTACCACGTCGTGCTCGACGGCCGCGTGGAGCCCACGCCCGCCGGTGCCCTCGAGCTGCACCTCGACCCGCGTGGCCTGGGCTCGGGCCGCCACAGCGTGCAGGTGCTCGCCACCGACGCCGGCGGCTCCTCGACGCTCTCTGCGCCCTCGACGCTGCGTGTCGCCGGGTTGCCACCGACGGTCAAGGTCACGCGCACCCGTGGCGGCTCGGCGGTGACCGTGCGCGTGCGCGACCCCTACGCGGGCGTCGACGCCCACGCGGTGAGCGTCAGCTTCGGTGACGGCAGTCGCGCGCGGGGAAGGACGACGCTCTCCCATCGCTACGCCCACCAGGGCACCTACCGGGTGATCGTGCGCGTGCGCGACAGGATCGGCAATCGGGGGACCGTGCGCGAGTGGGTGAGCGTGCGATGAGACGGGGTGTTGACGTGCACACTGGCCGGCACCGCGGTGTGTCGCCCCGGCTCGTCGTGGCAGCGCTGGTCTGGGCCCTCACCGCGGCCGTGCTCTTCGCGGCCGCGCCGGCGGGTGCGGATGTCTTCGGGCCGATCTCGCTCGCCTCGGAGGGTCTCGTGCCGAGCGTGGGCGAACCCCAGCAGGCCGACCACGTCCACGACCCCTCGATCTCGCTCGACGGGCGCTACGTGGCCTACGACGGTTCCTTCGGCGGCGTCACCGGCGTCTGGCGGCGCGACCTGGCGACGGGACAGGTCGAACAGGTCGCGGGCGGCGATGCGGAGCTGCCCTCGATCAGCGAAGACGGTCGCTACATCAGCTTCACCACCAACGAAGGGGCTCGCCTGCCCGCGATCACCAACGGCCGGCCCGACGAACACCCACAGCAGGAAGCGGTCAACGTCTACGTACGCGACATGGAGTCACCGGTGCCCGCGTCCGGGCATTGCGAAGCCCCCCCTGCGCACTGTCCATTTACTGTGGTCTCCGCGCCGAGCGGTTCCGAAGCGCCGCTGACGTACGCCGGGACGTCCACGTCCACTGGATCGGTCGCGATCGGACGCTCGGCGATCAGCGCCGACGGGCGGGAGGTGGCGTTCGTGACGACCGCGGTCTCCGATCTCACCGACCCGCAGACGCCCTCCGAACCGAAGACTCCCGCGCTGCAGGTCGCTGTCCGCTACCTGGCAACCGACACCACCAAGCTCGTCAGCGGGCGCTACGAACCGGCCACCGGCCAGACGACCGAAGCACCCGTGTCGGGGACGGAGGGAACCGCGCAGTACGGCGCCGTCTACCCTGGCGCGGGGATCGGCTTCAATCCTCCTCCCGCATACGGAAAATATGGTGCGGACCCTCCCCCGGGCGCGTCGCTCAGCACCGACGGATCCACGGTCGCGTGGATGGGCGCGGATGTGGGCGAGCAGGCGCCGATGCTTCCCGGAGAAGCTCGAGAACCGCATTACACGGAGCCGCTTTGGCGGCGCATCGAGCCCGGCTCGGAAACGCCGATCGAGCGGGTGACGGGGGGCTCCGATCCACTGAGCCCCGGATGCCTCGCGAGCGGGGAGGCCGTCCTCCCACAGAGTCCCTCGCCGTCGGACCCCTGTCAGGGCCCGTTCGTCACGCCGGAAGGAGCCAACCCCTCGGGGATCCTGGTGGGCGGGGCGACAGCCAGCTTCGTGCCGCGGCTGAGCGCGGACGGGTACACCGTGGCGTTCATCTCCCGGGCGCCGCTCGTCTCGCTCGGGGCGAACTTCGGCAGAGGCCAGCTCGGCCAGGCCAGCGATATCTATGTCGCGAACATGCATTCGAACCCCACCCGCCCCACCCGCGATCAGGTGCTCACTCCGCTCACCGAGCTCGCGGGCGGCGAATCGGCAGGCGTTGCGGACACCGCATCGATCTCCGACTTCGACATCTCGCCCGGCGGGGACCAGGTCGCATTCGCCACCAGGCGCACCCAGTTTCCGCTCGGCTCGCCCGCGTACGTCAGTGCGCCCGCGGCAGAACCGGGGATGGGTGAACTGTTCGACGCCGACCTTCGCAATCACACGCTCACGCGCGTCACCCAGGGCTACGAAGGCGGTCCGAGCGAGCACCCCCACCTGCCCAAGCCCACAGGTCAGGACCCCTACGAAAACGAAGGCGACGGCGCGCTCTCGCCCTCCTTCTCCGCCGACGGGAACATCCTCGCGTTCTCCTCCACCGCCTCCAACCTGGTATGGGGCGACGGCAACACACCTCCCGTCGAAGAAGGCGGAGCGCTCGACGGCAGCGACGCTTTCCTCGTCGAACGCCAGGTCTTCGGCTCGCTTCCGACCTTCTCGTCCATCTCGCCCACGCCCGCCGACCCTTCGCTTGCGCTCGCGCCGAGCCTGAGCGTGACCGCGCTGTCACGCCCCGATGGAAGCGTGCTGCTCTACGTCGAGGCTCCGGGGAGTGGAGCGCTGCGCGCCACCGCCAAGAGCGCGGTCCTGCTCCGATCCGCGGACCGATCGCGCGCGTCGCGACGCGCGCGCCGCTCTTCGGGCCCGCGCGGGCACGTGCGCCGTTCCAGCCGCGCCGCCCTCCAACGCGGGTATGCGCGCGCGACGGTCGCCGCTCGGACCGTCGCCGCGGCCACCACGCTCACCCAGCCCGGGGAACTGGCGACGCTGGTGCTGAGGCTCGCCAAGCCTTACGCCGCGCTTGCATCCCAGCGCGGCGGTTTCTCGGCGACCGCGAGCCTCCTCTTCGTGACGCCCGGCAAGCCGAACCTACGCCAAAGCATCGCGGTGTCATTCCTGCGCACGGCCCGTGCCTCGCGACGCTCGAGCAGGGGTGCCCACGGAGGCCGGCGGCGATGAGCAGAGCGCTCCCCCTTCGCGCGGTGCCCGCGCTCGCCATCGCGGTCGCCATGGCTATCGCCCTCGTCCTCGCCCTCGCGCTCGCGCTCGCGGTGCAGGTCGCGTACGCCTCGGCGGAAGGGCCCGAAGGCGGTGTGGCTTGGCGGCTCGAACAGCCGAGACCTCCAAAGTCGCCTCCGGGTGTGCAGGAATCGCCGGCCCCGATCGGCCTCGGCAAGATCGGCGACATCGAGTTCTGGGCGCCGAATCGGGGGCTGCTGAGCACTGCCGGCAACCCACCCACGATCCCGCCCGGCCTGTGGGCGTACAACGGCAGCGAATGGCACGAGCTCGCGACGGTCTGCGGCGCGACCGACGGGCGCATCGCCTGGGCCGGACCCGACGAGCTCTGGACCGTCTCAGACGGCCGACCGGGGCAGGTCGAAGCTGGATCGGGAGGCATCCCACCGCTGGAAGACAACACCCTCTGCCACTTCGCGGGCGGCCAGGTCGTGGCCTCCTACGCCCATCCCGCCTTCCAGGCCGACTCCTACCGGGAAATGCACGCGGCGGGGTGCATCACCGCGACGGACTGCTGGTTCGCGGGCGATCCGCTGCCAGAACCACAGATCGGAGCCTTCCACCTGCACTGGAACGGCAGCTCGCTGGAAACCGAACCCTACCCCGCCGAAGGGCATGCGGTCGAGGACATGCGCCTGTTCGAAGAACACCTGTATGAGAGCGTGCGCATCTCGCCCGAAGATCGCGTCGCCGAAGAACAGCTCGAAGCGCCCGTCGTCCATCGCATCAATCCCGAAGGGGTGCAACCGACGTTCAAGCCCGAACGCGGCCTGCCGCTGAGTGGGGGCGAAGGGTCGAACGTCCTGGACTTCCTGCATCTCGGCGCCGCCGACGGGGCCCTCTGGGGAGCGGCCGGAGGCGGGCAGGTGACGGTCGTGCGTCGCGCCGCGGGGAAATGGAGCCAGCTGCTCGGACCCGCGACCCACCCCTCGGGGGCCGTGCTCTTCCCGAACGAGGCCGTCGAGGCGATCGCCGCCGAGCCGGGCACGGACAGCGCCTGGCTGGGGCTCGACTCGCCCTCCGATGCGCAGCGACCAAATCCCACCGCCTCGGCTCTGGTGGCGAGCATCTCGGCCGAAGGAAAGGTCTCAGAAGCACAGACGCTGCCCTCCGGCGGTGTCGGGGGCCGGGGCGCCGCCGCAAAGATCGCCTGCCCCGCCCCTCACGACTGCTGGCTCGCGACCACGCAGGGGTGGCTGTTCCACCTCGCGCCGGCAGGCGAAAGGAGCCTCCCTCTCGACACCGATCCCGCATTCGCCGGCCTCATCACCTACCGTCCCCCGGACCAGGGGCTGCCACAGGTCCCTCCGGACGCGCCGCCGCCCGACAACTCCGGACTGGTCGAAGGACCCCCTCCCTACGGCGGCCTCCTGGCCGTAGCCCCGAAGTCCGCGAGCGAATCGCGGGTCGCGCTGCCGCTGCTCTCCCACCTCCACAGCCGGCTCGTCGGCCGCACGACGCTCGAACTGCGCTTCCACCTCGCGGTGAAGGCGCGCATCCGCCTGATCGCCAAGCGCCGCCGGCGCGTCGTCGCGGCCACGCCGATGCGCACGCTCGCAGCCGGCAGCCGCAGGCTGCTGCTGCGTTTGGACCCTCGGCGCTGGCCGACCAAGCTGGACATGCAGACGCACCCGCTTGCGCCACTGCCCACGGCCCCCGCACACGGCGAAGGCGCCGGCACCACGATCGTCTCCACCGGCCTGGCCGTGCTGCCGCGGGTGGGCGGGATTCCATTCTCCGGCGGATCGGAATTGCTGCCTTGAGGGGCCGGCGGGCGCATGCGAGCGCGGCGCTTCTGCGACCGGCGTCGATCCTGAGCGCGCTTGGGCTCGCGGGCGCGCTCGTGCTCGTGCTGACCGGCCTCCTGACCGGCTCCGGCGGCGCCCCGCGCGCCGCTGCGCAGGGGGGGGAGCTACCGACGCCGCAGACCGACGCCTCGATCCCCGCGCGCAACGTCACGATGATCGGCGCCACCCCAGTGGAAGTCGGCGCGCCTGGAGCGTATGAGACCTGGGGCGTGGGCGTGCCCGGCGGCGCGGGAGGTGAAGGCGCCGGGGCGGTGCTCGTGCGCTACACAAGGGAAGGCGGATGGTCGCTGGGGCCGGCGCCGCAAGACTCCACCGGCCAGCCGCTGGCCGCCTTCAAGCTCGACCGCAGCCCGCTGGCGGGCCAGATGACGCCCGGCGGCGCTGGCGTGATGGTCGGCACGGTGCCCGGGGAAGCGGGCCACGCGCAGGATGTCCTCCTGGTGCGCAACCCTCACGGCGCCTTTCGGGAGACCGGTGAGGCGCCGCCGCTGAAGGAAGGCGAAGTGCTGTACGGCACCCAGCGCGCGCCGCTGATCGCTCCACTCGACGAAGGCGGCGAACGGGCCGGGGCGCTCGTGGTTCCGGTCAGCGAAGAAGCGAAAGGCGTGGAAAGCGCGGTCCTGCACTGGGACGGCGAACACTGGACGCGCGAGGCGATCGCGACCCCCGCCAACAGCAGCGAAGATTTCCACGTGCTGGCGATCGGCGCGAGCTCGCCCTCCGATGCCTGGCTGCTGGCGCAGATCTCCTCGAGCTCTTTTCCGCTCGGCTCCGTGGCCCTCTTCCGCCGCGTGCCCAAGCAAGCCGAAGGCGCTGAAGCCGCCGGCTGGAGCTGGAAGCCGGCTGCGCTCGTCCCCGGGCAAGGGGATAAGGAAGCCCATCCGCTGATCGTCCCGGTGCTCCATCCGGAACCCGGTTCGCCGGAAGCGGAGCCCTTCACGGTCCCGGGCACCGGCGAGCCGCCCAAGACCGCCTCGCAGCTGCTCACGGTTACGAGCGAAGGTGTGTGGATCGACGGCGAACGCCCCGACGTCCACACCGTGTCGCCCGCCTCGACGACGATCTTCTTCAAGCCCGAAGGCGAAGCGCCCGCCGGCCGGGTGATCGCGAGCTGGTGCTTCCTCCCGCCAGGTACGACCGCGAAAACGCCGCAGTGCGACCACACGCTTCCCGAGGCGCTGCCCACCGACCTCTGGCGCAGCATCGCCTGGGCCGACTCCTCGGCTTCGGCCCCCTACGGCGAACGCGTGATCACCGGGCTTCCCGAAGGAGTGAGCCTGCGCCTGGACGGCGAATCGTTCACCCGCGTGCTCGGGCTCGGCGCGACCGCGGGCGCTCCTCCCGGTGCGGCGCTGGGGGCGGCGTTCTCGAACGCCAAGGAGGGATGGATGGGGGCGGAAGGACTGCCGGTCCACCTGACCAGCTCGCCGGCGCCGAGCCGCCTGACGCCCTGGCCCGTGCCGTTCCGCCACGCGCTGACGGCGATCGCGCCGCAGCCGGGCGCTCCCGTCGGCTCGCTCTCCAGCGAAGCATTGGCGGTCGGCGATCAGGGTGAGGTCGCGCGCTTCAAGCCGGGCGAGGGATGGCAGCCCGAGAGCCTGTTCGGGCCCGGCGAGCGCGTGGAAGCACCGCGGCTGCGGGCGGTCGCCTGGCCGACGCCAAGCCGCGCTTACGCCGTCGGCGACAAGGGAGAAATGTGGCTGTGGCGAGGCGAGACCGGCCTGTGGGAACGCGACCCCGCGACGCCGCTCAACTTCCGCGGCAACCTGCTCGGCGTCGCCTTCGACCCCAACAACCCGGCCCGCGGCTATGCGGTCGGGTCGACCGCGGTGGGGTCCGGCGGCGTGCTGCTCCGCTACGGGAAGACCTGGACGCAGGAAACGGCGCTTCCCCCGCAGGCCGGCGGAGCGAGCTTCACCTCGATCGCGTTCGCGGGCTCCGAGGCGATCGTCGCCTATCGCAAGCTGCCGAGCCCCGAACGCGACGAATACACGGGCGGCCTGCTCGTCAACGATGGCTCGGGCTGGCAGGTCGACCAGGGCGCGGCCGCGGCGATCGCGGCAAACGCGCCGCTGGCCGTCGCCGGGCTGCCCGACGGCGGCGCGGCGTTCACGACCTCCGGGCTGGAAGGCACGCGCGTGTTCGAGCGCCAGTCGGCGGGCGCTCCCTGGCAGCCGACGCCCACACCGCTGCCCAGCTCCGTGGCGGGCTCGCTCGCGCTCTTCCGCGAAGGCGGATCGTTGCGGGCGATCGCCTCGAGCGGGGGCGCCGGGGACAACTACGAACAGGAACGCGAACCGGCGCCTCCCCCGGGGTTCCCTCCCAACCTCGTCGGCGCCTATCCGGTCGGGGGCGGCGGAGCGGCGGGCGGGGTGCTGCGGCAGACCCCGACCGGCTGGAGCGACGAGAGTCACGAACTGAATGCCACAGGCGAACCGGAAGGAAAATACGTCTTCTACGACCTGCCCTACCGGCCCGAACCGGTGCTCGCCGTGCTGAGCGATCCGACCGGGGTGCAGGGGTGGGCGGTCGGCGGGGAAATCCACACCGAACGGCGCCTCGACACGGCCTCGATCGAGCGCTACCCGGCCGACGGCGTCGCGCCTCTGGGCGCGGGCGCTTCCCAGGTGTCGATCGATCCCAGCGAGGCGACCTTCGCGATCGCTGGCGGCGCGCAGTGCGCGGCAGCCTGCTCCGACCGCGAGCTCGCGGGCATCGGTCCCGACGTGTGGTTGTCGGCGGCGCTCGCGCGTGCGCGTCAGATCGGCGTGCGGGCGTTCCTCTACACGGGGCCGCGCCTCACCACCGATCAGGTCGCCGGCCTCACCAAACCGGTCATCCCGTTCGAACGCGAGCTCCACCGCTACGCGGAAATTCTCGCTTCCGGACCCCCCGCCTACGTCGCCCCGTCGCCGCTCGACCTCGACTCTCGGCCTGAAGACCAGGGCACCGAGGCCACGTTCGAGCGGGCGTTCGAAGGCTTCCCCGAACCGTTTGGCAGGCAACCGGCGGCGGCGGGGCTGCCGCCCGCTCCGCAAGGACGCTCGCCCGAACAGTGCGCCGGCCAGATCGGCTGCGAGGCGGCCTACTACGCGTTCGACTCCGAAGGTGCCGCGGGCACGGTGCGGGTGATCGTGCTGGACGACTCCAGGGATGTCAACCCGACGCAGCTTCAGTGGCTTGCGGCGCAGCTCCAAAGCGCCAAGCAACGAACGGTGAACGGGATCTCCCAGCCGGTGCCCGCAATCGTCATCGGATACGCCGACCTGGGCGCGCAGATCGCCGCCGGCGACGTGCAGGCCGCGGAAGTCGCCCGGGTGCTCGTCGGCGAAGCGAAGGCCTGCCAGGCGGCATCCTCGACTCGCTGTGGCGCCTCCGCCTACTTCTACGACTCTCCCGAAGAGAACGTGGTCAAGCCACTACGGGCCGGCGGCGAATCGATCCCCGCCTTCGGCTCCGGAACGCTCGGCTACGTGAAGGTCGAAGACGAGCAGAGCGGCAGCTTCCACGGCGCGAGCGGCTTTCTGCTGGGCCAGGTCGACGTGGCCAAGCGCGATCCGGCCACCAACCGCGCCCCGGTCATCGCGGCGTTGATCCCCAACATCGGCGAGCTCGCGCTGGAAGCAAAGGACGGAATCCTCCTGCGCCGCAGCGAGCCCGCGCTGTTCGACGCGCTCGCGCGCCGTCCGCGCGCGGGCAGCCGCGCCAAAGGCGGAGAAACCGCGGTACCCGAAGTCGACCCCTACATCCCGATCCCCGCCAACTGTGTCGGCAGCGGGTGCGCGACGGGCCAGTTCCCCGAATACACATTCAGCTCCTCACGCCCGGACATCGGTGGCTTCGTCAAGCCCAACCTGACCTCCTCCGACCCCCACGCGGTGCTGCAGAGCTCCGAGGGCCAACCGGTCCGTGAACCTGTCAACCCGCAAACGGGCCGCGAAGAATCCAAATCCGGCCTGTTCTGCGCCTACAACGCGGGCACCACGATCGTGACGATCAGTGCCGGTGGGCTCTCCTCCTCGCTGCCGGTGACCGTGCAGGCCGGGAGCGTGCGCCAGCCCTGCGGCACCCAGCCACTGAAAGAACCTCGCGCAAGCCGGCAGT
>JBIOEY010000053.1:0-14665 GCA_044446505.1 Solirubrobacterales bacterium
CCCCCAGTCCGCTCGCTCAAAGCCCGCCCACCCTCAGTACCGCGCCCCGGCCACCCGTCGCGATTCTCTGCGGCGGGCGTGGAACGCGCCTGCGTGAGCGCACCCGCGAGCTCCCCAAGCCGCTCGTGGAGATCGGGGGCCGGCCGATCGTCCAGCACGTGGTCGAGCTCTATGCGGCCCAGGGGTTCCGCCGCTTCCTGCTCGCCACCGGCTACCGGGGCGAGTCGATCGAACGCTTCGCCGCCGAGTGCGATTGGCCGGAGGGAGTCGCGGTGGAGTGCGTGGGCACCGGGCTCGACACCCCCACCGGTGGGCGCATCAAGCTCCTGGAGGGGCTGCTCGCAGACGAGCCGAGCTTCTGCGCGACCTACGCCGACGGGCTCGCCGACATCGACCTCGCGCGGCTGCTCGCCTTCCACGAGCGCCACGGGGCGCTAGCCACGATGACCGTCGTGCGCCCCGAGCTGCAGTTCGGGGTCGCCGAGCTCGACGGCGAGGACGGCCGCGTGCTCCGCTTCCGCGAGAAGCCCCGCTCCGAGCACTGGGTCAACGGCGGCTTCTTCTGCTTCGCCGCCGGTGCGCTCGCCTACCTCCAGGAGGACTCCGTGCTCGAGCGCGAGCCCCTCCAGCGGCTCGCCGCGGAGGGTCAGCTGCGCGCCTATCGCCACGAGGGCTTCTGGGAGTGCATGGACACCTACAAGGACGCCGTCGCCCTCAACGACCTCTGGGCCTCCGGGGCGGCGCCCTGGCGGCGCTGAGAAGGCGTCCGGCGGCGGTCGCTTGGAGGCGTCCGGGGGTCTGCGCAGAATCCTGTTCCGTGATTGTTTTAGGAATAGACCCTGGACTGGCCAACGCCGGGTACGGCGTGGTGGCCCGCCGGGGCCGGAGGCTCGCCGCGCTCGACGGCGGCGTGATCGACACGCCCGCCGGCCTGCCCCTGGAGCGGCGCCTGGCGACCGTGCATGGGCGCGTGCTCGAACTGCTCGACGAGCATCGCTGCACAGCGATGGCCCTGGAGCAGCTCTACTTCGGGCAGAACGTGCAGACCGCGTTCGCCGTCGGGCACGCCCGCGGGGTCACGATGCTCGCCGCCGGCGAGCGCGGAGTGCCGTGCTTCTCCTACACCCCCCAGCGCGTGAAGTCCTCCGTCTGCGGCAACGGCCACGCGCCCAAGGACCAGGTCGCGCGGATGGTGCAGACGCTGCTCAGCCTCCCCGAGCTGCCCAGGCCCGATCATGCCTCCGACGCGCTGGCGGTGGCGCTCTGCCACATGAACGCCGCGCCGCTTGCGCACGCGGTGGCCGAGGCGGTGCCATGAACCCGCATGGCGGCGCTGGATCGGCGTCCTCCCTCGCTCGTGTGCAAAGCACACTTCGCTCAGTGCGTCCTTGCCCAGCTTGCCCTGCGGGCCCATGGCGGCGTAGTTCTCACCCGAGCGGGGGCGCATGATCGCGCTGCTGCGAGGTGAGGTGGCGGTGCGCCGCTCCGACCACGTGGTGATCCTCTGCGGCGGAGTCGGCCACCGCGCGGCCGTCTCCGCGGAGACGCTGCGCCACGTCCCCGCGGTTGGCGGCGAGACGACGCTGCACACCCACCTGATCGTGCGCGACGACGCGCTCTCGCTGTACGGCTTTCACTCCGAGCAGGAGCGCGACCTCTTCCTGATGCTGCTCTCCGTGCAGGCCGTCGGCCCCAAGGTCGCGCTCGCCGTGCTCTCCGGTGGCTCCCCGCGCGAGCTCATCGCCACGCTTGCCGCCAGCGACGCCGCCCGCCTGCAGTCGGTGCCCGGGATCGGCAAGCGCACCGCGGAGCGCATCATCGTCGAGCTGCGCGAGAAGGTCGGCGTGACGGCGGACATCGATGTGGGTACCACCGCGCGCAGCGGGGGCGCGGGGATCAGAGCGCGGCGGATCGAGAGCCCCCGAATCCTGGCCCGCGACGGCCTGCTGGAGCTTGGCTACACCCACGGCGAGGCCGAGGAGCTGCTGAACGGCGCCGAGGGCGAGAGCGCCGAGGATCTGATCGCCCAGGCGCTGCGCACCGCGCGCGCGGGGTGAGGCGATGACCCGCATTCAGACCCCCCACCTGGACGAGTGCGACGAGCTCGAGGAGGAGCTCGAGCGCTCGCTGCGCCCGCGCCGCCTGAGCGAGTTCGTCGGCCAGCGTGCCCTGCGCGAGCAGCTCGCGGTCGCGATCGAGGCCGCCGCCGCGCGCGGGGAGGCGCTCGACCACCTGCTGCTCGCCGGGCCCCCCGGCCTCGGCAAGACCTCGCTCGCGCAGATCGTCGCGGAGGAGCTCGGGGTGCCGTTCGTGCAGACCGCGGGGCCCGCACTGGAGCGAAAGGGAGACATCGCGGCGTTCCTCACCGCCCTGGAGCCCCGCAGCGTGTTCTTCGTCGATGAGATCCACCGCCTGCCGCGCACCCTCGAGGAGACCTTCTACCCCGCGATGGAGGACCGCCGCCTGCCGATCACCGTCGGGCAGGGCGCCGGGGCGCGCATCGTGACGCTCGATCTGCCCCCCTTCACGCTCGTGGGCGCCACCACCCGCTCCGGGCTGCTCACGACCCCGCTGCGCGACCGCTTCGGCATCCAGGCGCGCCTGGAGCCCTACGCGATCGAGGAGCTCGCGACGATCGTCAAACGCTCCGCGGGGATCCTCGAGGTCTCCCTCGAGGAGGGCGGCGCCCACGCGATCGCCGCCCGCAGCCGCGGGACCCCGCGCGTCGCCAACCGCCTGCTGAGGCGGGTGCGCGACTACGCGGAGGTGCGCATGGAGGGCGTCCTCAGCGCGGAGGCCGCGCGCGCGGCGCTCGAGCTGCTGGAGGTCGACGAGCGCGGCCTCGACCGCCTCGACCGGGAGATCCTGCGCGCGATCTGCGTGAAGTTCGACGGCGGCCCGATCGGGCTCTCCACGCTCGCGGTGGCGGTGGGGGAGGAGCAGGACACGATCGAGGACGTCTACGAGCCCCATCTGCTGCGGGAGGGCTTGATCAAGCGCACACCGCGCGGGCGTGCCGCCACACCCGCGGCGTTCGCCCACCTCGGCCTGGAGCCTCCCGCGGCCCCGCCCTCGGGGCGGGCGGAGACGGAGAACAGCGCCGGCCCGGCGCTCTTCTGACCCGCCGGGATACGCACCTCGCCTCGCGCCCGCCCGACCTCTCCTCTCGCGCCCGTCGGGCACCTCGCCTGGACCCCCCGCCGAGCGGGGCCTCCGCTCGGCGGCTCCCCTACTCTTATGAGAGCCCGCCCATGACCCATCCCTTCATCTGCCCCAACTGCGGCCATCGCTACAGCGAGCTGGATCGCAACCTCGGCTTCACCCGCCAACCGAAGGGCTGCTCGAAGTGCGGGTTCGCGTTCCTCTTCGAACTGCTCGACGACTACTACCCCGCCCCGGACGCCGCGTTCTTCGTGTGCGACGGCGAGGGGCGCGTGATCGGCTGCGGCAAGAACTCCTTCGCGCTCACCGGCCTCGAGGAGGAAGCCGTGATCGGCCGGCCGGTCGCGCAGGCGCTCGGGCTGGAGTTCGCCAACGGCGACGACCCCGTGGGCACCGTGCTCGAGTGGGGGGTGCGCGCGCTGGGCAAGCCCGTGCGCGTCAACGGCGACCGCGACATGCCCGCGAGCGCGCACGCCGACATGTTCCCCGCCTACGACGACGAGGGCGGTCTTTTGCTCGTCCTTACCCCGGACAAGTAGTCTTTTGATCTGCCAATGACCGCCCCGCCGTCCATCCCGGCCACCCCGCCTACAGGGCGGACATGGCCCCCAACTGAGCAGCTTCCCCGCCGGCGTCCGAGCACGGCGGGGCGGCCAGCCTTCGGCTGATGGGTGACCGTCGCCGCAACACGCTGGTCCTGCTGGTCGTCGCGCTGCTGCTCGCGATCTCGGCGGTCATTATCGCGACCAAGCCGACGCGCCTCGGCCTCGATCTGAAGGGCGGGGTCTCGCTCGTCTACAAGGGCACCCCGACCGCCCAGGCGAAGGTGAACAACGAATCGCTCGAACGCGCGATCGACATCATGCGCAAGCGCGTCGACCAGCTGGGCGTCGCCGAGCCCGAAATCCAGCGCACGGGGTCCAACGAAATCAACGTCTCGCTGCCGGCGGTGAGCAACGCCAAGCGCGCCCAGGACCAGGTCGGCAAGACCGCTCAGCTGAACTTCTACGACTGGGAGCCGAACGTGATCGGCCCCGAAGGCAAGCCCGCGCCGACCGACCGCGCCGCCACCGGCGGCGCCGAACCGGCCTCGGTGCGCTCCGGGCTGCCGGAGTACAAGGCGGTCCTGCTCGCCGCCAAACGCCCGGCGATCCTCCGCCCGACTGACACGACGCTCGCGCTGGGCTGCACGCCGGCGCAGGTCAATGGCTGCATCTACGGTGCGTGGTACCTGGTGGACACCAAGCACGAAAAGGTTCTCTGCGCGGGCGGCAAGCCGACGTGTGGCCCGGCGGACACGCAGGCGGAGCTCTACGCCGACGGCTACAAGCCGCCGGTGGGCGCGAAGGTGAAGGTGGTGCACGTGAACCCGGGGACGGTGATCGTGCAGGCGCACCCCGAAGAATTCCAGGGAAAAGTCACCAAGACCGAACCGAACAGCTTCTACGTCCTCAACGACGAACCGGTGCTGAACGGCAGCGACATCAACAACCCGCAGCAGAGCTACCAGAACGAAGGCGGCGGCTCGGGCCTCCCGGACGTGACGTTCGGCTTCTCCTCCCACGGCCGCAAGGTCTTCGAAGGGGTCACCAAGCGAATCTCCGAACGCGGCGTGAACGCGCAGCTGCCGGGCATCCCCAAGGCCGCGGCGCTGCAGCACTTCGCGGTCGTGCTCGACGAACAGGTGATCACCGCCCCCTCGATCGACTACACGCAGTACCCCAACGGGATCGACGCGAGCAACGGCTCGGAGATCACCGGCGGCTTCACACTCACCTCCGCGCAGAACCTCGCCGGCGAGCTGCAGTCCGGCGCGCTGCCGATCAAGCTTGAACTGATCTCCCATTCGCAGGTCTCCGCGACGCTCGGCAAGCAGGCCTTGCGCCAGGGCCTCGTCGCGGGCCTCGTGGGCCTCCTGATCGTGTGCCTCTTCCTGCTCACCTTCTACCGCGTGCTGGGCGTGATCGCGGTCGCGGGCCTCGCGATCTACAGCATCTACTACTTCGCGCTGATCAAGGCGATCCCGATCACGCTGACGCTGCCCAGCATCGCTGGCCTGATCCTCACGATCGGCATCGCGGCGGACGCGAACATCGTGATCTTCGAGCGCGTCAAGGAGGAGATCCGCTCGGGGCGCTCGATCCCGGCGGGGATCGCCGCCGGCTACAAGCGTGGGTTCGCGGCGATCGTGGACGCGAACGTGGTGACGTTCATGACCGCCTTCATCCTGTTCGCGCTGGCCACCTCGGGGGTGCGGGGCTTCGCGTTCACGCTCGGGATCGGCACGCTGCTCTCGCTGTTCACCGCGGTGCTCGCCACCCAGGCCGCGCTCGGCGCGATGGGCCGCTCGCGCCTGGTCGGCCACCCCGCGATGCTCGGCGCCGCCCGCCGGCGGCGCGCGCTGCGCTTCGACTTCATGGGGTCCTCGAGGTGGTTCTTCTCGCTGTCGGGCACGATCCTCTTGATCGGCGCCCTGGCGATCGGTGCGAAAGGGCTGAACCTCGGCATCGACTTCACGTCGGGCACGCGCATCCAGACGTCCTTCGTGAAGCCCGCCAGCGAGACGCAGATCCGCGCGGTGCTCGACGCCAAAGGCTTCCACGACGCCCAGATCCAGAAGCTCTCGGGCGACAAGAGCGTCGGCGGCAGCGGCTACCAGATCTCGCTCAAGCACCTCAAGCAGACCGACGTGGTCGCGGTCGAGAGCGCGCTCAACACGGCGTTCGTCCTGCGCCCGCAGTACACCTCCGACACCTCGATCGGGCCGACCTTCGGGAAGTCGGTCGCCAACGGCGCGGTGATTGCGATCATCGCCTCGCTACTCGTGATCTCCGCGTACATCGCGCTGCGCTTCGAGTGGAAGTACGCGATCCCCGTGCTGATCGCGCTGATGCACGACCTGCTGATCACGGCGGGGGTGTACGCGCTCACGGGCCGCGAAGTGACGGTCTCCACGGTCGCGGCGCTGCTGACGATCCTGGGGTACTCGCTGTACGACACGATCATCGTGTTCGACCGCGTGCGCGAGAACGTGCCGCGGATGCCGCGCGCGGCGTTCTCGCAGATCGTCAACCGCTCGATGTCCGAGGTGCTCACGCGCTCGCTGGCGACGAGCCTCTGCACGCTGCTGCCGGTGGTGGCGCTGCTGCTGTTCGGCGGGGAAACGCTGAAGGACTTCGCGTTCGCGCTGATGGTGGGGATCGCCTCGGGGGCGTACTCCTCGATCTTCATCGCCTCGCCGGTGCTGACCCAGTGGAAGGAACGCGAGGGCTCCTACCGCAACCGCCGCGCGCGCCTCGTGCGCGACCTGGGCTACGTGCCGGCGTACGCCACCGCGCTCGACGGCACGCCGATCGACGTGGAACCCGCCAAGCAGCGCCGCCGCCGCGGCCGTCAGGGCAGCTTGATCGCCCCGGAGGAGCCGGGCGAGCAGGTCTCCAAGGAGGAGTTCGAGGAGATGGTGCGCGATCTCGACATCGAGCGCGAGGACGGCGAGGCCCCAGCCCCGGCGCGCGGCGGCAGGGGCAACGGCCGGCGCGGGCGCGCTCCGCGCGCACCGTCCGCCGGAGCGGGCACGGGCACGGTGCCGGCCCGCAGGACATCCCCGAAGGCCGCTTCCGCCACGACGCCCACAGAGCCGCAGGCGCCGCCCGCGCCGCAGGATCCGGCGGCCGACCTGACACCGGAGGATCTGGTGCTCAAGGGGCAGCCCAAGCGCCAGAAACGCGGGGCGGGCGGGCGTCGTAACAAACGCCACGGGAGGTCGCGCTAGTGGTCCGCCGGCTGAATAATCACGGCACGCACGAAGGGAGCCGCTGATGGGTCTGCTCGGCTGGGTGATGATGGGCCTCGCGATCTGGCACTTCACGATCTTCCTGCCGGACCGCTTCTGGGGCGGGATCGTGGGTGCGTTCGTCGGCTCGCTGCTCGGGGCGGTCGTGATCGCCACGCTGATCTACAGCATCAAAGTCTCCGGCCTCGCGATTCCCGGCAAAAGGGCGACCGACGTCGCGGTGGTGCTCTACGCGGTGCCCGGCGCACTGATCGGGATCGCGGCGGTGTACGTCGAGGGCATGCGCCGCGAGCAGAGCCACCCGGTCGTCTGAGGTCCCTTCCGTCCAGACCCACCCGTAGTGTGGGCGGCGATGGACAAGACCCGCCGCTTTGAGATCGCGCCGTGCCCGGAGCCACAATCGGCCGCACTCACTCGCGAGCTCGGCGTGAGCGGCGCGCTCGCCCAGGTGCTGGTGCGCCGCGGCTTCGCGGAGCCCGAGCGCGCGCGGGCCTTCCTCGCGGCCGACGAGGAGCATCCGCCCACCGCGTTCGCGGGCATCGAGGCTGCGATCGCGACGATCCTCGCCCATGCGCGGGGGGGCACCCGGATCACCGTGCACGGGGATTACGACGTGGACGGGATCTGCTCGACGGCGGTGCTGGTGCGGGCACTGCGGGCACTGGGGGCGGACGTGGACTGGTATCTGCCGGACCGCGCAAGTGACGGCTATGGGCTGAACGCGCGCACGGTGGAGCGCCTCGCGGCGCGCGGCACGCGCCTGCTGATCACAGCGGACTGTGGGATCACGGCCGTCGAGGAGGTGCGCCTCGCGGGGGCTCTGGGAATGGAGGTCGTGATCAGCGACCACCACGCCCCGCGCGCGGACGGGGCGCTGCCGCAGGCGCCGATCGTACACCCGGCGGTGTGCGGATACCCATGTCCCGACCTGTGTGCGACCGCGGTCGCCTACAAGCTTGCGCAAGCGCTGTGCGAGGGGGTGGGCTACGACCCGCGCGAGGATCTCGACCTGGTGGCGTTGGCGACGATCGCGGATGTGGTGCCGCTGCTGGGCGAGAACCGTGCGCTCGCGCGTCGCGGGCTGCGGGCGCTGGCGGGCACGGCCAAGCCGGGCCTGCGTGCGCTGCTCGCGCTGGCGCGGGCGACCGCCGGCGAGGTGAGCGAGCGCACGGTGGGCTTCGCGCTGGCGCCGCGCCTGAACGCCGCGGGGCGGATGTACCGGGCGGACGCGGGCCTCGAGCTGATCCTGACGGAGGACTCCGCCCGCGCGCACCAGATCGCGGAGGAGCTCGACCGCGCGAACCACGAGCGCAGGCACGTGGAGACGCGCATCCTGTTCGACGCGGAGCGCCAGGTGGCGGCGGCGGGGGAGCGCGCGGGATACGTGCTCGCGGGTGAGGGCTGGCACCCGGGGGTGATCGGGATCGTCGCCTCGCGCCTGGCCGAGCGCCACCACCGCCCGTTCGTGCTGATCGCGCTGGAGGGCGCCTCCGGCAGGGGCTCGGGCCGCAGCATCGCGTCCTTCGACCTGCTGGGCGCGCTGGACGCCTGCGCGGGCCACCTGGTGCGCCACGGCGGCCATCGAGCGGCGGCGGGCCTGGAGATCGAGCGCGATCGTTTGGAAGGATTTGGATCGGCGTTCGCAGCTCATGCCGAACGCGTGATGGACGCAGAGGCGTTCGTGCCGGCGGAGCGCGTGGATGCGATCGTGCGGGGCGATCAGCTGGGGATGGAGCTCGCGGAGGAGCTGCAGGCGCTCGCGCCGTTCGGGTGCGCGAACCCGGCGGTCTCGCTGCTCGTGCGGGGCGCGAGGTTCGCCGAGCGACGGGCGATGGGGGAGGGCCGGCACGTGCGCTTCACGGTGCTCGCGGACGGCGCCCGCGCGCGCGCGGTGGCGTTCGGCGGCGGGGCGAGCCTGCCGGTGCGCGACGGGCAGCCCGCGGACGCGACCTTTGCGCTGGAGGTGAACGAGTGGGGCGGCGTGAGCGAACCGCGCCTCGTGCTGCGCCACGCCCAAGCGGCCGAGATCGAGATCGAGCCGCAGGAGCTTCCCGGGGAGGGCGAGCTCGTCCTCTTCGCGTGAGGCTGCCCTTCCGCGCGGGGGCCGAGAGGCCCTACCCTTAAGTCATGGCAAGCGCACAGGAACCGAAGAGCCCGGTCAAGGAGCCGGCCGTCCTGCGTGCGGAGGCGGACCGATCGGAGAGCGACCGCTCGAAGCTCGGCCAGCAGCTGAACGAGCTGGAGCGGCGGCTGCTCGGCGACCTGTTCGCGATCGTCTCCGAGCACGCGGACTCCGCGGTGCTCGCCGATCCTCGCTCGGTGGACCGCGCGCGGGTGGAGGAGGCGTTCGTGTTCGCCTGCGAGCACCACGCCGCGCAGCGGCGCAAGTCGGGCGAGGAGTTCATCGTGCACCCGGTGGGGGTCGCGCGGATCTGCGCGGGGATGCGCCTGGACACGGAGACGCTGTGCGCGGCGCTGCTGCACGACACGGTGGAGGACACCTCGGCCTCGATCGAGGAGGTGCGGGAGCGCTTCGGCGAGGAGATCGCGAACGTGGTGGACGGCGTGACGAAGCTGACGGGCATCACGTTCCACTCGCGCGACGAGGCGCAGGCGGAGAACTACCGCAAGATGATGGTGGCGATGGCCACCGACGTGCGGGTGATCCTGATCAAGCTCGCGGATCGCCTGCACAACATGCGCACGATCGAGGCGATGCCCAAGCAGAAGCAGATCGAGAAGGCGAAGGAGACGCTCGAGATCTACGCGCCGATCGCGCACCGCCTGGGGATCCATGCGATCAAGTGGGAGCTCGAGGACCTCGCGTTCGCGACGCTTCACCCCCGCAAGTACCAGGAGATCAAGGGCCTCGTGGCGCAGCAGCGCGACGATCGCGAGCACTACGTGAGCGAGGCGGGCGAGTACCTGACTGGGGAGCTGCGCCAGCTGGGCATCGAAGCGCAGATCGCGGGGCGCGCGAAGCACTTCTACTCGATCTACTCGAAGATGACCAAGAAGGGGAAGGAGTTCAACGAGATCTACGACCTCACCGCGATGCGGGTGATCGTGGACTCGGTGAAGGACTGCTACGGCGCGGTGGGGGTGATCCACTCGCTGTGGAAGCCGCTGCCGGGCCGCTTCAAGGACTTCATCGCGATGCCCAAGTTCAACATGTACCAGTCGCTGCACACGACGGTGATCGGGCCGGAGGGGCGGCCGCTGGAGATCCAGATCCGCACGCACGAGATGCACGAGATGGCGGAGTTCGGGGTGGCGGCGCACTGGATGTACAAGCAGCGCAGAGGCGCAGGACCCGCCCACCCCGGCCAGGGCGGCGCGAGCGCCGCGGGAGCCGCGTCTGCGGGGAGCGCCGTCGCGCCCGCGGGGGGCCCGGGCGGGGAGGCGGTCTCCTCGTGGCCGGAGGACGCGAAGCTGAAGTGGCTGCGCTCGATGCTCGACTGGCAGCAGGATCTGTCGGACCCGCACGAGTTCATGAAGAGCCTGAAGGAGGACCTGTTCGAGGATGAGGTGTACGTGTTCACCCCCAGGGGCGAGGTGAAGTCGCTGGCGGCGGGCGCCACGCCGCTGGACTTCGCCTACGAGGTGCACACCGAGATCGGCCACCGCTGTGTGGGCGCGCGGGTGAACGGCAAGATCGTGCCGCTGCACTACGAGCTGCGCAGCGGGGACATCGTGGAGATCCTCACCGCCAAGCGCGAGCGGGGCCCCTCGCGGGATTGGCTCGCGATGGTGAAGACCACCCGTGCGCGCAACAAGATCAGGGCGTGGTTCAAAGCGGAGTCCCGCCAGGACACCGAGCACACCGGCCGGGAGGTGCTGCAGGAGCACTTGAAGAAACAGGGTCTCCCGGCGCAGCGGATCACCGGCTCGGCGCTGCTCGCGGACGTGATCCGCGAGATGGGCTTCCGCAAGGCGGACGACTTCTACATCGCGCTGGGCGCCGCGAAGGTCTCGCCGAAGATCGTGGTGAACAAGGTGATGCAGCGCCTCAAGCAGGGCGAGGCGGCCGACGGGGGGGCGACGGCGGCGAGCGACCTGCTCCGGGTGGGGCGCTCCACGCGCCGCCCGACGCGCTCCTCGGGGCAGTACGGGATCCAGGTGGAGGGCGTGGCGGACGTGATGCTGCGCCTCGCAAAGTGCTGCCGGCCGGTGCCGGGGGACCCGATCGTGGGCTACATATCCCTCGGCCGCGGCATCACGATCCATCGCGAGGACTGCCCGAATGCGACGGTGCTGCGCAAGAACCCGGAACGCTTCACGCACGTTTACTGGGAAGGCGAGCAGTCGAGCGCGTTCGTTGTGGAAATCCAGATCGACGCGTGGGACCGCCACCGGCTGCTGGAGGACCTCTCGCGGGTGTTCTCGGAGTCGGGCGCGAACATCGTGGAAGCGCGTTGCCTGTCAAACCCGCCGATGGTCAAGAACCGCTTCGTGGTGGAGGTCGCGGACACGCACTCGCTGAAGGGCGCGATCAACCGCCTGCGCAACACCGAGTCGGTGTTCGACGCCTATCGAGTGACCCCGGGTGCGGCGGGGTAGAGGGTGGCGCAGCCAGCCGAAGGCTGGCTGGCCGAAACGGGGACTCGCGCCGAAGGCGCGTGTCACCCGGCTTCGGTCGGGCCCCTCTTTGGTCAGACCACTCAGGCGACGACGTTGAGCGCCCGGGGCATGATCGAGTAGTTGGCCTCCTCGACCTCCCCGAGGTAGTCGCCGTCGACCTGCAGCGGCAGCGGCTTGCCGTCGGCGCTGCGGACGGTCAGTTCGGTGGTGGGCGCGAGCGCGGTGATCTGGCGGTGGCGCGTGAGGCGCGCCCGCTTGGAGAAGGCGCGCCAGGCGATGAACGGCATGTCGATCGGCCGTGCGCGGCGCAGGACGCAGGTGGAGAGGGTGCCGGAATCGAGCTTCGCGTCATCGGCGACCTCGATCGGCCGGTTCTGGAAGTAGGTGAAGGGGGAGCCGTTCTGGATGATTGCCGTGACTCCTTCGAGCACGTCACCCACGTCAGGCTTGGTGCGGCGCGGGAAGAGCCGGAGAGACCGTTCTCGCGGCCGGGCGGACTTGCCCACACCGGTGTCATTCGGCGACTCGGCGTCGGACAGGTGTGTGGTCAGGCGTGGGGGGCGCAGCAGGTAGCGCCGCGCGAACGTGGTGACGGCGACCCAGGTGAAGAACCAGGGGCCCCATCTGGCCTTACGCCGGGGGTTGGCGTCAACGCGTTGCACGACCGAGGCGTCGAGGCCGAGCCCGGAGGCGAAGGTGAAGCAGCGCCCGTTGACGACGCCGAGGTCGACCTTGTGGATGCGCCAGTCGTCGGCCATGCCGAGCAGGTGCTCGGTGGCGTCGACGAGCTCCCCGGGGATGCCGAGCATCTTGCCGAACACGTTGGCGGAGCCGCCGGGCAGGCAGGTGAGCGGGGTGGGGGAGCCGAGCAGGCCGTTGGCGGCCTCGTTGACGGTTCCGTCGCCGCCGAAGGCGACGACTACGTCGTAGCCCTCGTGGGCGGCCTCGCGGCAGAGCTCGGTGGCGTGGCCGCGGGCCTCGGTGTCCACGGCGTCGACTTCGAAGCGTCCCTGCAGCGCGTGCACGACGAGGTGGCGCAGGCCGTCGGACACCGTGGAGGCGTAGGGGTTGACGATGATCAGCATGCGCTTCTTGGGGGCTTCGATCCCACCCGTGCGAGCGAGGTTGAAGGCCTCGCCGCCCTCCGGGCGCCGCTGAGCGTCGGGCACGATGGTGCTCATCGACCTGCGTACACCGCGCGTGCAAGAGCGTTACCCGACAGGCGGGAATCTGATTTGAGAACGAGGGGCCCACCTTGTCGGCCTGCGGCCGACTGCGGCACCCTCTAAGGCAGGTCCGCCGCCGGTCCGATATACTGCCCACAGCAGTACACATCAAGAGGGGTGGAGGGACTGGCCCGACGAAGCCCCGGCAACCACCGCGTCCCAACGCGGAAGGTGCCAATTCCAGACAGATGTGTGGCGGGCTTCACGTTCTTCGCCACACGGGAAGCGGCGAAGACGACAAAGGAGCCCGAAATGGCTGCTAGGAACCTGAAGTGTCGGGAGTGCGAAGCGGAGTATCCGCTGGAGGCGCTGTACGTGTGCGAGCGGTGCTTCGGCCCGCTGGAGGTCGCCTACGACCACAGCCGGCTGGTCGCGGGTGGCGTGGACGAGCTGCGCCGGCGCATCCAGGGCGGGCCACAGAACATCTGGCGCTACGCGGACTTCCTGCCCTTGGCGGGCGGACCCCCGGGCCCCTCGGGGCGGCTGGCTTCGCGCACGGGTCTACCAGCGGGCTGCACCCCGCTGATCCGCGCCGATCGTCTCGCGCAGCGGCTGGGGCTGGGGGAGGTGTGGGTCAAGAACGACGCGGCGAACCCCACACACTCCTTCAAGGATCGCGTGGTCTCGGTTGCGGTTGCGCGGGCTCGGGAGCTGGGCTTCCAGACGATCGCGTGTGCCTCCACCGGAAACCTGGCCAACTCCGTGGCGGCGCACGGGGCGGCGCTGGGCCTCGAGTCCTACGTGTTCATCCCGGCGGACCTGGAGGAGCAGAAGGTGCTTGCCACGGGCGTCTACGGCACCCGCCTGGTGGCGGTGAAGGGCAACTACGACGAAGTCAACCGCCTCTGCACCGAGCTCTCCTCGGAGCGGGATTGGGCGTTCGTGAACGTCAACCTGCGCCCCTACTACGCGGAGGGCTCGAAGACGCTGGCGTACGAGATCGCCGAGCAGCTCGGCTTCGAGCTGCCGGACCGCTGCGTGGTGCCGATCGCCTCAGGGTCGCTGTTCACGAAGATCGCGAAGGGCTTCGCGGAGTGGCGCGAGCTCGGTCTGGTGAGCGGGGAGCCGCCGCGGATGAGCGGTGCGCAGGCCGAGGGCTGCGCACCGGTGGCAAACGCGTTCGCGGCCGACCAGGAGGTGTGCAGGCCGGTGAAGCCCGACACGATCGCGAAGTCCCTGGCGATCGGCAACCCCGCGGACGGCCCCTACGCGCTGGAGGAGGCACGCAGCAGCGGCGGCTCGATCGACGCGGTGAGCGACGAGGAGATCCGGGAGGGCATCGCGCTGCTGGCGCAGACCACCGGCATCTTCACGGAGACCGCGGGCGGAGTCACCACGGCGGTGCTGGCGAAGCTCGCCAAGCGCGGGGAGATCGACCCCGCCGAGCGCGTGGTGCTCGTGATCACCGGCGAGGGCCTGAAGACCCTCGACGCGGTGCGCGACACCTTCGAGACCCACACGATCTCCCCGAGCGTGGAGGAGTTCGAAACGAACGTGGAGGCGCGCTTCCAGACGGCCGGAAGGGATGGCGCACTCGCACGAAGCGGCGCAAGGAGCTGAATCCGATGGCGGTGACGGTGAAGATCCCCACCCAGCTGCGCGCCGCAGCGGGAGGAGCCACCGAGGCGCAGTTGGAGGGCGCAACAGTCCAAGAGGTGCTCGACGGCCTGTTCGCCCGCTTCGGAGAGCTGCGCGAGCGGATCTCCGACGAAGACGGCTCGCTGCGGCGCTTCGTGAACGTCTACCTAAGCGGCGAGGACATCCGCTTCCTGGACGGCCTCCAGACGCCGGTGGCGGACGGAGCAGAGCTGACGATCCTCCCAGCCGTAGCCGGCGGCTCCTAAGACGCAAGCAGGTCGCCCCTGCGCCGCCCAAAAGGGAGGGGGTGGGGGTGATATGGGAG
>JBIOEY010000054.1:0-14140 GCA_044446505.1 Solirubrobacterales bacterium
GCCGCTCCGCCACCGTCATCAGCACCGGCAGCGCGGGGAGCAAGAGCGCACCCATCGCCACCATCACCACCGCCTTCCCCGCGATCCCCGGCAGCACGCCCAGCGCGACGCTGCCGAGGCTCCCGACCGCGACGACCGCCACCATGAACCTCCGCTCGACCCCGCGGCGGGCGATCGATGCGGGCAGCACCGCGCAGCCCGCGATCCCCGCCACGATCATCCCCACCAGCAGCGCCCCCGCGGCGGCGTCCGAGACCCCCGCGGGGTGCAGCAGCGTCTGCAGCCACGTGGAGAGCGCGACGAACACCCCGAAGCCCAGGAACGCGAGGCCCGAGAGGACCCGGATCTCCGGGCGCGCCCACAGCGCCCGCGCGACGCCACCCTCGATCGCGGTGCGCTCGCCCGCGCCGCTGCCGGGCCGGCGCAGCGCGACGGCGAGGGCGCCCGCCGCAAGCACCGCCGCGACCGCCTGCACCTCGAGCAGCGCCTCCAGGTGCGCCCCGCCGAGCAGCGGGCCGAGCAGCAGCGCGGCGAGCATCCCGAGAAAGCCCGCCGCCGAGGCGAGCGAGATCCCGAGCGCGCGGGCGCGCACCGGCAGATATTCGCCGGGGAGCTTCGCCACCGCGCTCATCACCACCGGCTGCGCGAGCGCCACCAGCGTCTGGCCCGCCAGCGCCCACGCAAACGTGAGCCCGCCCAGCCGCACCAGTCCACCGGCGGCGACGAGCACGCCCCCCAACGCGAGCGACGGGCGGAACCAGCGATCGAGCAGCGCGCCCGCGGGGATCGCGAGCACCACATAGAGCAGCGGGAATATCTCCGCCAGCCAGCCCACCGCCCCGACCGAGACCCCGTAGCGCCTGGCGGTGTCCGTCGTGATCGCCGCGTAGGTCAGCCACAGCATCTGCGTGGCCGCCGCCACCAGCCCGTAAGCGCCGACCACCCCCCACCCCGCGCCCGCCGCGCTCCCACCGCTCGATCCTCGGCCGGCCACGGCCGTTGCGTCCTCGACCCGCATCCCGCCAACTTCCTAGCAGAAGCGGGGGCCGTGAATCGACCCAAGAGTGGGGATCTTTCGATATTCAGTTCTGTCCCGCCTGCGCTGATAGGTGAACGTGGCCTCGGGGAGCACTGGCTCGGCCAGCCCTCACCGCGCAAGGCGTAGCGGTGGCGCCAAAAAGCTGCCTGGAGGACAGGCCCTACGTCGAGGGCAGCAGCGACCCCGCACGTCGTCCCCCCGCCAGCGCGGGAGCGCGTTCGACCGACTGCTTGACGCGGTAGAGGCTGCGGTCGGCGCGGGCGAGACACGCGTCGAGGTCCTCCGCGGGAGACCACTCGCTGAGCCCCACCGACCAGCGCACCGGGAGCCCGTCCACGCTGAGGCGCTCGAGCACCCCGTCCGCCTCGCGGGAGGCGGTGGCGGGGAGCAGCAGCACGAACTCGTCGCCCCCGTGGCGCGCGAGGATGTCGCCGGCGCGCAGGCGCTCCCGCCATCCCCTCGCCAGATCGGCGAGCAGCAGATCGCCGGCGGCGTGCCCGAGCCGGTCGTTAACCTGCTTGAAGCCGTCGAGGTCGAGCACCGCGAGGGTCAGGGGATGGCGGGTCCGTTCCGCGATCGCCCGCTCGCGAGCCGCCACCGCGAGAAAGCCGCTGCGGTTCAGCAGGCCCGTGAGGGGGTCCGTGTCGGCGCGCTGGCGCAGGCTTTCGCTGAGGTTGCTCAACACGATGCCCGTGGACCACACAGTGGCGGTGACCACCACCCAATCGATCGCCATGTTCGGCAGGCCCCCCACGACGAGGCCCACCCCGAAGCCCACCGAGATCAGCAGCGACTGCGCGATCACCGCACGGCGGGAGAAGAAATGGGCGACGTACATCGCGTTCCAGGGATACGCGAACGCGACCAGCATCGCGCCCCCGCTGGTGCGGGCGTTCGCGACCATCACGCTCACAACCACCGCGCCCAGCGCCATCAACAGCTGCAGCAGGGCCGCGGGCGCCCTGCGACCGAAGATCCACAGCCCCACCGCCCCCCCGGTGGCGAGCACCCCAACCGTGAGGTCCAGACGCACCGGCTCGCGGGCGCTGACGGGATATGCCACCGCCGCAAGGCAGGCCAGGCCACGGCACAGGTACAGCAGCGCAGCGGCCCACACCATCGGCGGACGCGCACCGCGCAGCCGCGCGAGCCGGCCGCGGAGGATTCCCGGGGAACTGGGGTGAGGCATCTGCTCGTCTCTTCGGATCGCCCCCGCCGGAGCTTGAGGCCGCTAGCCTGGGAGCATGCTCTTCGGCTGGTCCAAGCCCACGATGATCGACCCCGCCTCCGCGCTCCCCGGCCGCCCGGAGGAGCTCTCGGTCCCGGCGCGCCACGAGGTCCTCGGAACCCCGCTACGGGTGAATCGGGACCACGGTGCAGACGGGGGCCAGATCCAGTTGGAGCGGGCGGTCTTCGGCATGGGCTGCTTCTGGGGCGCCGAGCGGCTCTTCTGGCAGGCGCCCGGAGTCCACACCACGGCGGTGGGCTACGCCGGGGGATACACCCCGAACCCCACCTACGAGGAGGTCTGCTCGGGGCGCACCGGCCACGCGGAGGTCGTGCTGGTCGCCTTCGATACCGCCGCCACCAGCTTCGAGGAGATGCTGAGGCTCTTCTGGGAGGGCCACGACCCCACCCAGGGGATGCGCCAGGGCAACGACGTCGGCAGCCAGTACCGCTCCGCGATCCTCTGGGAGAGCGACGCCCAGCGCCAGCAGGCCGAAGCCTCGCTGGCCGGCTACCAGCTCGTGCTCTCGGCGGAGGGCCACGGCGAGATCACCACCGAGATAATCGAAGGCCCACCCGCGCACCCGTTCTACTACGCCGAGGCCTACCACCAGCAGTACCTCGCGAAGAACCCCGGCGGCTACTGCGGCCTCGGGGGCACCGGCGTCTCCTGCCCGGTGGGCCTCACCGCGAGCGGCTGAGATCGGCCCACAGGTAGAACGACTACGGCCCCGCCGAAGCGGGGCCGTAGTCTCCCATCGCTGGAGGAGCGCGCCCAGAGGATTGCGCGCTCCTCCACGTGGCGTACCTGCCTACGTCACACTGCCCACCGCGGGCTTCGCGGACGGAGGTGGCTGCCACGCCGGCGCGTGCGGCCCCCCGAGGGTGGGCACGTCCGAGGGGTACACCTCATTGCCATGGATCGCGTGATCCCCGATCTCGAGCTCCTCGTCGGAGAGGCGCAGGGGTAGGAAGATGCCCACCAGCTTCAGCAGGATGAACGTGACCGTGCCACTGAAGACGATCACGAACAGGGCGGTCTCGGCCTGCCAGCGCAGCAGCGTCCAGCTGCCGCCGTTGAAGAGGCTCGCTTTCCCGGGCAGGTTCGACGCCCCCCCCACGCCGATGTACTCGACCAGGTGCGGGTCGGCGAAGAGGCCCACCATCAGACCGCCGCACAGGCCCGCGATCCCGTGCGTGTAGATCACGCCGAGGGTGTCGTCCACGTGCCGGAAGACCGGCGCGCGGCTGAGGAAGCGGATTGCCATCCACACGATCGTCGAGGCGATCACACCAACCGCGATCGCACCGTAGCCGTTGACGAAGCCGGCCGACGGGGTGATCGCCACGAGCCCAGTGATCATGCCGTTGACCGAGCCGATCAGCGAGGGCTTGTCGCGGAAGATGTAGTCCCACGCGATCCACACGAGCATCGCCACCGCGGTGCAGAGGTTGGTGTTGAGCACCGCCGCCGAGGCGTTGGCGCCCGCGTAGTAGGAGTCCCCGCCGTTGAACCCGTTCCAGCCGAGCCACAGCAGACCGGCGCCCGCGGCGACCATCAGCAGGTTGTTGGGGGCGTCGATCTCGCGGTCTCGCTGTAGTCGCGGCCCGATCACCGCGGCCGCCACGAAGCCCGAGATGCCGGCTGCCAGGTGGATGACGTACCCGCCGGAGTAGTCCAGCGCGCCGTGCGCCGCGAAGTAGCCGCCGCCCCAGATGAGGAACGCGTTGATCGTGTAGACGAACGTGATCCACAGCAGCACGAAGGGAATCCACGCCTTGAAGCTGATCCGCCCGAGCACCGAGCCGAGCATCAGGATCGGCGTGATCGCGGCGAACACGAACTGGAAGTAGACGAGCGAGGCCTCCGGGAAGTGGAACGGCGGCCCTTCGGTGATCGACGGGATGACCGCCTGGCCCTCCTCGGCGCCGGTCGAGAGCACGGTACCCGAACTGCCCCACATCGTGCCGATGAAACCTTTGGTGCCAAAGATCCCGGACCCGCTCTTGGCGATCGGGCTGCCGAAGCCCATCTTGAAGGCCCACAGGCACCAGGCCACCAGCACGAGGCAGAAGGCCACGAATGTGAGCATCATGCTGTTGACGGACCAGCGCTTCTGCATGACACCGCCATACAGGACCGCCAGGCCCGGCAGGCTCATCAGCCCGACGAATGTCGCCGCGGTCATCTGCCACGCGTTGTCACCTGCGTTGAGCCAACTTGGGTATGCCAGCCAGGTCATGTGCCTCCGTTCCCCTGTCGTTGTGAGTCTGTTGACGGCGCCAGCCCGCCCGCTGCGGGGGCGCCTGTTGCGGTCCCGTTATGAAATCCGGCTTGCAGGCGAGCCGGTAGGGACACGTTGGCCAACACTTCTGCGGCGTCTTTCGACATTTGTATAGACGCCGAGCGCCGCCGGAACCTCAGTGTCGAGAGTCGAACGGGAAGCCGGCCCGCCGGCAGGCGGCGCGCAGCTCGTCGGCGACGCCTTTGAACGCACCCGGCGAGGCGCACACGGTGCGGGCCTGCGCGCCGCACGCGTGCTCGGTGGCGCCGCCCAGCGTGCTGGCGAACGTCACTTCGATGCAGTCCCTGCGCGCGGGTGCGCCGCTCGTCAGGGCAAAGGCTACGAGGCCGGCAGCAGCGAGCGCCACGCACGCGAGCAGCACGGCGACGACCATCCGCTCGCGCCGTCCCCAGTGCAGCGGCTCGGACAGCCGCCGGGACTGGTCTTGCATGATCATGGGATCGGAAGGCTACCCGTCGGCGTCATCTGGGCCGGGCGCGAAGGCGAGCGCCGCGGAGTTGATGCAGTAGCGCTGGCCGGTGGGGCCGGGGCCGTCGTCGAAGACGTGCCCGAGGTGCCCCCCGCAGCGGCGGCACACCACCTCGGTGCGGCGCATGAAGAGGCTGTTGTCCGGGCGCAGCTCCACCGCTTCCGCCACAGCGGGCTCGGTGAAGCTGGGCCAGCCCGTGCCGGACTCGAACTTGGTGTCGGAGGCGAACAGGTCGCTCCCGCACGCCGCGCAGCGGTACATCCCAGAGGCCTTGTTGTAGACAAGCTCCCCCGTGAACGGAGCCTCGGTGCCCGCGCGCCGAAGGACCTCGTACTGCTCGGGGGTCAGCTGCTCGCGCCACTCCTGCTCGGACTTGACGACCTCGGCGTCGCTCACGCTCCATGTTCTAGCACCCACGCAACCTGCTATCCTGATCCTTACGTTCACGTCAGCTTCAACCAGGCCCCGAATGGGGGTCGCAGCGGGACACAGTCACTACAAGTGGTGGGCACTCTCGTGCACCAGCCTCGGGATGCTGCTCGCCGCGACCAACTCCGGCACGCTGATCATCGCGCTGCCCGACCTCGAGCGCTCGCTGCACGCCCCGCTGCTGGAGCTCGTGTGGGTGATCCTCGCCTACCTGATCGCCGCCACCGTGCTCGTGCTGATGGCCGGCCGCCTCTCGGACCTCTTCGGTCGCAAGCGCGCCTACATCGGCGGCTTCCTGCTGTTCGCGTTCGCCTCCCTCGGAGCGGGCTTCTCGGCCGACGCCACCGGGCTGATCGTGTGGCGCGTGCTGCAGGGGATCGGCTCCGCCTTCCTGTTCGCCAACGCCGCCGCGCTCGTCACCGACGCCTTCCCCCACGAGGAACTGGGTCTTGCGATGGGCACCAACACGATGGTCGCCGCGATCGGCCTGGCGATCGGCCCGGTGCTGGGCGGCGTTCTGGTGGGCATCTCCTGGCACTGGGTCTTCTGGTTCAACGTCCCCCTCGGCCTCGCCGGGGCCGCGTGGGGCGCGCTGATCCTGCGCGAGCTCGCGAAGCCCGACGCGGTGCGTGGCTACGACGTGCTCGGCAATATCACCTTCATCCTCGGCCTCACCGGCCTCGTGCTCGGCGTCTCCCGCGGAGGACTCAGCGGCTGGAGCGACCCGATCGTGATCGCGGGGCTGCTCGCGGCGCTCGTGCTGCTGCCGCTGTGGGTGCTGATCGAGAGCCGCTCGCGCGCGCCGATGCTCGACCTCTCGCTCTTCAAGAACCGCCTCTTCGCGGCGGCCACCGCGGCCGCGTTCATCAACGGCCTCGCGCGCTTCGCGCTGATGTTCCTGTTCGTCTTCTACTTCCAGGGCGCCCAGGGCGACACCCCGATCACCGCCGGGGTCAAGCTGATGCCGCTCGCGCTCGGGATGCTCGTCTCCTCCCCGCTCGCCGGGATTTACGCCGACCGCCACGGTTCGCGCGGGCTCGCCGCGCTCGGGATGCTCGTCAGCGCCGCGGCGCTCGCCGCGATGACCACGCTGCAGGTCCACACCCCCTACTGGCAGAGCAGCCTCTGGCTGCTGACGATTGGGGTGGGCTCCGGGATGTTCAACAGCCCCAACACCGCCGCGATGATGGGCACCGTCCCCCCCCAGCGCCGCGGCATCGCCGCGGGCGCGCGCACGCTGCTGCAGAACACCGGCGCGGTGCTCTCGATCGCGTTCGTGATGGCGATCGTCACCTCCGCCGTACCCCGCACCACGCTCTTCTCGATCTTCTCCGGCCTCGCCAAGGGCCTCTCCGAGCAGAAGCTCGCCCCCTTCATCGCCAACATGCACGTCGCCCTCTGGGTGCTCGCCGCGACCTCGCTCGTGGGCGCCGCGGTGTGCCTCATGCGCCCCCGCCACCAGGAGGTTGCCACTGGAGCCGGCGAGGTCGCCCGCGAGCGAGCGATCGCCGATCGGCCGGCCACCGCCGGAGCGCGCTCGTGAGCGCTCCGCTGCGCATCGGCGACGTCGCGCGCCTCGTGGGCACCACGCCGCGCACGATTCGCTACTACGAGGAGATCGGCCTGCTCCCCGAGGCGCTCGCGCGGCCATCGGGCCAGCACCGCACCTACACCGAGGCCGAGGTCGAGCGCCTGCGCGAGGTGATGCGCCTGAAGAGCCTCCTCGGGGTCTCCCTGGAGGAGCTCAAGACGCTGCTCTCCGCCGAGGAGGCACGCGCGGCGGTACGCGCGCAGCTGCGCCGCGAGGACGTCCATCCCGAGCGCCGCCGCGAGCTGCTCGAGGAGGCCCTCGGTCACATCGACCGCCAGCTCGAGCTCGTCGAGCACCGCGCCGCGGAGCTCGCCAAGCTCAGGAAGGAGCTCTGCGAGACCCGTACACGTGTGCGCCGCAAGCTGCGCGAGCTTCCGGCCGAGCCGGTCGAGCAAGTCGTCCCGGCCTGACTCAGGACACGACGAGAGAAAGGAGCACAGCAATGGATCGCAAGTGGTGGACGCTGATCGCCGTGTCGGTGGCGATCTTCATGCTGCTGCTCGACATCACCGTCGTGAACGTCGCGCTGCCCTCGATCCAGCACGACCTGCACTCCTCCTTCTCCGACCTGCAGTGGGTGGTCAACGCCTACGCCCTCACCCTCGCCGCGCTGCTGCTCACCTCCGGCTCGCTCGCCGACCTGTTCGGCCGCCGGCGCATCTTCGCCGCGGGCCTTGTCGTGTTCACGCTCTCCTCCGCGGCCTGCGGGCTCTCCTCCACCCCGCTGATGCTCAACCTCGCGCGCGCCGTGCAGGGGGTGGGCGGGGCGATGATGTTCGCCACCTCGCTCGCCCTGCTCGCCGAGGCGTTCCACGGCCGCGAGCGCGGGATCGCGTTCGGGGTGTTCGGGGCCGTCACCGGCGCCGCCGTCGCGGTGGGGCCCCTCCTCGGCGGGATCATCACCACGGGCATCGGCTGGCAGTGGGTCTTCTTTGTGAACGTCCCGATCGGCGTGGCCGCGGTCGCGCTCACCCTCACGCGGGTCACCGAGTCCCGCGACCCGAACGCGACGGGCGTCGACTGGGTCGGCCTGGTGACCTTCTCCGGGTCCCTCTTCCTCCTCATCTACGCGCTCGAGCGGGGCAACGAAGCGGGCTGGGGCTCCACCAAGATCGTCGCGATGCTGAGCGCCGCCGCCGCGCTCCTCGCCGTGTTCCTGCTCGCCGAGAGCCGCCAGCCCCGGCCGATGCTCGACCTCGCGCTGTTCCGCCGCCCCGCGTTCACGGGGGCGAGCGTCGTGGCGTTCGCCGTGTCCAGCTCGATCTTCGCGATGTTCCTCTACCTCACCCTCTACATCCAGGACGTCCTCGGCTACGGCCCCCTCCAGGCCGGACTGCGCTTCCTGCCGATCACCCTGCTCTCCTTCCTCGTCGCCCCGATCGCCGGCCGGCTCAGCGTGCGCGTGCCCGTGCGGCTGCTGCTCGGCGGGGGGCTGTTGCTGGTGGGCGGCGGGCTGCTCGCGATGACCGCCGTGGATGCCACCTCCGGGTGGACCGCGCTGATCCCCGGCTTCGTGCTCGCCGGGGCGGGCATCGGCATGATCAACCCCCCGCTCGCCTCCACCGCGATCGGCGTCGTGCACCACTCCCGCAGCGGCATGGCCTCCGGTATCAACAGCACCTTCCGCCAGGTCGGCGTCGTCACCGGGATCGCCGGCCTCGGCGCGGTCTTCGAGCACCAGGTGACCAGTGCCACCACCGCGGCGCTGGCCACTCGCGGACAGGCCCACGCGGTGCTCGCCGCCGCCCACGGGCAACTCGCGGCCCTGCTTGAGTCCGGCGAAGTCGGCCGGGTCCTCCCCACCCTCTCCCCCGCCGCCCGCACAGCGCTCGCACGCTCCTACCGCATCGGCTTCACCGAAGCCTTCACCACGATCCTCACGATCGCCGCCGCGATCGCCCTCGTCGGCGCCGTGCTCGCGCTCGTGCTCGTCCGCAGCCGCGACTTCGTCTCCTCGCTCGAGCCCACCCCCGTGGACGATGGCCCTCAGCTTTCGCTGCGCGGCTCGTATCCCGAGCAGCTCAGCACCGGCAGCCGGGGGTAGCGTGGGTAGGCTGGGTCCTCGCGCGAGCGCTCGCACAGCGAGAAGATCGAGCCGCGCGTGTTCGGGACCTTGCGCTGAAAGGCGCAGCTGTCGCAGAGCCCGCCCCGCGGCCGCCCGCGGGGCGTCGGGGAGGTTGCGGGCGAGGACATCAGCGCAGATTAGTAGACCCTGCAATAATCGTTGACCAAGCAACTATGGCGACTTTCTACCGACTACTCGGCTTCCTGCGCCCCTACAAGCGCGGCGTGATCGTCTCGGGGGCGCTCGCGAGCCTCGCGATGGTGATGACCGTGCTGATGCCCCTCCTGATGGGGCAGGCGGTGGAAACGATCAACAACGCCTCCGAAGACGCTCGCCGGCCCCACTCCCCCGCCGCCGCCCACGATCGCCACACGCTCGCGCTGCTCGCCGGGGGGATCGTCGCGGTGGTGCTCGCCCGGTGGGCGCTCACCTACTGGCGGCGGATGGTCGCGGGGCACGTCTCCCTGGGCATCGAGTACGACCTGCGCGAGCGCCTCTACGGCCACCTCCAGCGCCTGGAGCTCGGCTTCTTCGACCACCACCAGACCGGCCAGCTGATGTCCCGCGCCACGGTGGACCTGGCGGCCGTGCGCTTCTTCCTCGGCTACGGGCTCGTGTTCATCGTGCAGTCCGTACTCACGATCCTGCTCGCCGGGATCGCGATGGTCGCGCTCAACCCCGAGCTGGGGTTGATCTCGCTCGCGCCCGTCCCGTTCGTGGTGGTCATCTCCTACCGCTACGGCCACCGCGCCCGCCCCGCGATCCAAGAGGTCCAGCAGCGGATCGCCGAGCTCACCGCGGACGCCGAGGAGAACATCTCGGGGGTGCGCGTCGTGAAGTCCTTCGCCCGCGAGCCCCTGCAGCTTGAGCGCTTCCGCGCCACTGTCGGTCGCGTGTTCAGCCAGGCGATGGTCGCCACGCGCCTGGAGGCCACCTACAACCCGATGATCGGCTTCCTCCCCCAGCTCGGCCTCTCCGCGGTGCTGATGGTCGGCGGGCTCTCCGTGATCCACGGCCACCTCTCGCTCGGGCAGTTCACCACGTTCTACTTCTACCTCAACATGCTGATCGGCCCGATGCGCTCGCTCGGGGTCACGCTCGGCCTCGCCCAGCGCGCCACCGCCTCCGGCGCCCGCGTCTTCCAGCTGCTCGACCGCGAGCCCCGCCTCGCCGAGCCCCCCGGCGCGCCCGCGCTGCCCCCCGGCAACGGGCACGTGCAGCTGCGCGGCGTCACCCTGCGCTACGAGGCCGCCCCTGAGCTTGGTGTCGAGCCGGGCGGGACCTCCGACCCTGAACGCGCGGTGCTGCGCGAGATCGACCTCGACGTCCCCCCGGGGCGCACGATCGCGCTGGTGGGAGCCACCGGCTCGGGCAAGACCAGCCTAGTCTCGCTGATCCCCCGGCTGTATGACCCCAGCGCGGGGCAGATCCTGCTCGACGGCGCCGACGTGCGCGAGGTGAGCCTCAGCTCGCTGCGCCACGCGATCGCGGTGGTCAGCGACGACCCCTTCCTGTTCTCCGCCACCGTCGCCGAGAACATCGCCTACGCCCGCCCCGACGCGCCGCTCGCCGAGATCGAAGCGGCCGCGCGGGCCGCGCAGGCCTACGAGTTCATCGCGCGCCTGCCCCAGGGCTTCGACACGCGCGTGGGCGAGCGCGGGCTCACGCTCTCCGGCGGGCAGCGCCAGCGCGTGGCGATCGCCCGGGCGCTGCTCGCCAACCCCCGCGTGCTGATCCTCGACGATGCCACCTCCTCGGTGGACTCCTCGACGGAGCGCTCGATCAAGCTCGCGCTCGCCGAGGCGATGGCGGGGCGCACCACGCTCGTGATCGCCCACCGTCTCTCCACGATTGCGCTCGCCGATGAGATCGTGGTGCTCGACCACGGCGAGATCGTCGCCCAGGGCGACCACCATGAGCTACTCGAGGCCTCCGATCTGTACCGCGAAATCGTGGAGAAGGGCCTCCCCGAGCACGTCTTCCTCACGCGTGAGACACGCGAGCGGGAGTTGAGCGAGCTGTGAGCCGTAAGCGGGAGCTGAGCGATCCATGAGCACGCACGCCGGACGGGGCGGCCCCCTTGGCCGTGGCACCCAGTGGGCAGGCGAGCGCGCCAGCCGCGGCACGCGCGCTCGCAACCTGCGCGGCCTGCTCGCGCTGCTGCGCCCCTACCGCGTGCGCACCGCGCTGACGCTCGGCGCGCTGCTGCTCGGCACCGCCGCCTCGCTGATGCCCCCGCTGCTGGCGAAGACCGCGATCGACGGCGGGATCAAGGGCCACGACACCACCACGCTCGCGTTGACGGTGGCCGCGTTCCTCGTGGCGGCGCTCGTGGTGTGGAGCATGACCTACGCGCAGACCTATCTCGTGGGGTGGGTCGGCCAGCGCGCGCTCGCGGACCTGCGCATCCGCATCTTCACGCACCTGCAGTCGCTGCCGATCGGCTTCTACGAGAGCCGCCCCGCGGGGGTGCTGATCTCGCGCATGACCAACGATGTGGAGGCGCTCGACAGCCTCGTCACCGACTCCGTCGTGACGCTCTTCCAGGCGGGCCTCACGCTCTTGGGCACCGTCGTGATCCTGCTCGTGCTCGACGTCAAGCTCGCGCTGCTCACGTTCTGCGTCTTCCCCCTGCTCGCTGGGGGGAGCCTCTGGTTCCGGCTCGTCTCCGCCGGGGCCTTCCGGCGCACCCGGGAGACGATCGGCTCGATCACCGCCTACCTCCAGGAGACCCTCTCGGGCATCCGCGTGGTGCGCAGCTTCGGCCAGGAGCCCCGCCACGAGGCGCGCTTCGCCGAGCTCAACCAGGACAACCGCGATGCCAACATGCTCACGGTCAAGCTCAACGCCGCCTACTTCCCCGCGATCGAAATGCTCTCCGGGGTCGCCGTCGCCGCGATCGTCCTCTACGGCGGCTACCAGGCGATCGAAGGCCACATCACGGTCGGCACCGTCGTCGCGTTCATCGCCGCGCTCTCCTACCTCTTCGAACCGATCCAGCAGCTCTCCCAGCTGTACACCACCTACCAGTCAGGGATGGCCGCCCTGGAGAAGATCTTCCAGCTGCTCGACGTGCAGCCCGACCTGAAGGACAGCCCTGAGGCGCTCGCGCTCGGCACGCTCCGCGGGGAGCTGCGCTTCGAGGAGGTCTCCTTCGGCTACCCACGCCGCCGCCAGGGACAGGGTGACACCGAGCAGGAGGTGGTGATGGCGCTCAAGCGCATCGACCTGCACGTGCCCCCGGGCCAGACCGTCGCGCTGGTGGGCGCCACCGGGGCGGGCAAGTCCACGATGGCGAAGCTCGTCGCCCGCTTCTACGACCCCACCGCGGGGCGAGTGCTGGTCGACGGGCACGACCTGCGAGAGGTCACCGCCCAGTCGCTGCGCTCGCAGATGGGGATCGTGCCCCAGGAGGCCTTCCTCTTCTCCGGGACGATCGCGGAGAACATCGCCTTCGGCAACCCGGGCGCAGACGAGGCGCAGATCGAGCAGGCCGCCGCGGCGGTCGGCGCGGAGCAGTTCATCGCAGAGCTTCCCAAGGGCTACGACACCGAGGTGGGCGAGCGCGGCGCCCAGCTCTCCGCGGGCCAGCGCCAGCTGATCGCGTTCGCGCGCGCCCTGATCGCGGACCCCCGCATCCTGATCCTCGACGAGGCGACCTCCAACGTGGACCTCCACACCGAGGGCCGCATCGAGGACGGCCTGCGCCGCCTGCTCGCGGGCCGTACCGCGATCGTGATCGCCCACCGCCTCTCAACGATCCGCCGCGCCGGGCAGATCGTCGTACTCGAACACGGCCGCATCGTCGAGCAGGGCACCCACGACGAACTGATCGCCGCCGAAGGCCGCTACCACGCGCTCTACCGCGACTGGGCCGCGCAGGCGGCGGCGTAGCCAGCCTCAGCACGACCCGACTGGGACGACGGTGGTCGCCAGTAGCCTGCGACATCGTGTCCACCGATCCGGCCTTCGTGAGCTGGACGCTGCACGCGCTCGACAAGGCGCAGCGGCTCGGGTTCGCACGCAGCGACATCGAGGCTGCGGTGCTCGATGGACACAGTCAACGGCGGCGCAATCCCGGGAAGGCGGGTTGGCAGGTCGTGGGAGGACGTTTCGTGGTCGTGTACGAACACCCAGACGGCGATGATCCACTTACCGTCCGGGTTGTGACCGTTTGGCGGCGCTAGCCTATGATCATGCGGATCGAAGGACACTACGACGCTGAGGCCGATATCGCCTGGGTTCGCTTAGAGGGGTACGACCCGAGCACCGCCGTCGGCGAGGAGTCCGATTTGGGTTTACGAGAACTCGATCCAGCGACAGGCGAGGTCGTGGGTCTCGAGTTCTGGCAGGCGAGCCAGCACTTGCCGGCAGAGCTCCTGCGGATGCTCCCTCCGCCGCAGGTCGAGATCGCGGCCTGACAGCAACTCCGGGACAGGGACTCGAGCACGTGCGAAGGTAGCCGCGACCACCAGCGATAGAGCCAAATCTGGATCAGTTATAGGGGAAACGCCACACGCTGGAGCCGCTCCCACAGTGAGTCGCGGCCCGGCGCCTTATGCGTGCGCCAGCTCGCGCATCTGCCGGACCGGGTGACGTCCCAGCCGGCTCGGGGTCGCGTACGGCGCGCCGTGCCCGTGCACCCGCACCCGGTGGGCGACGTTGACGGGCACACGACCGCGGAGGCGGTCGAGCTACGTGCCCGGGATCAACAGGCTGCTGGCAAGCGCGTCGTGGCGCCGGTTGCCCGCCCAAGTCGTCGTGGTGATCAGTGCGGCGATGCCGATCCCGACCGCCAGGCAGTCGCCGGCGACAAGCAGGTAGCCGCCGCTGCGGTGCGGGTTCACGAACAAGTACGGGTACCAGTCCACGATCGCGCCGCGCGCCAGCGTGTAGATGATGTACAGCAGCGGGAAGGCCATCCACAGCACGACCGTCCGCGCTGGGTCGAGGCGCACGCGCGGCGGGTCGAGCAGCCAGTCGAGCGTCACTGCCAACGGCATCAGATAGTGCA
>JBIOEY010000055.1:0-13945 GCA_044446505.1 Solirubrobacterales bacterium
CTGACCTCGGAGCCGGTGGTCGAGCAGAAGACAGCTACGCCCGCCGTCGAGGAGATCGTCGTGCTCGACTACGGCGGCCAGTACTCGCAGCTGATCGCCCGCAGGGTGCGCGACTGCGGGGTGTTCAGCGAGTTGCTGCCCCATCGCCGGCCTCGCCCGGAGCGTCCGCGACGGCGCCTGGCGAGACCTCAGTCATTGACGAGGGCGGCTGCCTTCCCGTTGGCGGCGCCCATGCCCACGCCCTGGTCGCGCTGCAACGCCTTGCCCTCGGTCTGCAGGGCCGGCGCGATCACGACCTCGGCGCGGTTGAACTCGGCCAGGTCCTTGTGCCCGCACGTCGCCATCGACGTGCGCAGTCCGCCGAACAGGTTGAACGTGCCGTCGTTCTCCCGCGCCGGGCCGACGAGGATCTCCTCGAGCGTGCCGTTCTGCGTGGTCGCCACCCGCGCTCCGCGGGGAAGCGTCGGGTGGAACGTGGCCATACCCCAGTGAAAGCCGCGCCCGGGCGCCTCGTAGGCACGCGCCAGCGGCGAACCGATCATCACGGCGTCGGCCCCCAGCGCGATCGCCTTGGAGACGTCTCCGCCGTTGCGCATGCCGCCGTCGGCGATCACCTGGCAGTACTCCCCGGTCTCCAGCATGTGCGTCGAGCGGGCATGCGCGACGTCCGCGATCGCGGTCGCCTGCGGCACGCCGATGCCGAGCACCCCACGCGTCGTGCAGGCCGCGCCGGGCCCCACGCCCACGAGCACGCCCGCGGCACCAGTACGCATCAGGTGCAGGCCCGTGTGGTAGGAGGCGCACCCCCCCACCACCACCGGCACCTCCAGCGAGGGGATGAACTCCTTCAGGTTCAGCGGCTCCGTCACCGTCGAGACGTGTTCGCCGGAGACCACCGTGCCCTGGATCACGAGCACGTCGAGGCCCGCCTCCATCGCGATCTCGTGGTAGCGCAGCACCCGCTGCGGGGTCAGCGAGGCGGCCACAACCACCTTCTGCTGCTTGATCTCCTCCACGCGCTGCGCGATCAGCTCCGGCTTGATCGGCTCCCGGTAGATCTCCTGCATCTCCCGCGTCGCGGCCTCCTTCGGCAGCATCGAGATCCGCTGCAGCTGGGCGTCCGCGTCCTCGTAGCGAGTGAAGATCCCCTCCAGGTTCAGCACCGCCAGGCCCCCCAGGCGGCCGACGATGCCGGCCGTCGTGGGCGACACCACCCCGTCCATCGCCGAGGCCATCATCGGCAGCTCGAACTGGTAGGGCCCGAGCTTCCACGAGATGTCGATGTCATCCGGGTCCCGCGTGCGTCGTGAGGGCACGATCGCGATGTCGTCGAAGCCGTACGCTTGGCGCGCCTTCTTGCCGCGTCCGATCTCGATCTCCATGCAAGCATCATTGCAGCCTTCGCGGACAGGGGCGGGGGTGACGGGGGCCGCAGTCCGGAAACGCCACAACCGGGCCGGGAACCCTTGGGTATGCTCGATGAGTGAGCGCCGGAGCACGCCCAGACTACGATCCTCGCGCGATCGAGCAGCGCCGCCAGCGCGAGTGGGAGACCCGCGAGGCGTTCCGCACGCCCCCCGTCGAGGACCGAAGCCGGGAGACACTCGCCTCCGACCGAAGCCGGGAGACACGCGCCTCCGGCGCGAATCCCCGTTTCGACCAGCATCCCCGGTTCGGCCAGCGCACGGGCATCTACATCAAGGCCTCCGCGCCCTTCACCTCCGGGAACGTCCACATCGGCCACGTGCGCAGCTACGCGATCGGCGACGCCTACGCGCGCTTCCAGCGCGCCCGCGGGGAGCCCGTGCTGTTCGCGTTCGGCTTCGACGCCTTCGGGCTGCCCGCCGAGCTCGGGGCGATCGCGGGCGGGGAGTCCCCCAGCGAGTGGGTGACGCGCTGCGCGGAGCACATGACCGGCCAGCTCAAACGGCTCGGGTTCTCCTTCGACTGGGAGCGCACCTTCATGAGCTCTGAGGAGATCATGTACCGCTGGTCGCAGTGGCTCTTCCTCACGCTGCTCGACGCCGGCCTGATCTACCACGGCAGCGGCAGCGTGGACTGGTGCGACACCTGCCAGACCACGCTCGCCACGATCCAGGTCGAGAACGGAACCTGCTGGCGCTGCCACAACCCCGTGCGGCTGATCCAGCGGCCCCAGTGGTACCTGCGCATCAGCGCCTACCTGGAGGAGAACGACCACCGCCTCGCGGAGCTCGAGAAATGGGACGAGACCTCGCTCGCGAGCCAGCGCTTCGTGCTCGGGCGCACCGACGGGGTGGAGCTTCAGGCAAGCGCAGCGGACGGCCGCGAGCTCATGCTCTTCACACCGCACGCCGAGGGGCTCGGCCGCGCGCGCTTCGTGCTGATGAGTCCCAAGCACCCCGAGGTGGAGCTTTGGGCGGCGGACCCCGCGGTGCGCGAGCAGCTCGAGGAGATGCGCCTCGGCGGGTGGGAGCGCGGCTCGCGCGGCGCCGAGACGATCGCACTGGTGGACACGGGGTGCGCGCTCACGCTGAGCGGCGCCGACCCCTCCGCCGCCCCGCTGCCGCTGTTGATCTCTCCCGTGGTGGACGAGCGCTTCGGCGTCACCGCGGTGCTCGGGATCCCAGAGCTCGACCGCACAGACGAGCTGATCGCCCAGCGGCTCGGGCTGGTGTCGAAAGAGGAGGAGGAGGAGGAGGGGTTGGGAGGCGAGGCGGACGCCGGCTCGAGCGGCGGTGGCTCTCCCGTTCGTCCGACGGGGACCGGCGCGGGGGGGCCGGCCGGGGCGCGTCCCGCGGTGCGCTACAAGGCGAACGACTTCTCGATCTCCCGCCAGCGCTCGTGGGGGACGCCGATCCCGATCGTCTACTGCGCGGCCTGCGGGACGGTGCCCGTGCCCAAGGAGCAGCTGCCGGTGGCGCTCCCGCTCGACCTCAAGCCCACCGGCGCCGGCAACCCGCTGGCCGAGCGCGAGGACTTCGTGAACACCGCCTGCCCGCGCTGCGGTGAGCCCGCCAAGCGCGAGACCGACACGCTCGACTGCCACTTCGACGCGCTGTGGCTGTGGATCCCCGCGTGCGTGCCCGCGTCCGAGCGCGCGCGCCCGCTCGAGGAGATCCTCGCGCTCGACGACCTGCGCGCGTGGCTGCCCTCCGAGCGGCTCGTCGCGGGCTCCGACAGCGGCAACTTCATGTTCGACCAGCGCATCGCCACCAAGGCGCTGCGCGACATCGGCCCGCTCGCATTCCTCTCAGACGGGGAGCCCTTCGCGGGGGCGCTGATGCACGAGATGGTGATCCGCGACGGGCGCAAGATGAGCAAGCATCTCGGCAACGTCGTCGACCCCGACGAGCTCGTCGACGCCTTCGGGGCGGACACCGTGCGGATGGCGGTGCTGTGGGCGGCGCGCCCGCAGAAGTCGCTGAACTGGAGCGACAGCGCGGTGCAGTTCTGCCACCGCTTCCTGCACAACCTCTGGCAGTACTCGCAGACTCGCTTCGCCCAGCGAGTGGAGGATTCGGGGGAGCTCGATCCGCGACGCACCGAGCACCTGCGCAGGCGTCTGGAGAAATGGTGCGACATCGCGGTGGCGAAGATCACCGAAGAGCTCACGGAGCTCGAGATGCACAGCGCGGTGCGCAACGCGATCCGCCTGCTCGACCGCATCAAGGACTACGAGAAGCGCGTGCTCGAGCACAGCGGGGCGCTCTGCCGCGAGGACCACGAGGCGCTGCGCGACGCGCTCGGGCTGATGGCGCGGGTCCTGATGCCCTTCGCCCCCCACATCGGCGAGGAGTTGTGGCTGGCCTCCGGCCTGGCCGAGCCCGGGGTGGATCCCCCCTGGCCGGGGGGAGGCGATCGAGAGAGAGACAGCCACACGCGGGCGCAGGCCCCCGCGCTCGCCAACTCTGCGGAGATTCACTGAATATGACCATCTGGACGACATCGCCCTCTGCGATGATGTGAGGAGAGCAAGCGGATGAGCACTGCACGAGACCACGCCGGGGCCTTCCAGCGGACCCGCTCTTGCGCGACCGAGCTGGTATGCCGCAAATGCGAGCTGCGCTCTCCGCTGGCGGAGGGCGGGGCATACTGCCCCCAGTGCGGCAAGAGCCTCGACGTCGACTACGACTACGAGCTCGCCGCGCGGCGCCTGCGCGAGACGCCGATGGAGGAGCGCCCGCTCAATATCTGGTACCTGGAGGAGCTCCTGCCGATCCTCGACGCGGTGGGTACGGTGCGGGTGGGCGAGTACTCGGGCTTCACTCCCCTGATCCGGGCCGACCGGCTCGGCGCGGCGGTGGGTCTGCGCAACCTCTACGTCAAGGACGACAGCACCTCGCGTCCGAGCCTCTCCTACAAGGACCGCGTGGTGAGCACCGCGGTGGCGCGGCTGCTGGAGCTCGGCCGCAGCGAGATCGGGTGCGTCTCCACCGGCAACGTCGGCACCGCCGTAGCCTCGCTCGCCGCGAAGGCGGGGGTCGCGGCGTACGTCTTTTACCCCAACCGCCTCGAGAGCACCAAGGCCCACGCCTGCCGCGCGCTCGGCGCGCGGGTGTGCCAGGTGGAGGGCAACTACGACGAAGCCAACAAAGCGTGCCGCGCGCTCGCGGAAGCGACCGGCCTCGAGTTCGCGAACATCACGCTGCGCCCCTTCTATGCCGAGGGCGCCAAGACGATGGCGTATGAGATCGTGCAGCAGCTCGACTGGCGCGCCCCCGACCACATCGTCACCGCGGCCGCCGGGGGGACGCTCTCCTCGCGCATCCACAAGGGCCTCCAGGAGCTCGAAATGGTCGGGCTCGCCGAGACCGGCCAGACCAAGATCGACATCGCCCAGCCCGAGGGCTGCAATCCGATCGCCGAGGCGATCCTCACCGGCGCCTCCGAGATCAACCCGGTCAAGCCGACCACGCTCGCCCACTCGCTCGCGATCGGCTCCCCCGGGGACGGCGTGTTCGTGATCGACGCGGTCCGCGGCCGCGGGGGCACCGCGGCCGCGGTGAGCGACAGGGAGATCTTCGCCGGCATCGACCTGCTCGCCGCCACCGAGGGGATCCTCACCGAGCCCGCCGGGGGCACCACCGTGGCGGTCGTGAAGAAGCTCGCCGCCGAAGGGCGCCTCGACCCGGATGAGACCGTCGTCGCGATCATCACCGGCAACGGCCTGAAGACCCTCTACGACCACCCCTCCAAGCCCTGGCCCGACAAGGTGCACTGCGACATGGAGACGATGCGCTCCGTGCTCGAGGGCTTCCAGCACGAAGCCGGCCTCGCCCCGGCCGGCCAGCGGGCGTAGGCAACACCCACGCAGCTGCGAACATTCCCCCAATGGGCCGGTTGGACGACGTCGACATGAGCCTCTCGCTCTCGCGCGCGGAGTCCGAGCGGCTCCTGCCCGAGCTGCAGCGGCGTCTGCTGATGCTGCGCCTCACCCTCGCCGGGCTGCGCGACGACGGGCATCTGGGACCACCGGTGTGCGTCCTCTTCGAGGGCTGGGACGCCTCCGGCAAGGGCGGCGCGATCAAGCGCCTCGTGGCGCTGCTCGACCCGCGGCACGTGCACGTCGCGCAGTTCGGCGCCCCCGACGACACCACCAAGCGCCATCACTTCCTCTGGCGCTTCTGGCCCGCCCTGCCCGGCCGGGGTGGGTTTGCCGTGCTCGACCGCTCCTGGTACGGACGCGTCCTGGTCGAGCGCGTCGACAGGCTCGCCACCGAGCAGGAGTGGAAGCGCGCATACGGCGAGATCGAGGAGTTCGAGCGCATGCTCACCGCCGAGGGCACCCTGCTCGTCAAGTTCTGGATGCACATCTCGAGCGACGAGCAGCTGGGGCGCTTCGAAGCGCGCGCCAACGATCCGCTCAAGAGCTGGAAGCTCAGCCCCGAGGACTGGCGCAACCGCGGCCAGCGCGAGCTCTACGAGCAGGCGCTCGAGGAGATGTTCGAGCGCACCGACGGCAAGCACGCCCGCTGGCACATCGTCGCCGCCGAGTCCAAGCACTACGCGCGCGTGCACGTGCTCGAGACCGTCAACCGCGAGATCGAGCGGGCCCTGCACCGCGAGGGGCTGAAGATTCCCAAGGCGTAAGGGTTCGCGACAAAATAAATGGCGGGATCGGGGCAGCGGAGCAGATCGCTTGACGGGAGCTTTCGCGAGGGCTTCACGATGGCTACACGCACCCGCGCGATAGTGAGCGGCGATGAATGCCGACACAGTCATCCTCTCGCCCCACTTCGACGACGCGGTGCTCTCGTGCTGGCACGTACTGGCGGGCGCCGGCGAGGTGCTCGTGGTGAACGTCTTCGCGGGTGAGCCTCCCGCGGGAGCGCGCGGGTGGTGGGATCGGCTCGCGGGCGCGACCGACTCGGCCGCGGCGGTCCGCACGCGTATCGAGGAGGACCGCCAGGCGCTCGCGCTCGCCGGCCGCGCCTCCGTCAACCTGCCGTTCCTGGACAGCCAGTACCGCCAGGCCGACCAGGCTCCGGGAGAGATCGTGGAGGCGCTGCGCGGGGTGCTCGTCGCGGGCGCCCGGGTGTATGCGCCGGCCAGCCTGGGCGACCATCATCGCGACCACACCGCCGTGCTTGCGGCAGCGCTGGCGCTCCACGCGGAGGGCGCCGACGTGGCGCTGTATGCCGACCTCCCCCACGCCACCGTGTGCGGGTGGCCGCGGTGGGTGCTCGACGGGTCCTCCTCAGGGACCGATCCGGCAGACGAGCGATGGGCGAGCCAGCTGCAGGCCAGCGGCCTCCCGGTCGAGCGGATGGTGGCCGCGGCGCACCGGCTGGGCGCGGAGGACCATGCCGGCAAGCTCGAGGCGGTACGTACCTACCGCAGTCAAATAGCGCCGCTACAAGAGGTATTCGGATCCTCGCTGGAAGATCCTCAGCTGCTCGGCTTCGAGGTCGATTGGCGGCTGTGAGCTACGGGCGTAGCGTCGGTCCGGGGTGCTCGATCTCTGCGCGTGCACGCTCGCGAAACCGCGCGCCGATCTCCTTCTCGCCGACCGATGCCGCCATCGCGTCGATCAGCTCGCGCGCACGGCGGCTGCGATCCTCGGCCTCGTCGAGCCTGTCCGTGGCGGCGGCCACGCGGGCAAGCCCGGCTTCGATCTGCCAGCGCTCGCAGATCAGCCCGTCGTCGCCGGCCGCCTGGGCGCTGCGGGCGAGCATCCGCGCCGCCGAATCCCAGTCTCCCCGAGCCTCGGCGCAGCGGGCCAAGAAACGGGCGGTCGTTGCGATCGATCTCCGCGCTCCGCTGCGCTCCCACGCTTGCAGCCGGGCTCGCATCGCCCGCTCGGCGCGCTCGACGTCGCCGTTCGCGAGGTCGGTCTCGGCGATCGCGAAGTACGCCTGATCTCCCCAGAAGTCGACTCGGCCGGGCGGCGTCGTGACCTGCTCTGCGATCCGCTGCGCACGCTCCGCGAGGGCGCGTGCCTGCGGCTCGGAGCCCGCGAGCCGCGTGGCCGAGGAGAGCGCGCCGAGGCAGCGGAAGATCTGCCCGCGCGCCCGGTTGCGCTCGGCGGCGGCAAGCCCGCGCTCGAGCACAGCGACGGCCTCCTCTGCGGCGCGCAGGTCCAGCAGGGGGGTAGCGAGACCTGCTGCGGCCCAGCCGAGCCAGTCGGCGTCGGGCGTGTCCGCCTGTGCGACCGCCTCGCGGCCGAACGCCAGGGATTGCGCATAGTCGCCTCGGCAGCGCGCGATCGAGCTCAACGTGTCGCGGATCAGCACCCCGCTGTAGGAGTCCCCGATGCGCTCGCTGATGGCGAGCGCCTCCGCGACACGCCGCTCGGCCTCCGGCCAGTCGCAGCGCTCAAGCGGAACATAGGAGGACTCGCACAGGGTCCACTGCAGGTACCACTCCTCGCCGCGCCGGCGCTGGGCTCGCTCGAGCTCCGCGCAGAGCTCCTCGAGACGCTCGACATCGCCGAGCTGCAGCGCGGCGAACTTGAGGCTGTCCATCGCGCGGCTGACGGCAAGCTCGTCGCCGGCGCGGCGGGCGATCTCCAGTGCGCGGTCGCCCAGCTCGACGGCCTCGGCGAACTCCAGATCGTTGGCGAGCACGAGCGAAAGGCGGCTGAGCGCGCCGACCTGGCCGGATTCGTCGCCGAGCTCCTCGGCGATCCGCAGCGCCTCGTCGTGATAGCGCCGAGAGGCCTGCGAGTCGAGCACATGCCAATAGGTCCCCAGAGCGTGACGCACATGCATCTCGCTCGCGCGGTCGCCCGCCGCCCGCGCACCCTCCAGCGCGTGCTCGAGGTCGGTCAGCACCCTGTCGCGGTCGCCGAGCATTTGGAACGTCCAGGCGCGGGCGCGGTAGAGGTCGCGGATCGTCTCCTCCGTGGCGGCCGTCATGCCGAGCATCTCGCCCGCGACGATCGCTCCGTCCAGGTTCTCGAGCGCCGTCTCCTGGGCGTGGACCCGTTCCGCTGCCGTGGCGGCGCGGCGGTGGTAGTCGAACGCCTTGCGCAGATCGCCGGCGGCGCGGTAGTGGTGGGCGAGCGTTCCCGCGCGCTCGTCGAGGCGGTCCGTGGGCGTCTCCTCAATCGCAGCGGCGATCCGCCCGTGGATCGCCGCCCTCCTGGTGGCCGAAAGCTGCTCGTAGATCGTCTCGCGAAAGAGCGCGTGCGAGAAGCCGAGTCGCCCCACCGTCTGCGCGGACTCGACCAGGACGTCGGCGTCGATCGCCTCCTCGACCAGATCGATGAGGCGATCGCGTGGGTGCTCCAGTACACGCTCGAGCACATCGAGCTCGAACTCGCGGCCCGCGACCGCGGCCACTGAGAGCGCCTGGCGGCAGTCATCGCCCAGGCCGCGCAGGCGGCGCAGCAACAGATCCTTGACGCTGTCCGGCACGCCGCTCGCCGCCGCATCCCAATCCGCCTCCGCCCCGACGTCGTGCAGCAGCTCCTCGATGAAGAACGGGTTGCCCTCGCTGCGATCCGCAACGCGGCGCACGAACCCGCGCGGCGCCTGTCGCCCGGTGCGACCAGCGATCAGCTCGGCGACCTCGGTCTCGCCGAGTCCCGACAACGAAATCCGCTCGAGGGCCCGCGCGCGCCGCAGCTCCGCAAGCGCTTCGGCGAGCGGGTGCTCCTCGCCGACCTCGACCGGCCGGTAGGTGCCGAGGACCATCAACGGCGCGTCCTGCGCCGAGCGTGCGAGGTGGCGAAGCAGCAGCAGACTCGGCTGGTCGGCCCAGTGCAGATCGTCCAGGAACAGCACCAGCGGGCGCAGATGCGCAGCGTCCGCGAGCAGCGAGGAGAGCGCCTCGAACAGGCGGAAGCGCTCCTGTTCGGCGCCGAGGCCCGTCGGACCGTATGGGTTGCGGGCGTCCTCGAGCTCGGGCAGGATCGCGGCGAGCTGTGCGCGCCGCGGGGTGACCTGCACAGCCAGATCCGCCGGCGGGCAGCAGGCGATGTAGTGGCGCAGCGCCTCCACGAACGGCTGGTAGGGAACGAAGGTCTCCTCGTGGCAGCTGCCCGCCAGCACCGTCGCGCCCCGCCCGTGTGCCGTGCGGGCGAACTCCCTCACCAGGCGCGTCTTGCCGATCCCGGGCTCGCCCGCAAGCACCACGACGCGCAAGCCGCGCTCAGCCACTGTCGCCCACGCCGCCTCGAGTGCAGCCGCCGCCGCGGATCGGCCGACGAACGTGCCGCGGTCCTCGCCCGCCAGCAGCGGGGGCAGTGGGACACGCACCTCGGTCGAGGGCTCCCAGATCACCTCGCAAGCTGGGACCGGGTCGGCGACGCCCTTGAGGGGAATCGCGCCGAGCGCGCGGTAGGAGAACCCGCCGCGCGTGCCGATCAGCGCACGCACCAACTCCGAGGCGAGGATCTGGCCCGGCGCGCCAGCGTCACAGAGTCGCTTGGCGATCACCACGGGCGTGCCGAAGTAGTCACCCTCGTCGCGGATCGGCTCGCCGACGTTCAGGCCGATGCGAACCGCGAACGCGGGCTCGCCGCCGGCCCGGGCGCGGTGGACGGCCTGCTGGATCGCGATCGCGCAGGCGACGGCGTCGACCGCGCTCACAAACGCCACCATCAGCCCGTCGCCGAGGTTCTTGACCTCCTCGCCGCCGTGCATCCCCGCCGCCTCGCGCAGCAGACCGAAGTGCGCGCGCCGCAGACGCTCGCCCTCCTCGTCGCCGAGTCTCTGCAGCGTCTCCGTCGAGCCGACCTGGTCGGTGAACAGCAGTGTCACCGTGCCGGCCCTCCGTTCTGGCGCTGCTGCCGGGACCGGCGCCCCGGACAGCGGGGGGCTCGACGGCGACGGCTCGACGGGCGATGGGGAGCTCGACGGCGAGGGCTCGACGGGCGGCGGGGGGCTCGACGGCGAGGATTCGAGGGATGGCGGTGGCGCCGCACCCGCGCGGATCTCCTCGACCAGCTCGCGCGTGGCCGGCGAGGGCACGATCCCGAGCTCCGCGGCGAAACGGTCGGCGAGCCGGCGGTATGTGCTCAGCGCCGCCGAGCGGTCCCCGTTCGCCCCCAGGCGGCGGATCAGCGCACGGTGGGCCTCCTCGGAGAGCGGGTCGAGCGCGACCTCGCGCCGCGTGAGAGCGACCGCCGCCGTCAGGTCCCCCGCGCCCTCCGCGGCGGCGGCCATCCGCTCCAGCAGCGCCGCAACTCGCGCGCGGTGCTCGTCGCGTCGCTCGTAGACCCAGTCGTCATCGAGGTCTTCGAGCAGATCGCCCCGCGCGAGCTCGATCGCCTCCCCGAGGCGGCCCTCCGCGAGGAGCCGCTCGAACTCGCCCACGTCGGTCCAGACCTCCTCGGGGCCGGCGAGCGCGACGGCGTCGCGGGTGGCCAGCAGGTAGCGATCGGCGTCGGCGCCCAGCGCACGACGCAGAGCCGAGAGGGCGCTGCGCAGGCTGGTGCGCGCACTCTCGTCGAGCACATCGGGCCAGAAGCGCGCCGCGAGCTGGCCGCGCGGGTGCGAGCGTCGCTCCACGGCGAGGAGGCCGAGCAGCGAACGCGCGCGCCGGCTCGCGGGCAGCTCCAGATGAGTGCCGTCCCCCTCGAGCGTCAGCTCCCCCAGCAGTCTGACGCGCAGCATGAACGAAGCCTACGCGGATTCACGCGGGTTTCGCGCGCGCTTCGCGCTGGCGCCACGGGCCCCTGGGACAGTTGCTTGCAGACAGCAAAACGACGCGGGAGGCACAGATGGCTACCAGGGCACGGCGTGACCATGAGAAGCTCGAGGCGTTCGTCGAGCGGATCGGCGACAGCGCCGCGCTGCCGGAGGACCGGTTTGATCTCATCACAACTTTTGACGTCTTACACGACTCCGTGGACCCGATCGGGCTGATGAGCGCGATCCGTGGGGCGTTGCGGGAGGACGGCACATATTTGATGCTCGAGATGAACGCGTCCGGCGATGTGGAGGCGAACCGCAACCCGCTTGGCGGGCTCCTCTACAAGGTCAGCACGCTATACCGCATGACGACGTCGCTCGTCCACGGAGGCGCCGGCATCGGTGCCTGCATGGGGGAGGAGAAGGCGCGCGAACTGGCCTACGCGGCCGGCTTCAGGCACTTCCGCAAGCTCCCGATCGAGAACCCCTTCTCGGTCCTCTATGAGCTGAAGGGGTAGCAGCCGGCGGCGCTGCGACCCGCGACCAGGTCGCAGCCTTGACCACTACGACAGTGCCAACGGACAACTCGTAAGAAAGGGACGCAATCATGAGAACCCCTACCAGGACCGGACCGCCGCCGCTGGACGTGGAGGCACTCAGCGGCGCGCCGGAGCAGACCCGTGCCCGCTACCCCGACAGCGAAGGGTTCACCGAGCGCGACGGCCGGCGCCTGTTCTACGAGGTCTACGGCGAGGGCGAGGAGACGATCTTCCTGCTGCCGACGTGGTCGCTGATTCACTCGCGCTTCTGGAAGATGCAGATCCCGTACTTTGCACGCCACTTCCGGGTGCTGACGATGGATGGCCTGGGCAATGGGCGCTCCGATCGCTGCCGCGACCGAAGGCGTTACGCACCGGCTGAATTCGCCCGCGACTGCCTGGCGGCGATGGACGCGACCGGCACGGGCCGGGCAGTGATGGCGAGCCTCTCCACGGGCGCGCAGTACCAGCTGGAGCTGGCGCGCCAGGCGCCTGAGCGGGTCGTGGGCGCGGTCTTCCTCGGCCCGCTGTTCCCGTACACCCCGTCGCACATGTCGGTTCTGCTACACCCGCGGACGCTCTCCCTCTCCCGCTCCTTGCACCTGCCCCGGCCCGTCTGGTGGGGGCACTTGGGCTCGGCCCATTTGCGTGAGAGCTATCCGGCGTGCGTGGAGTGGTTCGTCTCCCGCAGCCTCCCGGAGCCGCACTCGCCCAAGGCCATCGAGGACGGGGTTGAGTGGGGGTTGGACACGGACCCGGAGACGTTGAGCGCCACGCTGGCGCACGATCAGTACCTGCGCGGCCGGCGGACCCTGCGCGGGCTGGCTCAGAGCCTCGACTGCCCGGTGCTCGTGGTCTCCGGCGAGCGCGACAAGATCACACCGCCGGGCGACGCGCGGGCGCTGGCCCGCCTCAGCGGGGGGCGCCTGGAAATGGTCCCCGGCGCCGGGCACTTCCTGCAGGCGCGCAAGCCGGTGCAGTTCAACCTGGCGCTGCGCGACTTCGCAGAGGACGCCTTCGGGCGGCGGCGCACGCCGCGCGACCCCGCCGTCCACCGCCCCGACGGTCGTCCCCGCGCCCTCTATATCTCCTCGCCGAACGGGCTCGGCCACGCACAGCGCGACGTGGCGATCGCCCGCGAGCTGCGCCGCCTGCACCCGGACCTGCAGATCGACTGGCTGGCCCAGCACCCCGTGACCAAGCTGCTGGAGGCCGAGGGCGAGCGCATCCATCCCGCCAGCGCTCATCTGGCCGACGAGCCCAAGCACATCGAGTCGGAGTCCTCCGAGCACGACCTGCACGTCTTCCACGCCATCCGCCGCATGGACGAGATCCTCGCCGCCAACTTCATGATCTTCCACGATGTCGTGCGCGAGGATCGCTACGACCTGTGGATCGGGGACGAGGCGTGGGAGCTGGACTACTACCTGCACGAGAACCCGCGCGAGAAGCGCGTCCCGTTCGCGTGGCTGACCGACTTCGTGGGCTTCCTGCCGATGGGCGACGGGGGCGAGCGGGAGCGCTTCCTGAGCGCCGACTACAACGCGCAGATGGTCGACCACATCACCGAGCACCCCGAGGTTCGCGACCTGGCGCTGTTCGTGGGCAACCCCGAGGACATCGTGCCGCAGCGCCTGGGACCGGACCTGCCGATGATCCGCGACTGGACGGAGCGCAACTTCGACTTCACCGGCTACGTGACGGGCTTCGTCCCGGCGGACCTGGCGGAGCGCACGAGGCTGCGCGCCGATCTGGGCTACGCAGACGACGAGCGTGTCTGCATCGTCACCGTCGGCGGCTCGGGCGTGGGCGCCGATCTGCTGCGGCGGGTGATCGCCGCCTTCCCGGAGGCCAAGGAGCGCATCCCGGAGCTGCGCATGATCGTCGTCGCCGGCCCCCGCATCGACCCCGAATCCCTCCCCTCCCATCCCGGGCTCGAGGTGGTCCCCTACGTGCACAACCTCTACCGGAACCTCGCCGCCTGCGACATCGCGGTGGTGCAGGGCGGCCTGACCACCTCGATGGAGCTGGCAGCGCAGAAGCGGCCGTTCCTGTACTTCCCGCTACGCCACCACTTCGAGCAGAACTTCCACGTCCGTCACCGCCTCGAACGCTACGGGGCCGGCCGCCGGATGGACTACGAGGACTCCCCACCGGAGCAGATCGCGGCGGCGATCGCGCAGGAGATCGGCCGCGAGGTCGACTACCGCGACGTGGAGGTCGACGGCGCCGCCAAGGCGGCCAGGCGCATCGCCGAGCTGCTCTAGTGCGGGTCGCGCATGCGCGTCCCGTGACGGGCCGCAAGCGGCCCCTCAACCCGTGGGCGCATGCGCCCACCGGCGGGCC
>JBIOEY010000056.1:0-13877 GCA_044446505.1 Solirubrobacterales bacterium
GACGAGAACGCGTACCCCACCAAAATCAAAGTCACCGACACCGAACTCGCCGCAGTCAACCTCGAGCGTCACACCTTCCACGGCGACTGGAATTACACCGCCCACCCATCAACCAGAGCGATAATAAAGTCGTGACCTCTAAACCCGTCCCACGGCCCTCCGGTCGCCACGATCCACACCTCACCGCGCGTCGGCAGGGTCCAGTGGGCGAGCAGCGCTGACGCTTGACTCTCGGGCGCGGTGAGCACGACGGACACCGTGATTGCCTCGCCGTGCGCCGCCGGGGCCAGCAGCGTGATCTTTTCGCGCTGCGAGAGCGGCGGCTCCTCGTCGGGCACGCTGAGGTGGTCGGTGGGGATCACGATCCCGAGCAGCGTGCGTCCGCCGGGCGCGAACTCCTCGGGCTCGCCCCACTTCATCATGTAGCCGTCGCCGTTCGGCGCCCACCGGCTAGCGCCGTTCGGCGTCCACTTGACGTGGTTGGCGCCGGAGGCGTGGAGGCTCGTTTTCATGTCCTTGCGCATCCCGGCGTGCTGGACGTAGATGTCGTCGCCCACGGTGAAGATGTGCCAGAGCCCCGAGCGCGCCCCGGGGGCGTTCCCGACGATGAGGCGTAGGCGGTTGTCCGGTGCGGCCATCGAGCCGCCATGTTAGGACCGCCCGAGGTACGGGTCAGAGCGCGTCTCGTCTGCTCTCAGCAGCGCTCGGCGCTTTAGCTGATCGCAGAGGGCATGAGCTTCGGTCGTTCGCCGTCGGATTGTGTTTGCTAGTGAGGACGAGACGGTCCACCCGGGACTGCCGCCTTTGGCGGCGACCATCGAGCGCGTCGGGCGTGACGGCAGCATCCACCTTCCTGCGTGACAACCGCGCGGGCGTGATCGGCCGGGGCGCCCTCTCGCGGTCGGATGCGGTTCAAGGGCAGCCAGGGCAGGCTGTAGAGTGCCCGGCCGCCTATGCACGAGCTTGTGATCTTCGACTGCGACGGAGTGCTCGTTGACTCCGAGGTGATCTCCAACGAAGTGCTCGCCCGGATGCTCACGCGCGAGGGCTTGCGGACGACGGTCCACGAGGCCCGCCGCGACTACCAGGGGCTCTTGCTCGCCGACATTCGCTGTCGTGCCGAGGAGAAGCTGGGGCGGTCGCTACCGTCGGGCTGGCTTGCTGAATACGAGGCCGAGCGCGCCGAGGCATTCCGGCATGGCCTGGAGCCAGTAGCGGGCGCCGCCGAGGCGGTACGGCGAATAAAGGCCGCTGGGCTGAAGGTCTGCGTCGCCTCCCAGGGTGGGCTGGAGAAGACGCGGCTCTCGCTCGCGCTCACCGGACTCGCTCATCTTTTCCCGGATCACGTCCGGTTCTCCGCATACTCGGTCGCCAACGGCAAGCCGGCGCCCGACCTGTTCCTGCACGCGGCAGCCACGATCGGAGTCGAGCCCGGCGCCTGCGCCGTAGTCGAGGACACCCCATCCGGCGTCCAAGCCGCGGTCGCGGCCGGGATGCGCGCCATCGGCTACACCGCCGACAGCGACGCGCGGGCACTGAGCGAAGCCGGTGCCGAGCCGCTGGGATCGCTCGATGGACTGCCACCCCTGCTCGGGCTGATAGCCGGGCCGGTTGCGGCGAGCCCCGAGAAGTGCGCGCGACCCTTCGAGAAGGGCACCGGCGAATAAGCTGCCTCATTGTGTCCGGGCTTGGCGACCGCATCTACGAGCGAGCCCGCCTCACGGGCGAGTTCCGGCTGCGCTCGGGAGTGACGAACAGCGAATACTTCGACAAGTACCTGTTCGAGTCCGACCCTCGACTGCTGCGCGAGATCGCGGAGGAGCTGGCCGGTGGCCGGGAGAACCTCGCTGCCGAGGGTCTTGACCTGCGCACGCTGTTCACGATGAGCCAGCTTCGAGAGAATCGTGTGACCGATCCCGCCCGCCCGTGACTACAGAGAGCGCTCCCACCTACGACCGCATTGGTGTCAGCTACAGCGACGTTCGGCGTGCCGATCCGCGGTTCGAGGCGGCGATCTGGGAAGCGCTCGGTGACGCACAGACCGTCCTGAACATCGGAGCGGGCGCCGGCTCTTATGAGCCGAAGGATCGCGAAGTGATCGCGGTTGAGCCATCCCCGGTGATGATCGCCCAGCGCCATGCGGACGCCGCCCCGGCGATCCAGGGAGTCGCCGAGGCCATCCCGCTTGAGGCCAAGAGCGTGGACGCCACGATGGGCGTCTTCACGATGCAGCACTGGGATGACGTCGACCGCGGGCTCACCGAGGTTCTCCGCGTCACTCGCAAGCGGATCGCCTTCCTCACCCTCGACCTCGACATGACCGCGCAGATGTGGCTCTGCCGCCACTACCTGCCTGAGATCATCGAGCACGACCGCAAGGCATTCCCGACGATCGCGCACCTCCAAACCGTCCTTCCCAACGTCGAGGTCGAGACGATCCCTGTGCCCGCCGACTGCACCGATGGATTCCTCGTCGCGCTCTGGAGCCAGCCCGAGGCTCACCTCGACCCAAACGTCCGCCGCGCCTCCTCCACCTGGCACCGACTGCAACCAGCAGTCATCCAGAACGGCTTGGATCGGCTACGCCACGACCTTGACAGCGGCGAGTGGGACCGCCGCTACGGACACCTACGCACGCTTGACACGCTCGATGTGGGGCTGCGCCTTGTCAAGGCAGAGCTGCCCTGATCGGGCGCACAGGGCGGTCATCGCTCACCGGGACGATCTTGCTGCGGGCAGGCCCATGCTTCCCAGCGGATCACTCGACGTTGCGCACGAACCGGGCGCGGCTCTGCTGGCGCTCGTATCCAGTCGCCGTCCAGAAGCTCATCGCATCGGGATCGTCGTCGGTGACTATCGCTGTGAGCCTGGCGGCGCCGCGTGCCAACAGACGACGCTCACCCTCACGCAGCAAGGCGGTCGCGATCCCCTGTCGCCGCCGGTCGGGATGAACGGCAAGCCGGTAGAAGCTGCCCCGCCACCCATCCCACGAGGCGATCAACGACCCAACGATCTCACCGCCATCTGACTCCGCGACGAGCAGCGCCTCGGGATCAGCATCGAGCAGGCCGAGCACGCCATCGCGCGTGTCGGTGACGGTCTCAGCGCTCCCCGCCGCACCCCACAACGCGAGCACTTGCTCGATGTCCCGGTCGCTCGCGCTGCGAAATACGAGACGAGTCACCGCCCGCCCCTTAGATATTTACTCGTGCGGTCAGTTCGCCCAGGGAACGGATCTGCCTGCCGTCGCTGTCGAAGTTCTCGGGCGAAAGCCAGGACTGAAAGCCGGCGCGAATCGCCGGCCACTCATCGTCGGTGATCGCGTACCAGGCGGTGTCGCGGTTGCGGCCCTTGACGATCTGATGCTTGCGGAACACGCCCTCGAACATGAACCCGAACCGCTCAGCCGCACGGCGAGAAGCGGCGTTGAGCGCGTTGCACTTCCACTCGACTCGCCGATATCCGAGATCGTCGAAGGCGTGGCTGATGAGCAGGTAGATTGCCTCGGTCGCAGCGGTCGTGTGCTGTAACTCGGGCGCGAACCAGATGTGGCCGATCTCGATCACGCCGAACTCTGGAGTGATGCGCAAGTACGACGCCCAGCCGAGCGAGCGCTCGTCAGCGAGACGCACGAGCGCGAAGTAGAGACGATCGGTCGCGGTCTCCGCCCAGCTAAGCGTCTGGCGCAGGTGCTCAACGCTCTCGTAAGGACCGTCGGGCAGGTAGATCCAGACAGCCGGATCGCCGTCCGGCGGGTGCGAGACCGCATACAGCGGCCCCGCATCTCTCTCGGCGTCGATCGGGCGCAACAGGACGCGCGAGCCTCGCAGCTCTGTGCGCTTGGGTGGCTGGGCCGCAGTCCAATTCAGCGGCTCGCCGACGGGAAAATCGACCGGCACGGTCCGGATCGTATCTACGGCACCAACGGCTCAGCGGTCATCTCGGGCTTTGGTCGGGTGGCAGCTTCCGCTTCCGCGCGACGTAGCCTGCGTGAACAATGGCCACGCACATGGACCCTCCCTTCCCGACAGCCCCAGCCCGAGGATGCGGGATGCCTGCTCGTGCGCCCCGACCAACGGCCCCGTCGACTATCTCGACGGCGAGAGCTGAGCGGGGGTTAGTCGCGTGACGCTCGTCCCGCTGCGTCGCAAGCAAGCCCTGATCGTGCTCGGGATCGCCACCGTCGCGTTCACAATGATCCTCGAAGTGATCGACCCCTCGCACGTCTCACACGGGCCGTCGATCCTCGCGTTCGAGTTCGCCGGCAGCCAGTCGCGCGCCGCCCAGATAATCGCTGAATGGGGGCCGAAAGGCCGCAGCGCGGCGCACCTCTCGCTCGTGCTCGACTACGGCTACATGCTTTCCTACGGTCTGTTCTTCGCCCTTGCCGGCTTCGCCGTCCGCGACACCGCGCGAGCGCGCGGCTGGCGGCGCCTCGCGGCCATCGGAGTCGTCGTCCCGTTCTTCGCCCTCGCCGCCGCCACGTTCGACGCGACCGAAAACGTCGCCCTCCTACTCACACTCGCCGGCAATGGCGGGAGCTTCGCCCCACCGTTCGCGGCCGTCTGCTCGGCCATCAAGTTCACGCTCATCAGCATCGCCATCATTTACTCGCTCTGTGGTCTCACGCTTCGCCTCAGAGTCCGCCTGCTGGAGCCGAGCTAATCCATGAAGCGGGCGCTGCTGTTCGATCTCGATGACACGCTCGTGGTCGAGGAGCCGGCGGCCGCCGCGGCATTCCTGGCGACCGCTCAAGTCGCGGTCGCCGGCCACCGCGTGCAGGCCGACAGGTTGGCGTTGGCGGCACGCGAACGAGCGCGTGAGCTGTGGTGCGCAACACCCGCCCATCCCTATTGCCTGCGCGTGGGTATCAGCTCCTGGGAGGGACTTTGGTGTCGCTTTGAGGGAGAGCAGCCGGATGTCCGTTGGCTGCGTGAGTGGTCTCCGCGATACCGGCGAGAGGCATGGAGCCTCGCTCTCGCCGACCAAGGCGTCCACGACCCAGTTCTGGCAGAGGAGTTGGGAGAGAGATATGGCACGGAGCGCAGAGCGCGCCATGATCGCTTCGCCGACGTGCCGGCCTGCCTTGATGAGCTGCGCGACTCCCACAAGCTCGCGCTCATCACCAACGGGGCGTCGTGCCTACAGCGCGAGAAGCTCACCGCAGCGGGCTTGGACGACTATTTCGAGGTCGTTGCCATCTCCGGCGAGTTCGGCGTCGGCAAGCCCGAGCCTTCGATCTTCGAGCACACCCTCTCGCTGCTCGGATCTGACCGCGAGCACGCCGTCATGGTCGGCGACAGTCTCGCGCGAGACGTGGATGGCGCTATCGCCGCGGGACTACGGGCGGTCTGGGTCAATCGCTCGGGTAGCTCACGTCCAGAGGATCGCCCCGGCCTGGTCGAAATCACCACGCTCAGCGACCTGCCAAGGGCGCTCCAGCGGCTGCCCAGCTAAGACCTACTGCCGAGGCTGCTCGGCGAGCCAGTCATCGAGCATGGGGCGCGTGAAGCGGATGTGCCGACCTACTCGATGGCAAGGCAGGCGGCCAGCCCGCACGGCCTCGTAGACCCAGCTTGTCTTGACGTTGAGATACCAAGCCGCCTGCTCCGGGCGAAGGAGTCGATCCTCGGTCAATGCGGCCGGGGAGCTTGCTGTTGATGGTGCTTGCATACCCCTTACAGACCGCGACGCGCCAGAAGCGGCCAACGGATTTGCGCCGAGCCCAACGCGCCCAGGATCAGCTCCTCGACCGTTCGGCGGGCCTGGCCGGTGCGACCGGGCTTTCTGATCTAGTTGCCGCTACGGTGGCCGACCTGACCCCACTGCTCGCGGTGCCAAACGTCTCAGAGGGCCGTGATCGAACTGCCATCGACGTGATTGCCGCGAGCTGGGCAGCGAGCGAGGAGATTCGGCTCTTGGACGCTCACGCCGATCCAGATCATCACCGCGCGGTACTCACCTTGGCCGGCAGCGCACGGAGCCTCTCCGATGCACTCGTGCAGGGCGCGCGGGCAACGGTCAGCCGGATCGACGTGATGAGCGAGCGAGCCGGCGGCTTAGGACAGCACCCACACGTCGGCGCGATAGATGTGCTCCCCGTCGTCTACCTCGACGACACGATGAGGGGTGCCGCGTGCGCCGAGGCATTGGTCGTCGGCGACCGGATCGGAGAGGAGCTGGGAATACCCGTATTCCTCTACGGCGAGCTGACCGCGAGCGAAGGCAAGCCGCCGCGCACCCGCGCCGAGCTGCGCCGTGGTGGTCGCCGCGGCTTGGCTGAGCGGATCGCCAGCGGCGAGCAGCTCCCCGACTTCGGCCCGCCTGCGCTGCACCCAACGGCAGGGGCGACGCTGGTGGCAGCGAGAGAGCCGTTGGTGGCCTTCAACCTGGAGCTGGCGCCTCCCACGACGGTTGCAGACGCACGCGGGATCGCTGCCCTGATCCGCGAGGGCGGAGCCGAGGGCCTGCCGGGGCTCAGGGCGATCGGCGTCGCGCTCCAAGCTGGCAAGGTCGCCCAAGTGTCGATGAACGTCGAGCGGCCCCTAGAGCTGCCGCTGGTACAGGTCGTGCAGGCGGTAGCACGACACGCCAATGTCACGCGCGCTGAGATCGTGGGCCTGGCACCAAGGGCGGCGCTCGCAGGCTTCCCCGAGGACATCCCACTGCCGGACTTCGACTCGGAGCGCCAGTTGATCGAGACCGCGTTGTGCCTGTAGGGGAGCCAATTCCGGGGGTCCACGCCCGCGCGACGCCCCCTGGGGAAATCAGTGGGGAAATTAAGACGCCTCGTCTGCACCCCCTGATACACTCAAAACCGCTTGGTTAGACGTGTTTCGGCGATGCCGGAGGAGGGACTCGAACCCCCGACACGCGGATTATGATTCCGCTGCTCTAACCGACTGAGCTACTCCGGCGGGAGGGGGCAGTGTAGCCATCCGGTCGCTGGGCAGACGACGCGAGCGAGACCCGGTCGGCGGTACCCGGCCGGCCCTGCGGCGCCAGAACACGCAGTCGACGGCGGGGCGGTCGAGCCCCACCGCGGATCGCGGCGCGGTGGTCCTGCCCCCGGCTGCCGACCGCCGCCCACGGCGGCTCAGGGGTTCAGCTTGAGCGTGTCGAGGATATTGGTGTAGTAGTAGACCCCGTGGGCTTCGACTTCGGCGAGGGGCGCTTCGAGCCGCTTGGTGCGGCGCACGAGGGAGGACTCGGCGGCGCTCTCGTAGGGCGCGAGCAGCCGCAGGGGGACCTCTTCGGCTTCGATGTCGTCGGCGTAGTAGCTCGTGTTGAACTGCACGGTGCTCGGGGCGAGCGTCTGATACCCGCTGGCGACCCACGCCCTGACGTCACCGCACACGTCGGGCGTCGCCAGCGCGGCGAGACCCTGAAGCTGGGTGGCGTACTTCCTGACGATGCGCGTGAGCGTGCGATTGCTCCAGTGCAGTCCCGCCACGGTGCGGGCAAACGTGTGTATCGCGGCGGCATCGGGGCGGTAGATGACAACCGTCATCGCCCCGACCACCTCGTTGCTGAGCTGTTCGGAGTCGTGGTTCTGCGGCGATTCGGCGGCCACGAGGGGGCATTCGCCGGTGATCTGGCGCACGAGACTCTTGAGCGCACCCACCTCGACCGCGAGGTTGGAGCGCGCGGCGCGCACGAGGTTGTAGTTCGCGCGTATATAGGTGCGCGTGGCCGCCGCATCCCCCGGCTTGGCGAGCGCGGCAGAGGGTGCCGCGGCAAGCGCGAGAGCCACGAGGAGGGTCGATGCTAGTCGCGTGGCCACAGCGACAGGGTAAGCATTGCCGCGCGTCGCCGCGCCGGGCACGGCCGCTTGCGGCGAAGCGTTGGTCGATCCGAAGACCCAGTCAATCCGAGGCGCCGGCCAATCCGCAGCGCCAGTCGATCCGAAAGCCCCGGCCGATCCGCGGCGCCGGCCAATCCGAAGCACCGGCCGACCGAGTCCGGCACGCGGTGGTATCGAGGCCGGCGCGCGGGTGGCGGTGGTGGCCATCTGCCGACTCCTTGGAACATTCCCCGAATGGGGCCGGGGGATGCGTTAGCCTGTGTTTTCATGGGCGCGCGTCCTGATCGTGGGCGAGTCCTCGGTAGACGCTTCTTGGGGCGCAAGCAGGGCTCCTGGACGGCTGGTGAGGCGCCGCCGCGGGGTTCCCGCGGGGGTGCCCGGACGGGCCTGGTGCTGATGGCGGTGGTGGCGGCGGCCGTGGCGGTGGGGGCGGTGCTGGCGCGCCATCACGCCGTGGGCAACCTGCTCGGCTCGGGCTCCGCGGGCGCGTCGTCGGCCTCGGCGGCTCCGCTGCCCCCGACGCGTCTGGTGCGGCTACCGCAGCGGACGGTCACAAATGGAACGGACCCGTTGAGTGTGGTGCTCTCGGCGCCCGCGGCGGGAGGCTCGCCGCGACCGACGATCCGCCCGGCGGTGGCGGGCACGTGGAGCACGGTGGGCAACGCGGAGGTCTTCACCCCCGCCGCGACGCTCGCGCCGTGCTCGACATACACGATGACGGTGTGGGCGCACACGTTCGCCGCGAACCACGCCCCCCTGGGGCACTGGCGCACGCTCGCTCTACACGTGGTGTGCCCGCCGATCACGGCGCTGCAGCAGGCGCTCGCGCGCCTGGACTACCTCGGGGCGAAGCTGCACCCGGTCTACCGCGTGCACCTCCCCGCGGGCGCCGAGACGCGCAGGGAGGCGGCGCTGCACGCCTTCCGCCCGCCGCACGGGAGGCTCGCTCCGGACCCCGCGGACGCGCCCCCGGTCGAAGTGGGGCACCTGGATGAGACGACGAAAGGCGCGCTCGAGGTCTTCCAGTCCGACCACGGTCTCGAACCGACGGGCGAACCGAACGCGGCGACGTGGGTGAAGCTGATCATCGTGGAGTCCCTCTACCACCGCAACCCGCACCCGTACACGTGGGTGTCGGTCACGGAGTCGATCCCGGAGACCCTGGAGGTCCACGTGGGCCACCACGTGGCGCTCTCGAGCCCCACGAACACGGGGGTGCCGGGCGCGGAAACGGCGCAGGGGATCTTCCCGATCTTCGCGCGTTATGTATCCACGACGATGAGCGGCACGAACCCGGACGGCAGCAAATACAAAGACCCGGGGGTGCCGTGGGTGAACTACTTCAACGGGGGCGACGCGGTGCACGGCTTCGTGCGGGGTTCCTACGGCTCCCCCCAGTCCAACGGCTGCGTGGAGCTCCCGCCGGAAACGGCGCGCGCGGTGTACCCGATGCTGCAGCTCGGGGACATCGTGTGGGTCACGTGAGCCGCGCGCGCCGGTAGCCGATAGGGCCGAGAGCCGCTTGCGCTTGGCTCACGCGCGGGGTGCGCCACAGCCGCGTCGGTAGGGGCGCCGCCGCCGAGCGTCGGTAGTCTCCCGCGCATGGAGCCGAGAGGATGAGCGCGATCCGCATCGAGCGTGAGGGGCCGCTGACGGTGCTCACGATCGACAGCCCCCCGCTGAACCTGTTCGACGAGGCTCTCACGCGGGAGCTGGAGGAGGCGGTGCAGACGCTCTCGCGGGAGCCCCCGCGGGGCCTATTGATCCGTGCGGAGGGGCGGGTGGTGAGCGGGGGCGTGGATGTGCACGTGTTCGACGGACTCTCCGCGCAGCGCGCGGGAGAGCTGTGGGAGCGCCTATTGGGGATCGCGCACGGCGTGGAGGAGCTGCCGGCGCCGACGGTGTTCGCGGCCCACGGGCTGTGCCTGACGGCGGCGTTCGAGCTCTCGCTGGCGTGCGATCTGCTGCTGGCGGCGGAGTCGGCGCGTTTCGGTCTGGTGGAGACGGTGGTGGGCCTGACCCCGGCGATGGGGGGCACACAGCGTCTGGTGGAGCGCGCGGGTCCAGCGCGGGCGCGGGAGCTGGTGATGACGGGGGAGCTGTACGGCGCGGGGACGCTGGAGCGGTGGAACGTGGTCAACCGGGTGCTCCCCGACGAGGGCTTCGACGCGGCCGCACGAGCGTTCGCAGGCAAACTCGCGGAGGGTCCTACGCGGGCGCACGCGGCGACGAAGGCGATCGTGCGTGCGGCCCTCGACGAGGGGGGCGCACGCGGCGCGGACGCACGGGTGCCGGAACTCGCGGGCGCGCTGTTCGACACGGAGGACCTGAAGGGCGCGGTGCGCTCATTCCTGGAGCGGGGCCCGGGGCACGCGACCTACGAGGGCCGCTGAGGAGCCTCAGCGGGGAGCGCGTCGGCGGCGGCCTCGGCGGCGGCGCGGTTCTCCTCCTTGACGGCGAGCCAGATCTCCTCGCGGTAGATGGGCAGCCCTTGGGGCGCGGCGATCCCGAGGCGGACGGTCTGGCCGCTGACCTCCATGACGGTGACGAGCACATCGTCGCCGATCACGACGCGCTCTCCGGCGCGACGCGTAAGTATCAGCATGGGGCGTGATTATGCAGCATCCGCCGGGCGCGCCCTCGCAGAGGACTCGCCCGCGCGGGGGGCGGCGAAGAGCAGCACGCGCAGCTCGGCGCCGGGGGCGGTGTTGAGCACCTGGTGGCCGCGGCCCTCCCACACGACGAGGGGGGCGCGGAGGTTGACGAGGGTGTCGGCGGGATCGGGGGCGGTGCGCACCGTGACGTACACCTGCGCGGCGGCGGGGTCGGGAGCACCGATTCGCTCGCGGTCCTCGGCCGCGAGCTCGAGGGTGAAGGGGTGGAAGAACCCGCGGGGGTCCACGACGGGGAGCGCAAGGTGGGGGTCCTCGAGCGAGTGCAGCCAGAGGAAGCCGCTGCCGGGGTTGCGGTCGAGCAGCGTGTAGTGCAGACCCCCGAGGCCGATGAGGCCGCGAGGGAACTCGATCACAGCGTCGGCGGGGATCTCGAGGGTCCCGAAGCGGGAGCTCTCGAAGGTGGTCATGGATGTGGGCATCGGCGGAGGAGGTCTGGGCGGGGTGATCGTGGAGGTGAGGCTAGTGAGTCTTGGTGACGGGAACTGGTGAGGTTGTGGAGTCTTGATCGACACGGGGGGAGGTCGGGAGGGGGCCTGCCCCCTCCCGCTTCCTAGTGGAGGAATTCGAGCAGGGACTCCTGCACGATCGAGGCACCGGCGTGCAGGGCGGCTTCGAAGGCGGCGTGCTGGTTTGAGTATTCGATCGAGACCTTGGCGATGTTGGCGTCCTGGACGTTGGAGAGCTGCTCGGTGGCGGTGGTCTGCAGCGACTGGATGCGGCTGAGGGCGAGGTCGAGCTGATCGGTGGTGGCGCCGCCCTGCGCCTGGAGGGCGATGAGGGAGTTGAGGTTGGTGTCGAGGTTTTGCAGATCGGTGGTGCGAAGCGCTTCCAGGGCGGCGGGGTTGCCTTCGCGGAGGTTCTGGGCGATCGTGCGCAGCGTGTCGAGCAGCTTGCCGTCGGCGGCGCCCTGGCCGTTGCCGAGCACGGAGGAGAGGTTGAGGGCGACGTTGACCGAGGCCCCGGGGCCGAGCCCGCGAGAGATCGCGGCGGCGTTGCCCGCGTATTCGTCTTCGGCACCCTGCTGGTAGGGGCGCGTGTTGGTGAGGGTGCCGGAGAAGACGTACTGGCCGGCGTACTGGGTGTTGGCGTCCTGCTTGACGCCTTCGGTGAGCTGTTCGACGGCGCCGGCGATGTCGGCGAGGTCGGAGGGGCTGTTGGTCCCGTTGGCCCCCTGGAGGACGAGCTCGCGCACGCGCTGCACCTGGGAGTCCATCGAGGCGAGGGCGCCGGAGGAGGTGTTCATCCAGGAGATCCCGTCCTGGGCGCTCTTTTCATAGGAGGTGAGCCCGTCGAGGGCGCTTTGAAGGGCGATGGCCTGGCTTGCGCCGTAGGGGTTGTCGGAGGGTTCGATGATCGACCGGCCGGAGGCGAGTTCGGCCTCGGTGCGGGCCATCGCGACCTGGGCGGCGTTGAGGTCGGCGAGCGTGGAGCCGATCACCATATCGCTGGTTATGCGATTACTCATGGGGTGCTCACAATCCGGTGTGGTTGATGAGGGTGTCGAGCATTGTGTCCATCACGGTGAGCGCGCGGGCGGAGGCCTGGTAGCCGCGCTGGAAGGTGATGAGGTTCGTCATTTCTTCGTCGAGCGAGACTCCGGAGACGCTCTGGCGCTGGTTGGAGACGGCGGTGAGGACGGCCTGGGAGTCGGCCTGGTTGGCCTTGGCGTCCCGCACGCCGCCGCCGAGCTGTGCGACAAGCGCGGCGTAGCGCTGGTCGGCGCCGCCGCCACGCAGGCCGGCGATCGCGAGCGCGACGTCGTTGCCGCCGGGGGTTTCTTCTGAGGAGGTCTGGACTTCGGCGGGGGTGACGGCGACTTCGATGGTGGCGGCGGTGGCGCCTTTGAAGAAGGGGGTGGCGGTGTGCAGTTCGTTGACGGTGGTGGAGAGCGTGGCGGCGACTTCGTCGAGGGCGGTCTGGTAGGAGGCGAGCGCGCCGGCGGGGCTGGAGAGTTCGAGGAGCGCCCCGAGCTGCCCGCCGGCGGCGGGGGTGAGGGCCTGGGGCCAGTTGACGGTGGAGCCTTCGACGAGCGGTTTGGCGGCGTTGCCGAAGGTGACGGTGTCGGTGCCGTCGGCTTGCATGGTGACGGTGACGTTGGCGAGCGTGGAGAGCTTGTCGATCAGCAGGTCGCGGCGGTCTTCGAGGTCGTTGGGCTGCTGGTGGGCCTGGAGGGAGAGCTTGATCTGATGGTTGAGCTGGGCGATCTGGACGGCGTCGCCCTGGACTTCGCCGGTGGGGCCGGCGAGCGCGGCGTACTGGGCGGCCACCTGGCCTTCGATGCTCTGGAGCTGGGATTGGACCTGGTGGAGGGTGCCGGTGAGCTGGGTTGCGGCGGAGACGACACCGACCTTGGCGGCTTCGGAGGAGGGGGAGTCGGCGAGCTGTCCCCAGGCGCTCCAGAAGGCGGAGATCTGGGAGGCGAGACCGGTGGAGGAGGGTTCGGCGAAGGCGCTCTGGGCCTGCTGGAGCTCTTCGGCCTGGGCGCCCGCGGCGCCGAGGGCGGAGCTCTGGGTGCGGTAGTGGGCGTCGAGGTAGCTGTTGCGGATGCGGGTGTAGGTGGCGACGGAGACGCCGGTGCCGAGCTGGCCGCCCTCGCCGGTGACGGAGGAGAGCGCGGCGATGCGCATGGGTTCGTTGGTCTGCAGGACGGCCCGCTGGCGGGAGTAGCCTTCGGTGTTGGCGTTGGTGATGTTGTGGCCGGTGACGTCGATCGCCTGCTGCTCCGCGAGCAGGCCGGAGAGGGCGGTCTGGAGTCCCTGGAGGGTGGGGATCGACATGGTCTCTCTCGCTACGCTTGGAGGTCGAGCACGCGCAGCGCGCCGTGGCGAGCGGCGCTCGCGCCGGAGGTGGTGGAGCCGCGGGGGTCGTAGCTGTGCACGCCGGCGTCGAGCGAGAGCGACTGCATGAGGTGGTCGAGGAAGGAGAGCTCGATCTGCATGAGCGCGCGGTTGCAGGAGTGTTCGCGGCGGAGCTCTTCGAGCAGGCCGCGCAGCCGCGCGGAGCGCTCGGCGGCGAGCTGGGCGTGGGCGGGGTGCAGGAGGACGCTGAGGCGGGTGAGCGTGACGGCCTGAGCGGGGATCCCGAGCTGCGCGCCGGCGCGCTCGAGCAGCAGCGAGCGGGTCTCCTCGATCTGGCTGCGGCGGGCGAGCTCGCCGTGCAGGAGGCCGGCGAGGCGCACGACGGTGTGCACGTCGCGCGAGCGGATCGCGGCCCCCTGCTCGAGCACGATCTCCAGCAGGCGGCGCACGGAGGCGATCTGGGCGTCGAGATGGGCGAGCACGTCAGATGCGAGGGGATCGGTTCCCACGATGGCGTTTATTTGGGGGTCGTCCGCGAGGGTGAGTTCCGTAAGGGGCGCGTGGGCGCGGGGCATCGTGCGGGTGGGCGGGCCACCAGAC
>JBIOEY010000057.1:0-13780 GCA_044446505.1 Solirubrobacterales bacterium
CCGCACATGTGCGGCGTCGAACCGGACAGTGCATGCACTGTCCGGCCGACCGGTACATGTACCGGTCGGGCAGGGCCACATGTGGCCCTGCTGGGAACGGCCACATGTGGCGGGTCCCCCATGTACGGCTACCCTTCTGGCATGCCCGCCCAGGCCTATGCAGGCAAGGAGTGCGTCTGCCAGCTGCGCAGGGGGATCTGCGACCAGTCGTGCGTGCGGGACATGCTCGACACCCCCTTCTACATCGCGTGCCTCAAACTGAAGGGCCGCCGCTGCGTGGTGGTCGGGGGCGGGGAGATCGGGCTGGAGAAGGTCGAGGGGCTGCTCGCGTGCTCCGGCGAGGTGACGCTGATCGCGCCCGCCGCGGCGGCGGCGCTGCAGGAGCTCGCGCGCGAGGGCTCGATCCGCTGGGAGCGGCGCGCGTACGCCGGCGCCGCGGACCTCGAGGGGGTGTTCATGACGATCGCCGCCACCGATCACACCGAGGTCAACATCCGCGTGTGGGAGGACGCCGAGCGCCGCGCGATGCTCGTCAACGTCGTGGACGTCCCCCCGCTGTGCAACTTCATCCTCCCCGCGATCGTCCGCACCGGGCCGCTCGCGATCGCGATCTCCACCGCGGGCGCCTCCCCCGCGCTCGCCAAGCGCATGAAGCGCGAGATCGCCGCCCTCTTCGGCGAGGAGTACGCGCGCCTCGCCGTGCTCCTCAACGAGGTCCGCGGCTGGGCGAAGGACACGCTCCCCACCTACGCCGAGCGCCGCGACTTCTTCGAGGGGATCGTGAACGGCGACCCCGACCCGATCGAGCTGCTGCGCGCGGGCCGCGAGGCGATGGTGCGCGAGCTGATCGAGCGGGCGCAGCGCGCGCGCGGGCTGCAGGCGGCCGGCGCCTGAGGAGGTGGCGAGGACCGCGCTTGACGCGCCCCGCGCGCCCGTGACGGAGGACGGGGGAGCGGCGCTCGAACTGCAGGGCCTCACGCGCCTCTACGGCGAACGCGAGGCGCTCGCCGACGTCTCGCTCTCGCTCGGCGGGGGACAGACGTTGGTGGTGCTGGGTCCCAACGGCGCCGGCAAGACCACGCTGCTGCGTGTGCTCGCCACGCTGCTGCGCCCCCACGCCGGAGATGTGCGCGTGCTGGGGAGCCCCCTGCCCGGAGAGGCGTGGGCGGTGCGTGGGCGGATCGGCCTGCTCGGCCACGAGCCGCTGCTCTACCGCGAGCTCAGCGCGCGCGAGAACCTCCGCTTCCACGCACGCCTGCACGGCGTCCGCTTCGAGCGCATCGAGGAGCTGCTCGGCGCGGTGGGCATGGCGGCGCGCGCAGAGGAACCGGTGCGCACTCTCTCCCGCGGGATGGTGCAGCGGGTGGCGATCGCCCGCGCCGTGCTGCACGATCCGGAGCTGCTGCTGCTGGACGAGCCGCGCGCCAACCTCGACCCCGCCGGGGCCGAGCTCGTGGAGCCGCTGATTGGGTCATCCTCCGCGCGCACCCGCGTGCTGTGCAGCCACGACCCGCAGGCCGACCTCGCGGGCGCCGACCTCGTGCTCGGCCTGCGCGCCGGGCGCGCCGCGCTGCTCGCCGCCCCCGCCGCGGTCGACGCGGCGGCGATCCGGGAGCTGTACCGGTGAGCATGGCGACCGACGGCGCGCTGCAGGCGCAGGGGGGCGCCTCGGAGGCCCCGGGCTCGCGGACGGGCCGCCCCCGGCCCCCCGGCTTCGCGCGGACGGTGGCGGCGCTGCTGGGAAAGGAGCTACTCGTGGAGCTGCGCACGCTGGAGTCGGTGCCGGGGATGTCGCTGTTCGCGGTGACGGTCTTCGTGGTGTTCCACTTCGCGCTCAACCGCACCGGCGTGAGCGGGGACGAGGCGGCGGGGATCCTCTGGGTGACGCTGCTGCTCGCGGCGATGCTCGGGATCAACCGGCTGTTCGTCGCCGACGCCGAGGAGGGGGGCTTCGACGGCTTCCTGCTCGCCCCCGTGGACCGCTCCGCGCTGCTCGTCGCGAAGGCGCTCGCGCTGCTCGCCTACCTCGTGGTGCTCGAGCTGGTGGCGGTGCCCGCGTTCGCACTGCTGCTGCTCGAACCCTCGCTCGGCCCCGCGCTGCCGGACCTCCCGGGGGTGCTCCTGCTGGGGGACGTGGGGATCGCGCTGATCGGCACGCTCGTCGCGGCGCTCGCGGTGCGCACCCGCGCGCGCGACCTGCTTGGGCCGCTGCTCGCACTGCCGCTGCTGGTGCCGGTGGTGATCGGCGGGGCGCGCGCCACCGCCCCGCTGCTCGCGCTGGGCCACGCCGCGGGGGTGGGCGGGGTTCCAATCCGCTGGCCGCTGACGCTCGCGCTCTATGATCTGGTGTTCGGGCTGATCGCCTACGCCGTCTTCGACTTCCTCCTGGAGGACTAGTGACCCCCACTCCCCCCTCCGCCCTGGGGCGCAGCAGGTAACGCAGCGAGATGTACGGCCGGGGACTGCGCACTCTGAGCATCTGCACCGTCGCCGCGATGGTGCTCGCGCTCGGGCTGGTGTTCTTCTACGCCCCCCTCGAAGCCGAACAGGGCTTCCTGCAGAAGATCTTCTACGTGCACGTCCCCCTCGCGATCGTCGCGCTGTGCGGCTTCGTGATCGGGGGCCTGTTCGCGATCCAGCACCTGCGCACGCGCGATCCCCGCTGGGACATGCGCTCCTACGTGACGATCCACATGAGCCTGATCTTTGCCGTCGGGACGCTGATCACCGGCTCGATCTGGGCGAAGGGCTCGTGGGGGCACTGGTGGGTGTGGAGCGAGCCCACGCTCGTCTCCTTCCTGATCGTGTTCCTCCTGTACGCCACCTATCAGCCGCTGCGCTTCGCGATCGAGGACCCCGAGCGCCAGGCGCGCTACGCCTCGGTGTTCGCGGTCACCGCCGGGGCGTTCGTGCCGCTGAACTACATCGCGGTGCGCCTCTCCACCGCCTACCTGCACCCGCGGGTGCTCGGGCAGAGCACCAACCTCCCCGGCTCGATGGCGCTCACGTTCGTCGTCTCGCTCGCCGCGATCGCGCTGCTGTTCGCGACGCTCTGCAGGTACGAGCTCACCGCCAAGCACACCCGCGCGCAGCTGCGCGCGCTGCGCCGGAGGCTCACCGAGGAGGCCCCCGCGCCACGCACGCGCAGCGCCGCCCCCAACCCCGAGCATCTGCGCCGCGCGCTCTCGGAGGTCTCGTGACACCGCTCGCCGAGCTGCCCGCGCTGCCGCTGCACACGGCCGGCAAGTACGTCGCCGCCGCCTACATCGTGCTGTTCGCGCTGGTGCTGATCTACGTGGCGATCATGGCGATCCGCCTCAGCCGCATCGAGCAGCAGCTGGGGGAGCTGCTCGAGCTCTCCGAGCGCCCCGCCGGGCGGGCGCGCGCGCAGGCGGGCGCGCCGCAGGACGATGCGCTCGATCGGGCTCCCGCCGAATCGACGCCCGCATGAGCGAGCTGCTGACGCTCGGCATCTCCCACAAGACCGCGCCGGTCGCGCTGCGCGAGCGGCTCGCGTTCATGGAGCCCGCGGCGGTGAAGCTCGCCGAGCGGATGATCGCGACCGCGGAGGTGCGCGAGGCGGTGGTGCTCTGCACCTGCAACCGCACCGAGGTCCACATGGTCGTCGGGGACCCCGTACGCGCGGAGGTGGACGCGCTGGGGATGCTCGCGCGCCACGCCGGGATCCGCCCCACGGAGCTCGCGCAGGAGATCTACTCGCCCCGCAACTGCGACGCCGCGCGCCAGCTCTTCCGCGTGACCGCGGGCCTCGAGTCGATGATCGTCGGGGAGGCCGAGATCCAGGGGCAGGTGAAGCGCGCCTACGAGGCTGCGCTCCACGCGGGCTGCACGGGGCCGCTCAGCAACCGCCTGTGGAATGCGGCGCTGAGCACCGGCAAGCGGGTGCGCACCGAGACCGCGATCGGCTCGAGCCGCGTGAGTGTCCCCTCGGTGGCGGTCGGCCTCGCGGGGAACCTGCTCGGCGACCTGAGCCGGCGCCACGTGGTGATCCTCGGGGCGGGCGAGACCAGCGAGCTGACCGCCCAGGCGCTCGCCGGCCAGGGGGCGGGCACGATCTTCGTGGCCAACCGCCACGCCGACCGCGCGCTCAGCCTCGCGCAACGCTTCGGCGGGTCCGTCGTCGGGCTCGACGGGCTCCCCGAGCAGCTCGCGCGCGCGGACATCGTGGTCTCCTCCACCTCCTCCCCCCACCCGATCGTGGGCCACGAGGAGCTCGAGCTGGTGCTCGGACAGCGCGCGGGGCGACCGCTGCTGTTGATCGACATCGCGGTGCCCCGCGACATCGACCCCCGCTGCGGGGAGCTCGAGGGGGTGACGCTGTACGACATCGACGACCTCCAGCGGGTCGTGGCGCGCAACCTCAACTCCCGCGCGGGCGAGGTGCCCCCGGCGGAAGCGATCGTCGAGGAGGAGATCCACCGCTTCGCCAGCTGGCTCGGCCAGCTCGAGGCGCTGCCCACCGTCAGCGCCCTGCGCGCGCACGGCGACGCGATCGTCGAGCGCGTGCTCGCGGAGAACGAGGGCCGCTGGGAGTCCGCCTCCCCGCGCGACCTCGTGCGCGTCGAGGCACTCGCGCGCTCGATCGCCAACCGCATCCTGCACGAGCCCACGATCCGCCTGCGCAGCCTCTCCGAAGCCCGCAGCCACGCGAGCCTCCAGCTCGTGCGCGAGCTGTTCGGGCTGCGCGAGGACGCCGAGTCGCAGACCCCCGGAGAGGACACCACGAGGCCCGACGGAAGGCTCGCCGAGGTGCACGACCTCCGGCGGCGCCGTCGCAAGGGCCCCTAGGAGCCGGGGGGACCGATGCGAATCGGGACGCGCGGCAGCGCCCTCGCCCTCGCGCAGGCGCGGCTCGTGGCCCAGTTGCTCGGCGGCGCGGAGCTCGTCACGATCACAACCGCCGGGGACCGAAACGCCGCAGGCGACAAGTCACGCTGGGTGCAGCAGCTGGAGCGCGCATTGAGCGCGAGGGAGATCGACCTCGCCGTGCACTCCGCCAAGGACGTCCCCGGCGAGCTGCCTGACGGTCTGAGCCTACTTGGAGCGCCCGCGCGCGCAGCGCCCGAGGATGTCCTCTGCGGTGCGAGTGGGCTGAAGCAGCTCGAGCCCGGCGCCCGCGTCGGCACGAGCAGCCTGCGGCGTGCCGCCCAGCTGCGCGCCGCGCGCGGGGATCTGGAGGTGGTGGCGGTGGGGGGCAACGTGGACACCCGCCTGCGCAAGCTGCACGAGGGCGAAGCCCCCGACACGAGCGGGGCAGCAAACGGTGCGGGCAACCAAACGGCCCGCGGCGGCTCGCGAGATGCTGCTGCGGACAAGGGCGGACTCGACGCGCTCGTGCTCGCCCGCGCCGGCCTGCAGCGCCTCGGCCGCGAGAGCGAGATCGCCGCGATCCTCGATCCCACCCGCTTCGTCCCCTCCCCCGGGCAGGGCACGCTCGCGCTGGAGGGGCGCGCGGGCGACGAGCGCACGCGGGAGGCCGTGGAGGCGATCACCGACGCGAAGGCGTTCGCGTGCCTGCGGGCGGAGCGCGCGGTGGCGCAGGCGCTCGGGGCGAGCTGCAACACCCCGCTGGGCGCGCACGCGCTCGACGCCGGCTGCGGCTGTCTGCACCTGCGCGCCTGGGTGGGCCTCCCCGACGGCTCCGCGTGGGTGAGCGACGAGCTGGTGGGCGGCTTCTACGACCCCGAGCAGCTCGGGGGCCGCATGGCGGAGCGCCTGCTGAGCGCAGGCGCGGGAGAGCTGCTGCGCCACGCGGAGGAGCGCGCCGTTGAGCACGCCTGAGCCCGGGCGGGTGTACCTCGTCGGCGCCGGCCCCGGCGACCCCGGCCTGCTGACCGCGCGCGCGCTCGAGCTGATCGCGCAGGCCGACACGATCCTCTACGACCGCCTGATCCCCCTGGAGGCATTGGAGGGCGCGCGCGCCGGCGTGGAGCTGCTGTTCGTCGGCAAGGAGGGCGGCGGGCCCTCGGTGCCGCAGGAGCAGACGGAGGCGTTGATGGTGCAGCGCGCGCAGGAGGGCAGGACGGTGGTGCGGCTGAAGGGCGGCGACCCGTTCGTGTTCGGCCGCGGCGGCGAGGAGGCGCTCGCGCTGCGCGCGGCGGGCATCCCGTTCGAGGTGGTCCCGGGAGTGACCGCGGGCGTGGCCGCCCCCGCGTACGCGGGCATCCCCGTCACCCACCGCGGGCTCGCGACCGCGGTGGCGCTGATCACCGGGCACACCCGCGCGGATACTCGCGGCGCGGAGGCGCAGAGCGCAGGTGCGGAGGCGGGAGGCGTGGGAGAGGCCGGAGGAGCGGGTCAGGCGGGAGGAGCGGGGGACCATGAGGATGCGCCGGATGGCCCCGACCCCGAGGCCGACCTCGACTGGACGGCGCTCGCGGCCTTCCCGGGGATGCTCGTGTTCTACATGGGCGTGCGCCACCTCGCCCACATCGCGGCCTCGCTGATCGACGCCGGCCGCCCCCCCACGGAGCCCGTGGCGGTGGTCGAACGCGGCACGCTGCCCGACCAGCGGACGGTGACGGGCACGCTCGCCACAATCGCCGAGCGGGCGCGCGCAGAGGATGTGCGAGCCCCCTCGATCACGGTGGTGGGTCCCGTGGCGGAGCTCGCCGAGCAGCTCGCCTGGCGGCCGCTGCTGCCGCTGAGCGGGCGCTCCGTGGCGGTCACCCGCGCCCGCGCCCAGTCCAGCGGCCTGGCGCAGCGGCTGCGCAAGCTCGGGGCCCAGGTGGTGCAGGCTCCCGTGATCCGCATCCGCCCCCTGGAGGGGCCCCCGCTCGACCCCTCGCCGTACGACCTGATCTGCCTGACCAGCCCCAACGGAGTCGACTGCCTGTTCGAGCGGATCGCCGCGGGGGGCCTCGACACGCGCGCCCTCGCGCGCACGCACATCGCGGCGATCGGCCCGAGCACCGCGCGCGCGCTCGCCGAGCACGGGATCGCCGCGGACATCGTCCCGGAGCGCTTCGTCGCGGAGTCGCTCGTGGAGGCCCTCGCCGAGCTCCCGATCCGCCGGGCCCTCGTCGCGCGCGCGCGCGAAGCCCGCGACGTGCTCCCCAACGCCCTCAGTGCCCGCGGCGTCGAGGTGGAGGTGCTCGCGCTGTACGAGACCGTCGCCGAGCCGCTCTCGGAGTGGGCGCTGGCGGAAGCCCGCGCGGCGGACTACATCACCTTCACCTCCTCCTCCACCGTGCGCCACTTCCTCCAGGCCGCCGGCGGTGGCTCCGAGCTCTCCCCCACCACCCGCATCGTCTCGATCGGCCCCGTCACCAGCGCCACCCTGCGCGAGCACGGCCTCGAGCCCCACGTCGAGGCGCAGCGCCACGACATCGAGGGGGTCGTGCAGGCGCTGCTCGCGGACGCCACCGGAGGCCCGTCGGGGCGGGGGGTGGAGTAGGGCGCCACCACCGACCGCTCGCTCCGATTGAGCCGCTGCGCTGAACGCTCTACCATTGCGCCATGCGCAGCACGCCCCTTCTCATCGAGGCCCAGCCACTGGACGGGTATACCCCGCCAGGAGTCGAACCTGGATCCACCGCTTAGGAGACCGACGCCGCTGAGGGCGGAAAGGCCGTACCTATAGGCAGTTGCTGGCGATTCGGCCGGTCTGACCTGATCTTGGATCGGGCGGGATTGGGCGCGATCCACGGGGTTTGGGCAGCGGGATCGGGGCTGCTGCCCAAACGATTGAAGCATCGGGGGTCGTGAGTAGTCTGCCCGAGCAATGATGTTCTGGAACCGATCGCTTCGTCCTTGGCGTAGGCAAGGCTCCTATGCCCAGCCCATCCGCGGACGCCTCGGGCGTGGTGCCTGATGCCGCGGATCAGCGCGTTCTACGGGATCGTCGTGACGATGTACAGCAGCGATCACGCGCCGCCCCACTTCCACGCACGCTACGGGGAGTACGAGGCGCAGATCGTCATCGACACCGGCGATCCGCTGGCCGGACAACTGCCGATCCGAGCCCTGCGGCTCATTCGGGAGTGGACTGGACTGCATCAGGCCGAGCTGCGGGACAACTGGGAGCGCGCCCAGGCCCGCACGCCGCTCGCTAGCATTGATCCACTGCCATGAGCGACCTTCGTCTTCTTGCCCGGATCATTGCCGTCGAGCCGCTGGAGGGCTTCCGGCTGCGGCTGACGTTCACCGACGGACTGGTCCGCGAGGTCGATCTCTCGGACGATCTTTGGGGGCCGATGGCTGAACCGCTGCAAGACCCCGCCTACTTCCGCCAGGTGAGCGTCGATCCCGAACTTGGCACCGTCGTATGGCCAAACGGCTACGACCTCGATCCCGACGTGCTCCACGGCGACCATAAGCCGATCGGTCGGCCTGCCGCACAGGCATCGCGATAGCGCATAGCACACCCTTTCTCACCGAGGCGCAGGCGCTCGACGGATGCACGGTGCATGTCCGGTTCGAGGACGGCATCACAGCCGACGTAGACCTCTCTTACCTGCTCGACTACGGCGGCGTGTTCGAGCCGCTGCGCGACCCGGCCTACTTCGCGCAGTTCCGCGCGGACGCCGAGGCTGGCACGATCATCTGGCCCAACGACGCCGACATCGCCCCTGAGACGCTGTACGCGCACGCGCAATCGCGCGCAGCTGCCACGGCGTAGCGCGTGGTCACTTGTGTCGCCGAGGGACCACGCCATGAGCCCAGACGACATCAAGCACTTCCTCATCGTCCACGACATACCATCGGCTCACGCCGATGTCCGGCCCTACGGCACGGACTACGACGCCGCGCTGGAGGCGTACGAGCAGGCCGAGCAGGACACCCGCACTCGCTTTGACGTGGAGGTTGTCCTGCTGAGTTCCGACTCGCTGGAGACGATCAAGCACACCCACTCCAGCTACTTCCCAGCACACGAGTCGTTTGAGCGACTTCTCCCGGCCGGCGTTCTCCGCTCCTGAAACCAACCGCGGCTTGACCTTTAGGGAAGCGAACCTTCGACCTCCAAAGCTCTTGCCGCATACCGTTTATATACGGACAGTATTCCCGCCAGCTGCGCCACGGTATTTGCATAGACGAGTGCACCGATAATCTCTTCCTGCGTGGCCGTGACACCAGCCTCGCGTTCTAGGGCGGTTTGAAGCTCACCGAGCCGCTCACTGGTCGCTGGGTGGAGTCGGACATTCTTGGCCATCCGCAAGGACCCCTAACCTCGTGTTCGTATACCAGCGGTATACGAGCGTGAAGGAGAACGACTCTACTACGCTAGGGCTGCGGAGGTCTAGAAATGAGTGCGTCGGAGTTCGATCCCAGGAAGTTCAACGAGCTAGTCGTCTACATCGCCAAACGGCTCGGGCCGGAGGCAGCGCTCGGTCGCGTCAAGCTCGCCAAGCTGCTCATGTGGAGCGACTTCGGCGCCTTCGAGCGGTTCGGCAAGTCGATCACCGGGGCCACGTACGAAAAGTGGGAGCACGGCCATCTGCCAAAGGAGCTGCTGCTTGCGGAACGTGACCTCCTGGCGAGCGGCGACATCGCAAGCGAGACCGTCAATTACTACGGCAAGTGGCTCAAGCACATAACGGCCGAGCGAGACCCGGATCTCCGCCGATTCAGCGAGGACGAGCTGGCCGTCATTGAGGGCGCGATCCGACGGTACGGACACGAGAGCGCGGCCTATCTCAGCGAACTCTCGCACCATGAAGTCGGATGGCGGCTCGCGCAGATGCACGAGGTCATCCCGTACACCACCGTCTTCCTCGGGGCTGGCGGCGTCGCAGAGGCAGATATCCGTCGGGGCGAGGAACTAGCTTCCCTACATGGCTGGATTTAGCGGCGAGCTTCGCTGCGAAGGCTTCATCGAGGCAGACGAGTTCGAGAATCGAAGGACGAACTCAAGCAGACCACGGGTCTCACGGACCGCCAAATCGATGGACGCCTTGATGCTCTCGTGTGGGCGCTCCTACGTGAACTGTCAGCAGTCGCGACCCGAGTGAGGAACCTCAACCTTTGGGTCGCCGTGACACCGGTCGGGATACCGCAGCTCCACGTATACCTCCGCCCGCGTCCGGGTACAGGGTGCGAATGCGAATGGGTCTTTATCGAGGAACGCCCCTAGATGGCAGCAGCAGCCCAACTGGCAGTAGATGGCAGTGGCAGCAACATCAGCCGACCCGCACCCCACGTCCACACTCCAGGTTGGCGAAGGAAAAACCGCATGTGCGCAGGAGATTCCCCCCAAATGCCCCCGCCAGGAGTCGAACCTGGATCCACCGCTTAGGAGGCGGTTGTCTTATCCATTGGACTACGAGGGCGTGGCAGGCCCCGGCTGGCTCCGCGGCCCGCTCGAAGGCTACCGCCGCGGGTGCGCCGCGGCGAGGCTGTCGAGGTCCTCGCCGACGAGGCGGTGGGTGATCCGCTCGGGCATCGTGCGCGCGCCGAGGGCGCTGTAGAAGCTCAGCGCGGGCTCGTTCCAGTCGAGCGCCGCCCATTCCAGGCGCTCGCCGCCGCGCTCGCGCAGGCGCGCCGCGACCGCCGCGAGCAGCGCTTGGCCCACGCCGGAGCGGCGGTGGGCGGGACGTACGAAGAGATCCTCCAGCCACACCCCCGTGCTGGCGAGGAAGCTCGAGAAGGTCGGGAAGTACAGCGCGTACCCGATCGCCGCGCGGGAGTCGCGGTGCTCGGCGATCAGCGCATCCGCCTCCGGGCGCGGGCCGAACAGAGCCTCGCTCAACTGTTTCTCGGTGGCTCGCAGCTCGTGCGCCAGATCCTCGTACTCCGCCAGTTCCGCGAACATCTCCAGCAGCGCCGGGACGTCGCCGGCGTGCGCCTCCCTGACGAGGGGCACCATCAGCGGTCCGGGCGCTCCGGGTAGACCTCGTCGATCGTGCTCAGCGCCACGTACGGCGCCTCCGCGCCGCCGAGCGCAGCCTCGATCGCCTCGCCCCCGCCCGCCAGGCGGTCGAGCACGCTCACCACCCCCGCCACGGTGAGGCCCTCGCTGCGCACGCGCTCCAGCGCCTCGATCGTGGAGCCCCCCGTGGTGACCACGTCCTCCACGATCAGACAGCGCTCCCCCTGCGCGAGCTCGGGGCCCTCGATCCAGCGCTGAAGGCCGTGCGCCTTGCGCTCCTTGCGCACGATGAACGCCTTCTCCACTCCCCCCTCGAGCGCCGCGCACGCGACCGGTATGGCGCTCACCGGCACTCCGCCCACCGCGCTCGCGCGCCAGGCGCGCGCCCGATCCGCGATCAAGACACCGAGCGCCGCGAACGTGCCGGGCAGCAGGATCGCGCGCTTGGCGTCCACGTAGTACTCCGCCCTGCGCCCGCTCGTGAGCGTCACCTCGCCGATCACCAGCGCGTGCTCCCGCAGGTCCGCCAGCAGCCGCGCGCGCGCGGCTGCGACGCTGCTCGTAGATTCGGCCACCGTGTCCACTCGGATCTAAATCTAGCCTGCTGGTCCGCCGCCCGGCTGCCGATGTACCTCTGTGCAGCAGTTTCAGCGCCACCGCCCAACAGGGGACATCCCATGACAGCAGCCCACGTATTCTTCCCGCTCGCCGCGATCCTGCGGACGATCTCCCGGATCATCTGCCTAATCGTGATCGTCTCCTTCGTGATCTTCGCCGTCAATCAGACCGGCAGCGCCTCCGCGCATCAGCAGGAAGCCCTGAACGGGCCCCCCGCAACCGTCGCCCGCCCCGCGCACAAGGGCGCGGTGCACAAAGCGATCGACGAAGCCGCCGGCGAGCTCACCTCGCCGTTCTCCGGGATCACCGCGGGTGTCGACAGCCAGTGGGCCGTCCGCGGAGTCGGCACCGTGCTGGCGCTGCTCGTCTACGGGGCCGGCCTCGGCTATCTGGCCCGTGTCCTCAGGATCAGGGTCTGAGGGCTGCGCTGCTGCGTCCTCCCTCGCTCGTGTGCTAGGTCGCACACTTCGCTCAGTGCGTCCTCGCCTCGCTTGCCCAGCGCAGCCCTCAGTGGCTTAGTTGTACACGTCCACCGGGGTCCCCACCCGCACCCATGCGTAGATCGCCGGGGCGTCCGGGATCGGGACGCGCAGGCAGCCGTGGCTTGCGGCGTATGTGGGCACTTCCGGGTACCCATGGATCGCGTAGCCGCGGATGAAGTAATTGGAGTCCACCATCCCCTCCCCGTTGACCCCCGGGGACTTCGTGTAGACCCGGAAGCGGCCCAGCACCGTGGGGGTCGAGGGCTTGCCCGAGCTGATCGTGTAGATGCGGCGCACGCGCGCTCCCGGTTCGATCTCCGCGAGCACCTGCGCGGCGAGATCGGCCTCCACGTGCCTCCCGTCCCCGCGGTAGCGCACGTGAAAGCCCCCCGCCCTCCGCCGCAGCAGACGGAAGAGGTGGGCGTCCGTGTCGGGGACCCGGGAGAGGCCCGTCAGCTTGCGGTAGGCGATCACCGCCTGGCCCGTCGCTTCGTCGAAGACCCCGCTCACCGGCACCGCGTAGTGCAGCGCGCTCAACCGCGACTGCAGCAGCCACACCCCCGGGCCGCGCGCGCCTTCGCGCATGTCCGCGGCGACGACCCGCGCATCCACGGGCTTCGCCGCAAAGGCCGTCATCTGCGGGGAGGCCGCGTGCGTCGCGCTCACCCGCACCAGCCCCGACCCCGTGCTCGTGTAGCCGAGGCGGAAGCGGCCCGCTCCGCCCGGCCCCGGCAGCACGCTCACGGTGCTCGTGGCGACTCTGCGGCCATCCCGCGCGAAACGCACCGTGACCCTCTGCCCCACCTCGAACGGGCGCACCACGCCCCGCACCACGAGGCGTTCGCCGGTGAGCAGGAACCGCGAGCGGCCCTGGACCTGCGGGGCGGAGAGCGTCATCTGCCCGGCGACCGGGGTCGCCGGTGGCGGGGGTGGCGGCGAAGCACTGACCATCCTCCGTCGATCCTACGAGGTCGAGAAGACGGCCGGCGGGGGCGTGATCACACCCACGCGCCGCAGCGCCACCGCGAGCAGCGCGATCGCCGCGAGCGCGCTCACCATCAGCACCGGGATCTGCCACCCCCAGCTCTCCAGGCTCCCGAACGCGAGCGAGTTGTTCAGCGAGTGCGCCGCCATGCACGGGTACAGCGAGCCGGTGTAGCGGTAGAGCACGCACAGCCCGAACCCCAGCGCCGCCAGCGGGATCAGATCGACCGCGGGGGCCGAGCCCGCGTGGATCCCGCCGAACAGCAGGCCCGTGATCGCCGCCGCCGGCCACGTCCCCCGCCAGTTGTACAGCGCGCGGAAGATGAAGCCGCGGAACAGGAACTCCTCGCAGACCGGCGCCACCACGCACGTGAGCCCCGCGCTCAGCAGCAACAGCCCCGTGCCTTCGTTGGTGCCCAGCTGTTCGAGCAGCTTCTCCTTCGTGTTCACGTTCAGGATCTCCGCCCACGCGACGCTGAACACGAGGAACGTGAACAGAACCACCCCGATCATCCCCACCGCCCACACCCAGCCGGTGCGCGGGCTCAGCCAGCCGATGCCCGGACGCTGCAGACCGAACTGCCACGCGCGCACCATGCCACCCCCCACCTTCGCGAACAGCACCGCCGCCACCACGAACATCGCGTCCTGCACCACCGTGTCCACGATCTCCAGGCCCCCCGGGAGATGCGAGGAGCTGATACTCACCCCGAACAGCACCGCCGCCGGAATGTCCACCGCCAGGCCCCCCATCGCCGCCAGCAGCAGCGCGCTCACCAGCGCCCCCGGCGCCGTCCACCACGGCCATTCGCACGCCGGCAGCCGCGGGCCCGGGACCAGAGCTGGGGCTGGGGCCGGGGCCGGGGCC
>JBIOEY010000058.1:0-13699 GCA_044446505.1 Solirubrobacterales bacterium
CGGGGATCGACTCCGGCTCGTTCCTACAGAACTCGCCTACGTCGATCCCCGCGCGCGGTACCTACGCCCAAGCCAGGGTGGGGACTTCTTGTGATCGGATCTGAGGAGAATCCCGTGATCTGGCGCAACGTCCGACCGACGAACCTCGTCGTCTGCAAGGGGCAAGACGTCGGTAGAAACGCCAGCGCATTTGCGAAAGGGAGCACTAAGCGACCTTGCCGCGGATGCGCGCAGCGAGCGTCACCGCGACCGGGGCTCCTCCCGGGAGCTTCTTGCCGTGCGGGGAGGTCTGCCGGATGACGAGCAGCGCGCCGTGATGGCGGGCCGGCCGGCTGACCTTGCCGAGGCAGCAGTGGGCTTTGGCGAGGGCGTGGCGGGCGGCGCTCAGCGTGTCGCCCTTCAGCGAGGGCACGATGCAGGCCGGCGCTCGCCTGTCGGCCGCCGCCGCTTCTTCGGCTTCTTCTGTCTCGCGTTTTTTGAGCGCTGCCGCCTCGGCGGCGTAGATCGCGGCGGCTTCGGTGGCGTTGTGCTCTTCCTGTTCGCGGGCCTGCTGGCGCCGTCTCGCTTCAGCTTCGGCGGAGATGATGGCTGCTTGCCGTTCGGCTGATTCGATGGACGCTTTTGAGACTTCCGCTTCGTAGGGCGTGCCTGGGCCGAGCCCTTCGGGGTGGGCGCCGGGCGGGATAACTGGGGCGGTGAGTTCGCCGGGCCAGTTCATTGCGCCGGCGCTGCTGGTGGCGTAGATGTCGAAGTGGTAGGTGATGCCGGGTTTCAGCTCCGCGAGCTTGAGGCCGATCGGATGCTCTTCGCTGTCGGCGGGGAGCGTGCCTTCGGCGTGCTGGCAGAACGCCGGGACTTCGCAGTCGGCGAGGACCTCGTAGGTCGTTTCGCGGCCCTCGGGATTGATCTGCGTTTCGATGAGCCCTTCTCCGTAGAAGCCTGCGCTTGCGGAGACGGGTCCGATCAGGGGGGGTTTGCCTTCGGCTGCCGGCGCAGGCGCGGGGAGGAGCGCGCTGGCGATCAGGATGGCGCATCCGGGCAACAGGGACCGAAGAGCACGCAGCGGCCATCGGGCTGTTCGCCGGTGCTGCGCCGTTGGCCTTCCCATCGCGCGTGACATCTTATCCTGAAAGTCGGAACCTGGCCCGGCACTCCGGCCTGGTGCTTTGGGTCGCGGGTGCCGTTTCCCCCTATCGGCCTTGGGGTTTCCCCCGAATGTCCCCCGAGTCGGGGGAGATGCTCAGAAAAACCCCTGCAAATCGCGGCCTTCGCTGTCCGGCCGTTTTCGGCTCTGACAGGCGGTTTCCTCAGTGCTGGCCTGGGGTTTCCGGCGCTGCCCCGTGGGTATTGGCAATGGTGGGGGCAGGATTCGAACCTGCGAAGGCAGAGCCAAGGCGTTTACAGCGCCTCCCCTTTGACCGCTCGGGAACCCCACCGGGGACGGCGATGATAGCGATCGCCTGGAGCCGCCGATGCTCCCCTGGTGTCAAGGTGAGATGCCGCGCACCACACAAACATACGTTCGGCGGTGGACGGAATGGAGCCGTCAGGATGCCTCGCGCAGCAGCTGGGCCTCAGGCAGTGTTTGGAGCTTCTTGAGCGTGCGGTTCTCGATCTGGCGGACGCGCTCGCGGGTGATGTTGAAGGCGCGGCCGACCTCCTCGAGCGTGCGCGAGCGGCCCCCGGTGATCCCGTAGCGCATCTCGAGCACCTCGCGCTCGCGGCGGGGCAGGACGGCGAGCACGCGCCCGACGCTCTCGCGGCGCAGGGACTCCGAGGCGGTCTCGAAGGGTGACTCGGCGGCGAGGTCCTCCACGAAGTCGGCCAGCGCGGAGTCCTCCTCGTCGCCCACGGGCTTCTCGAGGGAGATCGGCTGCTGGGCCATGCGCAGGACCTCGCGGACCTCCCCGATCGGGAACTCGAGCTCCGCGGCGATCTCCGCGGGGGTGGGCTCGCGCCCCAGCTGCTGGATCAGCTGGCGCTCGGAGTGGAGGACCTTGTTGAGCTTTTCCGCCATGTGCACGGGGATCCGGATCGTGCGCCCCTTGTCGGCGATCGCGCGCGTGACGGCCTGGCGGATCCACCAGGTGGCGTACGTGGAGAACTTGAAGCCGCGGCGATAGTCGAACTTCTCGACCGCGCGGATCAACCCGAGGGAGCCCTCCTGGATGAGGTCGAGGAAGGTGAGGCCGCGGCCCATGTAACCCTTGGCGATCGACACCACGAGACGGAGGTTGGCCTCCACCATGTGTTGCTTGGCGGCCACGTCCCCTCGCTCGATGCGCTTGGCGAGGCAGACCTCCTCGGCGGCGCTGAGCAGGGGCACGCGCCCGATCGAGCGCAGGTAGAGGCGCAGCGAGTCCAGGCCGGGCTCGGCGCCCTCGAGCTCGAGCTCCGCGGTGCGGAGCTCGTCGAGATGGGCGCGCAGCTCCGCGACGGGCTCGAGCCCCATGTCCGCCTCGGGCTCCTCCTCGCTCGCGCCCTCCAGCGCCTCAGCGGGGTGTGGCGGGATCGGATGGTGCTTCTCGGGCCCCTCGTCCAGCTCCTCGGCCCGCGGCCTCGCCTCCGCGGGCTCGCCGAGGATCTCGATGCCGTGCTCCTCCAGGTAGCTGAGCAGGTCGTGGACCTGCTCAGCGGCGATCTCCGCCTCCTCCAGCGCCGCCGCGAGCGCCTCGAAGGTGACGAACCCCCGTTCCTGGCCCTCCGCGATCAGGGTTTGGAGCTCCTCGATTTCGACCACCGCGATCTCAGCGACGGCCGGCTCGGAGATGCCGGCGATACCCATGCCATTCAGCCCTACGACCTCTGCAGCCTTCTCGCTCAACCTGGACCCCCAGGATCAAAAAAGACTCCCCGTCGCAACGAGCACCGCCCGCTGCGACCTCCCCTTAGCTGCGTGCTTGCGCCTCCTTCGCGGTCTCCTCGGTGATCGATGTCACCAGCCTGCTCCTCTTCCTACCTCCGGGTCGTGCTGCTACCTAAACCCGCCATGACCCCCTGCGTTGCGGCTTCGATGCCAAGTGATGCGCGGAGTGATACCAGATATCAAGGGCCCCATGCGTGAGTTCTCGCGCGAGCGCGCCGTCGTACGGAATCGTGTCCGCGGCGGGTGCGGACGGGTGTACTAGGCTTGGGGGGCGGTGCCGACCCCACGACGCGCGTGACATCGAACTCGCTCACCCCGCAGGCGGCGGACGATGTGCAGGCCCGCGCGCCCGCCGTTGCGGTGGGTCTCTCGCGGGTGGGGGTCACGGGGGTGGAGAAGGTGGTGCGGATCCGCGAAGAGCTCTTCTTCGCGCGCTTGGAGTGCTTCGTGGACCTTAGCCACGACCAGAAGGGCGCGCACATGTCGCGCTTCGAGGAGGTCGTGAACGAGGCGATCGGGGAGGTGGTCCTCACGGAGTCCCCGTTCCGCGCGGAGACCCTCGCGCGGGACATCGCCGAGCTGGTGCGCACCCGCCAGGGGGCGGCGCGCGCGGAGGTGACGGTGGAGGCGCGCTACCCCGAGCACAAGCCCGCACCGGTGTCGGGTGTCTCCACCCAGGAGATCTACACGCTCTACGGCCGCGCGGTCGCGCTCGAGCGGGGCACGCGCCACATTGTGGGAGTCGCGGCGACGGGGATCACGGCGTGCCCCTGTGCGCAGGAGCTGGTGGCGGCACGGGCCCGGGAGCGGCTGGCCGAGCAGGAGGGGTTCTCGGAGGAGCAGATCGAGCGGATCCTCGCGCAGGTGCCGGTGGCCACGCACAACCAGCGCGGCCTCGGGACTCTGCAGATCGGCTGCCTGGAGGGACGGGAGGCGGAGATCGACGCAAAGACGCTGCTGGAGATCGTGGAGGGCTCGATGTCCTCGGAGATCTACGAGCTGATGAAGCGCTCCGACGAGGTGGAGGTCGTGGAGAAGGCCCACCGCCGCCCGCGCTTCGTGGAGGATTGCGTGCGGGAGATGCTCGCCGGGGTGGTTGCCGCCTTCCCGGAGCTGGACGGTGGGACGTTCGTCTCCGCGCGCCAGGAGAACCTCGAGACGATCCACCGCCACAACGTGGTCGCCGAACGCCACGGGCTGCTCGCGGAGCTGCGCGGGGAGATCCGCTCCGGGGTGCCCGCCGCGCATCAGACCACCCTGGAGGAGTGGCTGGGCGACGGCTCCTCAGGCGCTTGAGCGCCTGGTCTGGGCCTGCGTCAGGCGACGGTTCCTCAGGAGCTCGAGCGGCCGGTCTGGGCCTGCATGAGGCGGCGGATGCCGAAGAAGTAGTCGAGGCCCGAGAGCACGGTGACGAGCACGGTGAGGTAGAGCAGCAGGGACACCCAGAGGGGCTCTCCGTGCACCGCGATCACCGCGAGGATCGCGGCGATCTGCAGGCAGGTCTTGATCTTCCCGAAGGTGCTCGCCGCGATCACCACCCCCGCCTGGGTGGCCCCGAGGCGCAGCACGGTGACGGCGAGCTCGCGGGTGATGATCACCATCGCGATCCATGCCGCGAGGCGCCCGAGCGAGACGAGGGAGAGGAGGGCGGCGACGATCAGGAGCTTGTCCGCCAGCGGGTCCATCAGCTTGCCGAAGGTCGTGATCGAGTCCCTTGCGCGCGCGAGGTAGCCGTCCACGAAGTCGGTGAGGGAGGCCAGCGCGAACACGACTGCGGCGAGAATGTCTCCGACTGGGGTGTTGCCGAGCAGGGCCACGACGAGCACCGGCACCAGCATGATCCGCAGCACGGTGAGGAGGTTCGGTAGGTTCAGCGGGAACACGATCTCGGCAGCATTATGTCGGCAAGGAGGAATCGGACATGAACAGGCGCACGCTGGGGCCCCAGGGCCCGGAGGTCTCGGCGATCGGGCTGGGGTGCATGGGGATGTCGGCGTTCTACGGGGCCACCGACGAGGGGGAGGCGGTCGCGACGATCCACCGTGCGCTCGAGCTGGGTTGCGACTTCCTGGACACCTCGGACATGTACGGGCCGCACACCAACGAGGAACTCGTGGGCCGCGCGATCGCCGACCGTCGCGAGCGGGTATTCCTCGCCACGAAGTTCGGGATCAAGCTGGAGCTCGAGCCGACCCCGCGGCGCTCGGTGGACGGGAGCCCCGCGTACGTGCGCGAAGCGTGCGAGGGCTCCTTGCGGCGGTTGGGGGTGGAGCACATCGACCTCTACTACCAGCACCGCGTGGACCCGAACACCCCGATCGAGGAGACGGTGGGGGCGATGGCGGAGCTGGTGAAGGAGGGCAAGGTCCGCCACCTCGGCCTCTCCGAGGCGGGTGCCGCGACGATCCGCCGCGCCCACGCGGTGCACCCGATCGCGGCGGTGCAGAGCGAGTACTCGCTGTGGAGCCGCGACATCGAGGAGGAGGTGCTGCCCACGCTGGAGGAGCTGGGGATCGCGCTGGTCGCGTACTCCCCGCTCGGCCGGGGCTTCCTCGCGGGGCGCTTCTCCGCGCGGGAGGAGATCGAAGAGGGCGACTTCCGCCGCTACGGCCTGCGCTTCAGCGAGGAGAACTTCAAGCGCAACCTCCTCCTCACCGAGCGCGTGCGGGAACTCGCGCTGCAGAAGGGTGTGACCCCGGCGCAGCTCGCGCTCGCATGGGTGCTGAGTCGCGGGGAGCACATCGTGCCGATCCCGGGTACCAAGCGGCGGACCTACCTGGAGGAGAACCTCGCCGCCGCCGACGTCCAGCTCACCCGGGAGGAGTCCGAGCGGATCGCCGCCGCGGTGCCGCCCGCCACGGGGGATCGCTACGACCCGCAGGGCATGAGCACGCTTAATCGATAGGGGCAGCCCGGGCCCGGGGGGCAGCCCGGGCCCGGCGTCGCGCGGGGCGGCCCGCTAGGGTGCAGCCATGCCACTGGTCCCGATGGTCATCGAGCGCACCGCGCGGGGGGAACGCGAATTCGACATCTACTCGCGCCTCTTGAACGAGCGGATCATCTTCCTGGGGACCCCGATCGAAGACCAGGTGGCGAACCTGGTGGTGGCGCAGCTGCTGCACCTCGAGGCGGAGGACCCGGAGAAGGACATCTCGATCTACATCAACTCCCCCGGGGGCTCGATCTACTCGGGGTTGGCGATCTACGACACGATGAACTTCGTGAAGCCGGACATCGCGACGATGTGCGTGGGGGTGGCGATGTCGATGGGCTCGCTGCTGCTGGCGGGGGGCACGAAGGGCAAGCGGGCGTGCCTGCCGAACAGCCGCATCCTGATCCACCAGCCCTCGGCGGGCTTCGAAGGGCAGTCCACCGACATCGAGATCCACGCCCGCGAGATCCTCAAGGTGCGCGCGCGGATCGACGAAATCTACGCCGAGCACACGGGCCGCACCCAGGAGGAGGTCCGCCGGGACATGGAGCGCGACCGCTTCTTCACCGCCCAGCAGGCGCTCGAGTACGGCATGATCGACCGGGTGCTCGAGAGCCACTGAGGGCCTGCCCCGCGCAGGCCCGGCAGGGCGCTCGGCGCTCAGCGCGGTAGCGCCTTGACCTGCACGTTCTCGGCTTCGGCCACGCGGATGAGGGGCCCATCGGCCGTGGCGAGTACGTCGGACGCTCCGGTCGCGGCGAGCAGGATGCAGTCCGCGAGGGACAGCGGCGTGCGGGTGCGGTGGTAGCGTCGCGCGCGGATGTCGGCCGCGTCACGGGCGATCCGCTCATCGACGGGGACCAACGTCATCCGCTCCCCCACGAGCGGCGCTGTCACAGCGTCGAGGCGCTCGCGTGGAATCCGCTGGACACGCTGCAGAACGTCGAGCGCCTCGGCGAGGTTGACTGCGGTGATCGCCGCTTCGCCTCGCCGTAGCAGCGCCTCCACCTCGTCCGCCGCGGGCTCCTCCGCCAGCAGCGCGATCAACGCGAAGGCGTCCAGCAGTACGCTCATCAAGGGCCTATTTCGATAGGCCCTTGATCGGGTGACGGCGTTCGGCGATCGCCTCGGCTTCGCGTGCTTGTGCCCGCAGCTGCTTGCTGCTCATCGAGAGCTCTCCCGCCAGAGCGCCGCGCGCGGCGGCGATCGGATCGTCGGGCGCCGGTGTGAGCACGACCCGATCCCCGAGATCCTCGAGCGCCAACGTCGAAGTGCCCCACCGGCGACGGATGTTCGACGGGATCGAAATCTGCCCCCCGCGCGTTATCTTAGCTGTCCTCATGATCATGAAAAATATCATGACATGGCCCTTTCCAGCATGGAGACTTTCCAGCATGGAGAGATACCCGTTGTCCGCTGCCGAGCTCACCTGCTCGGGGAACCGACGCACCTCGAGTAATCCGAGTCCCCGCGGTGCGCCGACGGGCCTCGTGGAGCCGACTCAGGCGATCCCGTGCTCAATCGCCCCGAGGCCCTCGATCTCGATGCGCACCAGATCCCCGGATGAGAGGAAGCTGGGTGGGTCCTGGGCGAGGCCCACGCCGGAGGGGGTGCCGGTGAGGATCAGATCGCCGGGCGCGAGGGTGCAGGTCTCGGCGATGAACGCCACGAGCTCGGGGACGGTGAAGATCAGGTTCGAGGTGTTGGAGTCCTGGCGCAGCGCGCCGTTGACCCACGTGCGCAGGCGCAGCACGTGGGGGTCGGGGACCTCCTCGGCGGTGGTGATCCAGGGGCCGTAGGGGCAGAAGCCGTCGGCGCCCTTCGCGCGGGTCCACTGCGGCTCGCGGCCCTGGAGGTCGCGCGCGCTGACGTCGTCGGCCACCGTGTACCCGGCCACGCGGCCTTCGGCGCCCATCACGATCGCGAGCTCCCCCTCGTAGTCGAGGCGGCGCACCACCTCCGGGCAGCGCACGGGGGCGCCGGGAGGCGCGGCGGAGGAGGGGAGCTTCATGAACACCAGGGGGCGCTCCGGGCGCTCCCCGCCGGTCTCGGCGATGTGGTCGGCGTAGTTGAGGCCGATCCCGAAGATCGCCCGCGGCGCGGGCACCGGGGCGAGCAGCGTGACCTCCTCCAGCGCCCACGACGCGCCCCCGCCCTGCGCCGCGGCGGCCTGCGCGGGCGCGGGCTCTCCGAGGATGTCGAGCACCGTGAGGCGCTCGTCGGCGAACGCGGCGACGCGTCCGTCCAGCACCGTGCCGGCGCGAGGGACGTCGGTCCCGGGGGGCATGAAGGTGGCGAGGCGCACCGCGGCAGCGTACCCGTCCCGCGGAGGAGTTGTCTGGCAGAAGAGGGGCCCGACCGAAGCGGGAGACACGCGCCTCCGGCGCGAGTCCCCGCTTCGGCCAGCCGGCCTGCGGGCCGGCTGCGCCACCCTCTATGCTCGCTGCGCCCGATGGCAGGCCTGACCAAACTGGAGCGCGCGCTGCTGGGAGCGGTGGCTGTCCTGACGGGGCTCGCGGGCGCCGCGAACTATGGGGCGTGGGCGACGGTCCCGCGCTTTGCGGTGGCGACGCTCGCGCTGGCGGGCCTTGCGTGGGTGGTGTCGCTGGGGACGGAGCAGCTCGGCGAGCACGTGGGGGCGGCGGCGACGGGGGTGCTGCAGGCGACGCTCGGCAACCTCCCCGAGCTGCTGGTGGTGGTGTTCGCGCTGAAAGCGGGGGAGCTCGTGGTGGCGCAGACCGCGCTGGTGGGCTCGCTGCTGGCGAACGCCCTGCTGGTGCTGGGGCTCGCGATCGTCGCGGGGGCGCGCCGCGCGCCGGACGGGGTGATGCGCTTCTCCAGCCGCCTCCCCAACGACGCGACGACGCTGCTGCTGGTGACGGTCTTCCTGATCGTGCTGATCGGCCTCGCGCTGAGCTCGGGCAGCGAGGCGGGGGCACACGTGACCACGATCTCGGTGGTGGGGGCGGGCTGCCTGCTCGGGGTGTACGGGACCTGGCTGGTCCCCTATCTGCGCTCGGAGGCGCCGGACGACGAGGCCGTCCAGGCCCCCCGCATCTCCCTGCGCGCGGCGGTGGCGCTGCTGGTCGTCGCGGCGGTGGGGGCGGGGTTCGTCTCGGAGTGGTTCGTGAACGCGCTGCGCCCCGCGATCGAGGTGCTGCACATCTCCACGGCGTTCGCGGGCCTCGTGATCGTGGCGATCGCGGGCAACGCGGTGGAGCACGTCGCGAGCATCGGGCTCGCCGCGCGCGGGAAGTCGGATCTCGCGATCGCGGTGGTCAAGAGCTCGGTCGCGCAGACCGCCGCGTTCCTGTACCCCGTGCTGGTGCTGATCTCCCTGGCGCTCCCCACCCAGCTCACCTTCGCGCTCTCCCCCGTCTATATCGGTGCACTCGGCCTGATGACGATCGCGGTGTGGCAGGTCACCGGCGACGGGGAGGCCGCCGCCTTCGAGGGCTGGGCGCTCGCCGCGATCTACGCGATCGTCGCGGTGGTCGCGGCGTACCAGTAGCGTTCGCCTCAGCGGTCATAGGCGCGTCCCCGTGGCACGACGCGGTGAATGACGATTTCGCCGGTCTCGTGGTCGAACTCGATGATCACGCGCATGTCACCAACCCTGACGCGCGATTGCTGAGAGCCGGTGAGGCGCTTGACGTCCAGTGAGCGATCCTCGTTGGCCAGACGGCTGAGCGCGGCGAGGACCCTTCTTCGCATTGGTGCATCGAGTCGCGCGATCTCCTTTTCAGCGCGCCTCGCGTATCTGAGTATCCATCTGCCTGTGGGCTCATCGTTCATCCGTATTTGCGGAGCATCTCCTCATGGGAGACAAGGCGTCCGGCGGCCATGTCGGCGCGGCCTTCCGCGATCGCCTCTTCGTCCTCAGCGGTCAGCGGCTCGTCGTCCTCGGGACGCGAGTCGAGCCAGCGCGCAAAGCGATCCGCCTCCCCGCCCTCGAGCCGCGAGGCGACGTAGCGCAGGGCGTCGTCGGCCTCGGCCTCGGTGAGCTCGTCTACGAGCTTGTGCAGGCGTTCCTTCGTGGTCATCGGCCGGATTGTAGTTGCCACTCTTCCTCATCCGACCGCGCGGCGTGGGTGGGACGGCGCCGCCTACCCGCGTCCGTCTACCCGCGCGTGAGTCCGCCGATCAGCGCCCCCGCGATGCCGCCGGCGGTGGCCGCCTGCGCGTTCGAGGTCTCCCCGCCCTCGAGCGGGGCGATGAACATCGTCTGGATCGCGAGGCGCCCGGGGCCGGTGAAGCGGTTCCAGGTGAGCTTGCCCCCGCCGCCCATGATCCCCGTCTTCAGGCCCATCGTGACCGCCTCGAGCTTCACGGTGGGGTCCTTGTAGAGCCAGCCACCGGCCTCCACGTCGAGTTGCTCCCCCTCGCCGAGCTGCACGAGGAACACGTTGCCGTGGCCGTGCAGCCACACCAGCGCGTCGCCGCCCGTGGCGCGGAACTTGTCCATGAAGAAGCCCGAGCCCCCGAGCAGCATGTTCTGCACGCCCTTGATCCGTTCGAAGCTGTAGTCGAGGTTGTCGGTGGCGGCGATGAACTGGTGCTCGCGCACGTCCAGCCCTTCGCCCTGGCGCAGGTGCATCGGGATGCACTGGCCGGGGGAGTCCCGCGAGAACGCGATGTGGCCCGCGCCCGAGGTGCGGGTCACGAAGAACTCGAGGCCCGCGATCTTGCGCTTCATCGCCCCCGGGAGCTTCTTCAGCTCGATGTTCACCCGCGTCTCCTTCCACAGCAGCACGTGGTGCTCGAACATCACCGCCGCGTCCCCCACCACGACCTGCAGCTCGGGGACCAGCTCCCCGCGCACGTGGTAGGTGACGCCCGCGAAGCTCTCGTCGTGGATCGCGGTCGGGATCGGCTCGGGCAGCTGCATGGGGGGCCTCCTGGTTCGGTTTGATTGGGGCGCTGGCGTGGCTGGCGGGAGCATCGCGCACGCGGCCGTTGTCCGCCGGCAGGATGATCGGCACGGGGGGCCGCCCTCATGAGAGAAGTCCTCCCCGGACATCGCGGGGTCGTGCAGGCAATCCGCGAGCAGAGGAGGCCGATCCTTTAGGTGCAACTGTGAGCCGTGAGGCGGACGGTGAGGGTTAGCATCAAGATGCCCAACTGATATGCTTTGATGCGATGCGAACGACGATCCGGCTCGAAGATCACCTGCTGGCGGAAGCAAAGCAGCGCGCCGCGGCTGATCGCACGACGCTGGGGTGGCTGATCGAAGACGCGCTCAGACGGGCGCTCGCCCAGCGTTCCTCGGAGCGGGCCGGACGCATCGCGATACGCCGGTTCGGCGATGCCCAGACGCTCCCGGGCGTGGATCTGGACGACTCGCCCGCGCTGCGCGACCTGATGGACGGACTGCGCTGATCCTGCCCGACGTCAACGTGCTCGTGTACGCCCACCGTGGGGGCACGCCCGAGCACGAGCGGATCGGCGCATGGCTCGAGACGGCACTCAACGGGAACGCCCCGCTCGGCCTCGCAAGCGTGGTGTTGAGTGGAGTGCTGAGAGTTGTGACCCATCCACGCGTGTTCGCGCAGCCCACCCCGATCGAGATGGCGCTCGAGTTCGTGGAATCGCTGCGTGGCAGCCCGAACTGTGTGGAGGTGGTGCCGGGACCCCGTCATTGGAGGATCTTCGTGGAGCTCTGCCGGGCGACCGGCGCCACGGGCAACCGCGTTCCCGATGCCTACCTTGCCGCCCTGGCGATCGAGTCGGGAAGCGAATGGCTCACCACGGACCGAGGCTTTGCCCGCTTCGACGGCCTGCGCTGGCGCCATCCGCTGGACCGCGCGGGCGGTGCGCTCAGCGCCGAAGGGGGGCTCCCCCCGACCCCCGGCGACAGCGTGTAACGTCTGTCGGAGACAGCCGCCTGCGACTGCCACGCCTTGCCTCGGGCCGCGGGGACGGAGTGTCACGCGGAACGTAAACCGCGCTAGACTTGTTCGACCTCGCGCCAGGCGGGGTTTTTCTTCGCCTGGGGCTGCCCCGCACCCGACTACGCAGGGAAACGATATGGCCCGCGGAGACGTTCGAATCGCCGTCACCCTCGCTTGCGAGGAGTGCAAGCATCGCAACTACCAGACCAACAAGAGCAAGCGCAACAACCCCGACCGGATCGCCCTGCGCAAGTACTGCCGCTGGTGCCGCCGGCACACCGGGCACCGGGAGACCCGCTAGCGCGGGAGCGCAGCCGTGGCCCGTGACCGCAAACGCGCAAAGCAGCGCCGCGAACGGCGCGCCCCTCGGGGTGCCGCTGCCGCCGCGCACACGGAGCTACACCGCGCGGACCTCCCCGGTGCGCTCGAGCACGCCTCCGGCGAGGTGGACGAGTTCGACGCCGCGCTCATCCGCGGGGCGGGCGGGGAGGCGGGTGGGATCCCCATCCCCCCCGACGCCGCTCCCAAGGACGCTGGCGCCCCGGATGGCGACGCCCTCGGGGAGCGCGAGGCGCTTGAGACGGAGGCCCAGATTGCGGCCAACATCGAGCCCGAGCGGGCCCTCCCCGAGATGTTTCTCGGTGGAGCCCGCATCGAGCACGCCCCCGGCGGCGGTGGCCCTCCCACCCGCGGGGGCAACGGCGTGGCCCTCGAGCCCGCCGACGGCGGCGGCGCCCCCGAGAGCGCCGGGCGGGCGGTCGAGCCGCGCGAGCGCCGCCGCCTCCCCGCACGCGCCGTCGCCTTCCTGCGCGCCAGCTGGGCGGAGCTCCAGCGCGTACAGTGGCCCGACCGCCCCCAGGTCTCCCAGGCGACCGCGGTCGTGCTCGGCTTCGTCGCGATCGCCGGCTTCTATCTCGGCGCCGCAGATTGGGTCGCCCAGAAGGTCGTCAACTTCATCCTCTGACGTCCGATGACCTGCGCATATCGGCGTCCTCGCTCGCTCGTGTACCGAAGCCGGGAAGACACTCGCCTTCGGCTCGCATCCCCGTTTCGGCCAGCACATTTCGCTCGCTGCGTCCTTGATCTGCTTGATCCTCGGACGTCAGAGTGCTGCGGCGAATCTCGGCGTCCTCGCTCGCTCGTCTACTCAATAGGCCACGCTCGCTGCGTTCTGCCCCTCCGGGACCCGTCACCGCGGACGTCAGGGCGTGCCTCCTTCCGCTCCGCATCCCTATCATCCCGCCCTGCCTCGCCCGCGTCTGCCTCTCGAGCGCTGGTGCTCACCGCAGCCGCGACCTCCTAATCGATCCGCAAGCAACCCGTAGGAATCCCATGTTTCGCTGGTACGTCGTCAACACATACTCCGGTCACGAGAACAAGGTCAAGCACAATCTGGAACACCGGATCGTGTCGCTCGGCCAGCAGCGCGCTGTGCGTCAGGTGGTGGTCCCCACGGAGTCGGTCTCCGAGATGAACAAGGACAACCAGAAAGTGACCGTCGAGAAGCGCACGATGCCGGGCTACGTGCTCGTCAACATGGAGCTCAACGAGGACTCCTGGGGGGTCGTGAAGGGTACCCCCGGCGTCACCGGCTTCGTGGGCGCCGCCCAGGAGCCCGTCCCGCTCACGCAGGGCGAGGTGGACCGCCTGATGCACAAGGAGGTCGCCACCGCCCCCCGCACCCGCGCGCAGTTCGCGATCGGCGAGACCGTCAAGGTCGTCTCGGGGCCGCTGTCGGACTTCTCCGGGGAGATCTCCGAGATCAACGACGACGCGGCGAAGCTCAAGGTGCTGGTATCGATCTTCGGCCGCGAGACCCCGGTTGAGGTAGGTTTCGATCAGGTTAAAAAGATCTAGGACGGGTCGGCACATGTGCCGACCCGCGGGGGCGCGCATGCGCGCCCCCGGCCCGCGGGGCCAGCCCCCCGGGGCCCAAGGAAAAAAAGAGACCCCCCCCCCCCCAAACCACCCCCCACCACCCAGGCGCAAAAAGGGCGCACAACCCAGAAA
>JBIOEY010000059.1:0-13634 GCA_044446505.1 Solirubrobacterales bacterium
CCGACGGTCACGTCATACCGCGTCGTTGTCCAGCGAGTCTTTGGGTTCGCTGGTGGTGACGCATCCGTTTCATCCGCTTGTGGGGGAGTGTTTGCCGGTCTTGTTCGTGCGTCGTTTTGCGGGTTCGCGTGTGTATGTGTGCGAGGGCGGGCCGTTGGGGAGTGTGTCGTTGCCCGAGGATGCGACGGATCGTGGTGGGGAGCCGGCTTCGGGCCCGTTGACGGTGGAGGTGCTCGCCGAGCTCGTGGCTGTGGTGGGCGTGATTGGTGGGGGAATGGTGGCGGGGGAGGATTGCTGATGTTGTGCGCGAATAGAGCACAAGATGGCGGGCGGCGTGGGCTTCAGCGATCTGAGTGTCTCCCAGCTGCGGGCACGGCGGCGGCGCTTGGCGCGGTCGGTCGAGGATCGGCAGGCGACGTTGCGTGGCACGTTGCAGCGTCAGGGCAGGCGTTGCGGTCGCGCGGAGTGCCGTTGCGCGCGGGGCGAGTTGCATGGCCCGTACTTGTATCTGGCGGTGCACGGGGATGGGGGCGGCCGGTCGGTCTACGTGCCGGGGGCGATGGCGGGGACGGTCGGTGCGCTGGTCGACGCGACGGCGCGGCGCGAGGCCGTGTTGGCGGAGATTTCACAGATCAACTTGGAGTTGTTGCGCCGGCGGGCGCTGGAGTGATGGGCGGGCGCCGGGATGGATGGCGAGGCGTGTCATGCGCTGGCCAACATGCTGGAGGCGGCGCTCGCGGGGAGCGCGGCCGGTGAGCGCCCCGGCGAAGGTCACGAGTTCGCACCGCGAGCGGCTGGCGGTGGTCTATGTGCGCCAGTCGACGCTCGCGCAGGTACGGTTCAACACGCAGTCGACCGACCGCCAGTACGGGCTGGCGGAGGAGGCGGCGCGGCTGGGGTGGGAGGAGCCGCGGATCGTGGTGATCGACTCGGATCTGGGCGTCTCGGGTCGTACCGCGAGCGAGCGGGAGGGGTTCAAGGAGCTCGTCGGGCGGGTGTGCGTCGGCGAGGTCGGCGCGATCTTCGGCCTGGAGGTCTCGCGGTTGGCGCGCAGCTCCGCGGATCTGCAGCGGCTGCTGGAGCTGTGCGGCCTGACTGACACGCTGATCGTAGACTCCGACGGGATCTATGATCTGCGCAGCTTCAACGATCGTCTGCTGGTCGGGTTGAAGGGAACGATGTCAGAGGCCGAGCTGCACATCCTCGCGGGTCGTTTGCAGGGCGCCAAGCGCGCGGCGGCTGAGCGCGGCGAGCTGCGCTTCCCGCTGCCGGTCGGCCTCGTCTATGACGATGACGGCCAGACGATCCTCGACCACGATGAAGAGGTCAGGGCCGCGGTCGCGGAGGTGTTCTTGGCGTTCGCGAGGAGGGGGTCGGCGTACGGGGTGGTGGGCGAGTTTGACGGGCGGCGGTTCCCCAAGCGTGCCTATGGTGGTGCGTGGGCCGGCGAGCTGCGCTGGGGACGATTGACGCATTCACGCGTGATCGGGGTGCTGTCAAACCCGGCGTACGCCGGGGCGTATGTGTTCGGGCGTTTCCGTTCTCGCCGCGTCGTTTTACCCGATGGCACGATTAAGGTAAAACTCTCTGAGCTGCCCCGTTCGGAGTGGCCGGTCGTGATCCAGTCTCACCATCCCGGCTATATCAGCTGGGAGACCTTTCTGGGCAACGAGCAGCGCTTGCGGGCCAACCATACCCGCAAGGGTGCGCGTCCGGCCAGGGAGGGCCGCGCGCTGTGCCAGGGGATCGTGCGCTGTGGTGGTTGCGGGCGGATGATGTCGACCTCGCACCGGCGGGGCGGCAGCTACTACGAATGTTCACACTCCCGTGCGGATCACACCGCCACCCCAGCCTGCCGCTCCGTCTCCGCGGGCGTCGTCGATGAGCTCCTCGCGCACCGGCTGCTTGCGGCGCTCACGCCGCAGGAGATAGCACTCGCGCTTGCTGCCGCGGATGAGGTCTCCGAGCGGCGTACGCGCTCCACGCGGGCGATCGAGCTGCGAGTTGAGCGCGCCAGCTACGAGGCCGCCCGCGCCGAGCGTGCCTTCCATGCCTGTGAGCCCGAGAACCGCCTCGTCGCTCGCAGCCTCGAGACACGCTGGGAGACCAAGCTCCGCGAGCTCACCGACGCGGAAGCCGAGCTCGCCGAGCACGCCACGCCCGCGCTTGAGCCCTCGCGTGAGCAGATCGAGATGCTTGCGCGCGACGTCCCCGCACTGTGGGACGCCGAGACCACTGCCGAGCGCGACCGCAAGCGGCTGCTGCGCACACTCATCAGCGATGTCACACTCACCTCCGAGCCGGAGAACCGCGAGGTACGCGTCGGGATCCGCTGGCGCTCAGGTGCAGCCGACGAGCACACAGTGAAACGGCCACAAACAGCCGCGCAGGCACGACGAACACCCCCGGCAGCGATCGAGATACTCACGCGCCTCGGCCCGTCCAGTACCAACGAGGAGCTCCTCGCCGAGCTGCACGCCGCTGGCCTGCGCACCGGCACCGGCCGCCAGTTCGATCTCAAGACCGTGCGCTGGCTGCGCTGGCAGTACAAGATTCCCTCGCCACCCGGCTGGCGTCCAGGAGACGGCGAGCTGACAGTCGAGGAACTCGCCCAGCGACTCGGCGTCTCAAGCGGCGCCGTCTACTACTGGATCAGCCACGGCCAGCTCCAAGCACACCGCGGCCCCAGAAACCAGCTGTGCATCCCCTTCGACACTGACGTCGAGCGGGCGTGCCGCGAGCGCATCACCAACTCTGTTCACATCCCTACCCAAACCCAAGCCAATGCTGCATGAGGTGCAATATGAAGCCACCGTGCCGACGCTCAAGGACCGTGTGGCACAGATGGCCCTCAAGCTCGTCATGGAGCCGATCTTTGAGAGCGGCTTCTACCCGTCGAGCTACGCCTACCGGCCCGGCCGCCGGGCACAGGACGCGATCGCCGAGATCCATCTCTTCACCAGCCATTCCTACGAGTGGGTCGTGGAGACGGACATCGAGGCGTGCTTCGACCGCCTTTCACACTGCCTCATCCTTGATGAGGTCAGAAGGCGGATCGGGGATAAACGCGTGCTGGCGCTCGTGCGGCTGTTCCTGAAGGCGGGCTTGATGGCAGAGACGGGACGCCTGAAGCGAACGGTGACGGGGACCCCGCAAGGCGGGATCGCCTCGCCGCTTTTCGCGAACATCGCCCTCTCCGCGCTGGACCGCCAATATCAGGCGGACTGGCAAGAGATGAGCCGCTACGACGGCAGACGCCGACACCTGCACCGAACCGGTCATCCGGTCTACCGGCTCGTCCGGTACGCCGACGACCTCCTTCTCCTCGTTTGGGGAGATCGCGAGCAGGCGCAGACGCTGCTTGACCAGTTGGCCGGGCGAGTCGGGGCGCTCGGGCTGTCGCTGAAGCCCGAGAAGACCGCGATCACCCACATCGACGAGGGCTTCGTGTTCCTGGGCCAGAGGATCGTCCGCCGACCCAAGGGCCACAAGCGCTACGTCTACACCTTCGTCTCGAACGAGTCCTTGGGCTCGATCAGACGAAAGGTGAAGGCCCTGACAGGGCGCTCCACGACCAACATGGAGCTGTCCGAGCTAATCGCAGCGCTGAACCCGGTCCTGCGGGGCTGGGGGAACTACTACCGGCACGCCGCGGCGAAACGCACCCTCGACTACCTGGCCTACTACGCCTGGTGGCGAGTGGGGCGCTGGCTTCCCAAGAAGCACCCACGGCTGACCTGGAAGCAGATCAATCGACGCTACACCAGCGAAGGCACCTTCCACGACAAAGGGATCGTGCTGTTCAACCCCGGCAGCATCAGCGTTACGCGCTACCGCTACCGAGGAGCACGCATCCCCAACCCGTGGAAAATCGAGCCGACCGCTGACCCGAGCGGCCTGCGCACACAACGCGCAAGCCGCGAAGAGCAACGGTCACTCGCACGCACCCAACAGGCGCTCACATGAAACGAAACCACCCGACGTGCTCATGGAGAGCCAGATGCCGGGAGACTCGCAAGTCCGGTTCGGAGGGCGGCGGCGAGGAAACCACCGGCCGAAAAGCCGGCACCGGCGCCTCGCCGCCGACCCTGCACCTGCGAAGGGCTGATCGAGACGCCTGCTTTCGCCGCAAAGCGACAAGCCAGCGGTTTCGGGCAAGTACGCGCTTGGACAGGGCTACTACCTCGGCGAGGCGGTGCTGCTCGATGAGCGCAAGCGCATCGAGGCGACGCCCGCACCGCGGGAGCGGAGCGACCCATTCGAGCTCGCGAGCGGTCGGCACAAGCTCATGCTCGGCTGACGGTTGACCACCTACGGCGCACCGTACGCACTGCCGCGATCGGCGTTACGCGGCGTCGAGACACACGCGATCGCCCGCGAGACGCGCAGACGGTGCTCGCGCGGCAATTCCGAGGGCCAGTGAGACACCGAAGGTGTCGAGCCCGAGCGAGACGACCAAGGCCGCCAGCTTCAGGGTCTCGGCGGAGGTCACTCCCGGACGCGGCGGTAGCGCTGGACTGCGATGCCGTCCCAGATCGCCTCGATGACGCCGAATGGCCATGTTCCAGAGAGGAAGCCGTAGACGCTGGAGAGCAGGCAGCCGCAGGCAAACGCGAGGGTGAAGCGGCAGTCCCGACGTTCAAACGCGTACATGACCATCATGAACGTGACGGCGGTGGCGCCGAAGGCGGTGAGCGGAGGTCAGTCTGACGGCGGCTGCGTACGCTGGTGGGAGTGGTGTCCGCGGATTGTTCCCCAGGACTGCCAGGTGATGCGCAGGATCACGAGCGTGATCCCGAGGCCGATGATGGGATCGGCGATCGGTGCTCCGAGCGCGACGACGATCGCGGATGCGATCACCGCGAGGCTTACGTATGCGTCGGCTCGGGCGTGGTGTCCGTCGGCGATGAGGGCGGCGCTGTCCAGGCGTCGCCCAGCGTTCAGGCGGATACGGGCTGCGAGGAAGTTGCCTGCATACCCGATCGTACCGGCAAGCGCGAGTGCAGCCAGGTGCGTGGGCGCGGCCGGGTGCAGGAGGCGCTGGACGGCCTCGATGCCGGCCACGCAGGCGCTGATGAAGATCGCTGCCACGACCGCAAGGCCAGCCCGTCGCTCCGCGAGCTGGGAGCGCAGGGCGAACGCGATCCCCAGCGGGACGGCGGTGAGGGCATCGCCAAAGTTGTGGATCAGGTCAGCGAGTAGCGCGATGCTGCCACTCGCGAGGAACACGGCTGTCTGAGCCATCGCGGCAAGGCCAAGTACCGCGAGTGAGAGCGAGACGGCATGAATGCCCGCGCGAGAGCGCTTGATGCTCTCGTGTATGAGTCCGTGGGAGTGGCCGTGGTCTTCGTCCTCGTGGGGATGATCGTGGGTATGGGCGTGCCGCTCGGCCACGCGCTCGGACCGCTGCACGGCAAGTCCGAGATGGCGGTGAGGCCCAGTGTGGGGATGGCTGTGTATACGCCTGCCGTGCCTGTGGGCGTTGGGATCAGCGCTCGCCGGGACTCTTGAAACCACCGGTTCAAGCTAGCGCGGCAGTCGGCTGAGCGATCACGGTCGACGCGATCCGCCACATGGCATTCACGGCCTTAGTCGCATACAACGATGTAGTTGTGCTAGGGTGGTGGCATGACCACTACGAATGTTCCCCACCCGCTGCCGGCGCCGCTTGTCGAGGTGATCGCCGAGCGCTTCCGTGTCCTGGGCGAGCCTATGCGTATCCGTCTGCTCGACGCTCTACGGGAGGCTCCGGCGAGCGTCCAGGAGCTCCAGGTGGCGATCGACGCTTCGCAGCAGAACGTCTCCAAGCATCTCGGTGTGCTGTTGCGCAGCGGGCTGGTGAGCAGGCGCAAGGAGGGCAACTTCTCGCTCTACGCCATCGCGGATGAGGGGGTGTTCGAGCTGTGCGAGCTGGTCTGCGGCGGCCTGCGACGCCAGTTGGACGAGCTCGACTCGCTACTGCCAGGAGGAGCCACGCGATGACTGAAACCGCATGTACCCGCGCGGCGCCCCGCGCCGGCTATTCCCGTTGGCCGCTTGAGCGCGTGCTGTTTGCTCTCGCGGGCACGATGACGCTGCTGTCGGCCGGCCTGGCGGCGCTCCTCTCGCCGTGGTTCCTGTTGCTGACGGCGTTCGTGGGTGTCAACCAGTGGCTGTATGTGCTGCTCGGTGCGTGCCCGGCGTCGGTGGTCCTGCGGCGCGTGTTCGCGTTGCGCTCGGTCGTCTATCCGGGCAAGGAGGCGCACTCGTGAGACGTCCTGTGTCGACCCCCAAGCGTGGTAGCGGATGTCGGCTTGCCGTTAAGCGCTTCGCGCTCGGCCCTGCGGGCCGCCCGTTGGGTGACTGCTGCGCCGGCCTTCCGCTGGTTGGCGATTGTGTCGGGCCGGGGGCCCGACCTGCTTGGGATCGTGACGGTGGTGTGTTGCTGCAGGCCGCGGTGGAGTGCGGGGTCGTAGGGCACTCTGTTTTGCCAGCAGCGCCACAGGACGCGGCACCATGCGCGTCCGAGGGTACGGATTGCGCGGGGGTGGTCCTGGCCTCGGGATCTGGCTGTGGCGTAGCGGTCTTGCGCCCAGGGGTGCCAGTGGCGGGTAGCGTCGGCGAGGGTGCAAGTTGCTCCCCGCAGGCGCTTGTCGCAGCCTCGGCGGAAGGCAGCGACTTTGTGTTTGCCGGACTCGACTGCGACGGGGCTCATGCCGGCGTCGGCGGCGAGCGCCTCGGCGCTGGGGTAGCGCGCGCGGCAGTCCCCGATCTCAGCCACGAGTTGCGCGGCGCAGACCACGCTCTTGGGGTCGCGGAAGAGCGAGAGGAATATCTGCCCGTCGGGGTATGCGCGGACGCGGTGAGCGATCTCGCTGGTCAGCTCGCCGATCTTCGCGACGATTGGGCGCAGCGCGGCTACGAGCGCGAGCACGACCGTTCTGCGGGCCTCGATCTCGCTCTCGCCGGCGCGTCCTTGTGGGGCGTCGCGGAGCTTGGCGAGCAGCCGCGCGGGATTCTTACGCCCGGAGTAGGAGTGGCGTGCCAGGAACGCGCCAAGGCGCTTCTCGCCGAGTCCCCTGGCGTCGAGGGGGCTGGGGTAGCGCTCCAGGAACGCGAGCGCGATCGGACTGTCGATGTCCGCGAAGATCAGCATCGCGCCGGGCCAGAAGCGCTCCAGCTCGGCGCGCAGCTGGTTAGCGAGCGCCACGCGGGTCTGCACGAGATCTTCGCGTGCTCGACTCAGCGCCCGCAGTGCCTTGGTCTCATCACTATCAGCGACCAGGACACCGAAGCGGTGACTGTCGGTCCTGGCCAGCTCGCACAGCACGAACGCGTCGAAGCGGTCGGACTTCCCGCCACTAGCGCGGAACCGCGGCCGCGCGGCATGCACCTGGTTGGGGTGGATCGGCATCACTCTCAGGCCGGCGTCGAGCAGCCGCTCGATCAGCAGACCATCAGGACGCTCGATCGCCACCCGCTGCACCTCCAGACCCACCAACGTTCGGCACAACGCCGCGATACCCGCCTCATCGTGCGCGAACGTCCCGCTGAACAGCTCACCACCGGTCTCGCTCTGCACGAGCACATCGTGCTTCTCCGAGGCCCAATCCACTCCCGCATACCTACCCACCGCTCATCCTCCTCGCTCGAGGTTCGCTCTTCACAGCGCCCCGACCAAGAGGTACCGTTGCGGATGCTCATAGACGGGCCCTCAACGCGGCTACGTCCTGTTGCCGCTTATCGCACCTCGCCCCGCCGAGAGGAGCTGGTCTCACGAGGACCCTCACACGGGCAAACGCGATTGGCTCTCACCCGGCGGCGGCCGAGGCAACCCAAGGATGCCCTATGAGCGCCACCGCCGCGCCTCCCGCAGCAAAGCCCATCGAGCTGCCGACTCAGCACGTCCCCCGAGTTGGTCCGATTGGCCGCCTCGGCCGCTACACGGCGACGCATCTGCGCACCGTGCTGGTCGGCTGGCTGCTGGTTGCGCTGGTGCTCGGGTTCTTCGCGCCACACGTGGAGAAGGCGCTATCCGGCGCCGGTTGGGAAGCGAGCGGGTCACAGTCGGTGCAGGCCCGCAAGCTCATCGAACGCGACTTCGCCGGTCTCAGCAGCTACGGGCTGATGACCGTCGTGTATTCCCCAACGCAGACGGTCAGTGCCCCGGCCTTCAGGTCGACCATCGTGCGAGTCGAGCAGACGCTGCGCGCCAATGCCGCCGTGCGTACCGTCCTCGCGCCGACGCCCGGGCTGTCGATCTCCCGCGATGGTCACACCGCGATCGTGCAGGCCGGCGCGGCGCGCGACCCCAACCGCATGGTCGCCGCCGCCGACAGCCTCAAGGGCACGCTGCACAGGCTCTCCAGCGGCGCGGTGCGCGTCGATCTGACCGGCGCGGCCGGCATGTGGTCGGACTTCAACGCGGCCAACCGCTCGGCGATGCTGAAGTCCGAGGTCATCTCCTGGCCGGTCACGCTCGGGATCATGCTGCTCGCCTTCGGCTCGCTGGTGGCCGCCGGCCTGCCGCTGATGCTCACGATGCTCGGCCTGCTCGCGGCCGCCGGCTCGCTCTACCTCGGCACACAGATCCTGCCGATCTCGATCTGGGCGATGAACTTCGCGCTGATGTTCGCGCTCGCGCTCGGCATCGACTACGCGCTGTTCATCGTGATGCGCTTCCGCGGCGCGTTCTTCGGCTCCAAGCTCGACGCCGTGCAGGCCACGGCTGTGACGATGGACACCGCCGGCAAGGCGGTCCTGTTCAGCGGCCTGACCGTCCTGATCTCCCTCACCGCAGTGATGCTCGTCCCCAGCCCGGCCTTCCGCAGCATGAGCCTTGGCATCATGCTCGCCGTCATCTTCGTGCTCGCGGCCACGCTGACGCTGCTGCCGGCGGTGCTGGCCAAGCTCGGTCCCAAGGTCGACAACCTGTCGCTGCCCTGGGCGCACTCCAGCGAGCACCGCTCCACGCGCTTTGCCGCCTGGGGCGAGCGCCTGTGGCGCAACCCCCTGCGCTACGGCCTGCTTGCCGTCGTCGCGCTCGCCGTCCTGGCCATGCCCGTGCTGTCGCTTGAGACCTCGATGCCCTCGATCAAGGTGGTGCCGGGCGGCGACTCCTCGCGTGTGGGCTACAACGAGGTCCAGGCCGCGATGGGACCGGGGGCCACCGGCCCGCTGCAGCTCGTCACCCGCACCGGCCAGGCTGCCGCGGTCGCCCAGGTCGCGGCGCGCGACCCCGGCATTGCCCAGGTGCTGCCCACCCAGCCCGGCAACGGCGGGCTGGCGCTGGTCACGGCGATCCCCCGCCAGGACCCCTCCAACCCGGCGGTAGGCGCCACCATAAAGCGCCTCCGCGTGCAGCTTCCCGCCGGGACCCTGGTGGGCGGCGCGGTCGCCGAAAACCACGACCTGCAGCAGCTGCTCTCGGCCAAGACCGCGCTGGTGATCGGCGTGGTGCTGGGCCTCGGGTTTCTGCTGCTGCTGTTCGCGTTGCAGGCCCCGCTGCTGGCGGCGGCCGGCGTACTCACCAACCTGCTCGCCACCGCAGCCGCGTTCGGCGTGTCCAAGTGGATCTTCCAGGACGGCGCGCTGCACTCACTGCTCGGCTTCCAGCCTCAGGGCTTCCTCGACGCCTGGGGACCCGTGTTCTTCTTCGCGATGATCTTTGCGATCTCGATGGACTACACCATGTTCCTGCTCTCCTCCGCCAAGGAGCACTGGGACCACAGCCACGATCCGAAGGACGCCATGATCGGCGCGGTGGCGCACTCCGGCAGAGCGATCTTCGCCGCCGCCGCCGTGATGGTCGCCGTGTTCTTCACCTTCGCGCTCTCCGGACCGCTACCGCCAAAGGAGATGGGCATCATCCTCGGCGTCGCCGTCCTACTCGACGCGGCACTCATCCGCCTGCTGCTGCTCCCAGTCCTGCTTCGCCTGATGGGCCGCCGAGCCTGGTATCTGCCGCGGTGGGCGCGGCGGATCCTCCCCGACGTGCGCTTCGGGCACTCATGAGCGCCCACATTCTGCTGAAAGAAAGCCACTGGGCGTCTCGGCCCGGAATGTATGCTGCGGGCGATTATGGGGGCTCGTAAGCTGATCGCCGGGCTGGCCGCGCTACTCGGGCTCCTTACGGTCGGATGCGGATCAAGCAGCCCCGCGCCCCCCGGCTTGGCGATCTCGGGCCCCGGCCTGCAGGTGAGCCAGCCACCCTGGTCGCCGGAATACGAGCATCTCGCGCGGCGGCTGCGCCAGATCGGCCTTCCGCCGGGCGGCAGCGAGAAGTTCCACATCCACGCGATGCTGCACATCTACGTCAACGGCCTGCTGGTTCCCCTGGCGGCGCACATCGGCCTCGACCCCGCCAAGCACCTGGAGTCGAGCCTGCACACGCACGACCAGACCGGCATCATCCACATGGAGGCCGCTCACCCATTCAAGTTCACCCTCGGTGACTTCTTCTCGGTATGGGGCGTGAGGCTCGGGCCCGCGCAGCTGGGCGGGCTCACGGGATATGGCGGCGACCACCTGCACTTCTACCTCAACGGTCGCCCCTTGAACGACCCGGCGACGCATGTGCTTCACAACAACGACAGCATCGTGATCGGCTACGGCGCTTCAAGCAGTTTCCCACACTCACCCTCCACGTTTCTCCTCAAAGAGCTCGAGGGCAAGGGCGGCGCGGCATTGAGCTGCTCAAGCGCCCCGTCGGGGCGCAAGGCCAAAAGCTGTCTGGCACCGCAGACGACCACCACGCCGCACGCGGCGCCTTCAGCCCGCACCTCAGCCGGTTAACACCGATCACGCACTCGATGGCTGAAAGCGTCGAGAGCGCGGGATCGTGGGTCGAGATTGGCCGCGAGCGTCACGGGGGCCGGGCCCACCCGGCCGGCGCTGCTGTGAGCCTTCTCGGTTCCTGCTGCGCGCGTGGTGGCGGCCGGTGGTTTTCTACGGTCGAGGTCTACGGCGATATACCCACCGGGGGTATAGTAGCCTGTTGGCCATGAGCACCGAACCGACGCGTGGCTATACGGCTTCCAAGCAGCAGCTGGTGGGTCGCTTGGCGCGTGTCGAGGGTCAGGTGCGTGGTGTTTCGCGGATGGTGCAGGAGGATCGCTACTGCATCGACGTCCTGACGCAGATCTCTGCGATCCAGGCGGCGCTTGAGAAGATCGCGCTCGGCCTGGTCGACGGGCATGTCCGCGTTTGCATGTTGGGTGACGGCGGGGCGCCATCGGACCCTGATGAGCAGGTGGCCGAGCTGATGGGCGCGCTCGGTCGGCTGGTAAAGCGGTGAGCGCACCCGAGGCAGCCACGGCGGCGCAGGCGGTCGAGCCACAGGACGGCGTCCCAGCGTCAGAGACGGCGCGGCTTGGCATCGAGGGTATGCACTGCACCTCCTGCGCGGTGGCGGTCGAGCGTGCGCTGAAGGCGACGCCGGGGGTGCTCGACGCGGCGGTCAACCCCACGACCGAGATCGCGACTGTCACCTTCGACCCTGGGACGCGCAGCGGGGAGTTGGAGCGTGCGGTGGAGCGCGCGGGCTATGGGGTGCGCGCCGGAGCGGAGGGGAGCGAGGACCCGCTTGAGCGCCAGCAGCTCGAGCGTGAGCGTGAGTACCGCTCGCTGTGGCGTCGCTTCGTGTTTGCCGCGGTGATCGCGGTGCCGGTGCTGATCGTGTCCTACCCGGAAGTGTTCGGGCTCGACGCGTGGGCGGCGTTTCGCAAGGGCTCGGACTCGTTGTGGTGGATCTGGCGGGTTGCCGGTCTCGCGACGCTCCCGGTGTTGGCGTGGGCGGGCGCCCAGTTCTACACGGGGGCGCGGCGGGCGCTGCGTCACCGTCAGGCGAACATGCACACGTTGATCGCGGTCGGTATCTCGGCGGCGTGGCTGTACTCGACGGTTGCGGTGATCGCGCCGGCGCTCTTCCCGAAGGAGAGCTTTGCGGAGGTCTACTATGACGTCAGCGCGGTCGTCGTCGCGCTCGTGACGTTGGGGATGGCCTTGGAGGTAAAGGCGAAGGGGTGCTCCTCGGAGGCGATCAGCAAGCTCGTGGGGTTACAGGCGAAGACCGCGCGGGTGATCCGCGACGGCTAGGAGCTCGACATTCCGGTGCAGGAGGTGATTGTCGGCGACGTGCTGGCGGTGCGGCCCGGTGAGAAGGTTCCGGTCGACGGCGTGATCGTGCAGGGCGAGTCGAGCCTGGATGAGTCGATGGTGACGGGTGAGTCCCTGCCCGTCGACAAGAGCGCGGGCGATGAGGTGATCGGGGCCACGATCAACACGTCCGGCGCGTTCAGGTTCAAGGCGGTCAAGGTCGGCAAGGACACCGCTCTGGCGAGCATCGTGCGGATGGTCGGCGATGCGCAGGCGTCAAAGCTCCCGATCCAGCGTGTGGTCGACCAGGTTTCGGGGATCTTCGCGCCGGCGGTGATGATCGTCGCGGTCGCCGCGGTCGTGGTGTGGTTCGACTTCGGCCCGACGCCGGGGCTGGCCTACGCGGTGATCGTCGCCTGCCCGTGCGCGCTGGGCTCGCGACGCCGACGTCGCTGACGGTGGGGATGGGCAAGGGCGCCGAGCGCGGCGTGCTGTTCAGGGGCGGTGACTCGCTGCAGGCCGCCCGCCAGCTTGAGGTACTCGTGCTCGACAAGACGGGGACGATCACGCACGGCAAGCCGGCGCTGACCGAGGTGATCGCGCTCCCGGCGGCGTTCAGATCACGACCACCATGAAGGACCTCCACGGAGCCGTGATGGCCGGCACCGCGATCGCGTTCGTCGCCGCGCTCGTCGGCGTGTTCGTCATGCAGTCCGCGCTTCAGGGAGACCGCCGGCTCGTCATCGCGGGCTTCCGACCCGGCGAGACCGTCGTTGCGCGCCTCGCGGTCCTCACCGCCGCGACGGTGCTGGTCGTCGCCGTCTCAGCGATCGTGACGGCGCTCAGCTTTACCCCCGCGTCGTGGCCGCCGCTGATCGTCGCGCTCCTCCTGACCGGACTGATCTACGCCGCGCTTGGCGCGCTCGCCGGCGCGATCCTCGAGAAGCTCGCCGCGACCTACCTGATGCTGTTCCTCGGTATGACCGACCTCGGCATCGTCCAGAACCCGATGTTCGGAAACGGCACACCCGGACGCTGGGCCGTGCTCCTCCCGGGATACGGCCCCTCGCGGATGATGGTCGACGGCGCCTTCTCGCACACATTCCACACCGGCGGCGAGCTGCTCCTCGCCCTCGCCTGGGCCACCCTGCTGACGATCGGCGTCTACCTCGTCCTGCGACGCGCCGTCGGGGCACGAGCATGAACGAACGGCGCAGTCTGCTCGTGTCAGAGCTGGCACTCGCCAGGCGTCGCTAACCGTCGTTCGGGGGCGCCTCGAATGCCTCGACCAGCACATTCAGGCCACGCGCAAACACCGGCAGCCAGGACGCCCCACCCAGACCACCTCATCAGGGATATACCCCGGGGGAGTACGGGTTCTCACGGATGGCCGGGAGCGCCCACGGGTTTAGCGTCAGCCCCCCAACGCATCGAGGTGTGCGTTCTGGGGTGAGAATGCTCACCTGGATGCGTTAGTCGTCTGGTCGGGGGCGTATGTTGGTGCGGTAGATGTCGACGCTGGGCAAGAGCTGGAGCGGTGCCGGGGTGAGCTGTCCGAG
>JBIOEY010000060.1:0-13580 GCA_044446505.1 Solirubrobacterales bacterium
CCCCGGTTGACCCACGAGCCGCGCGTCTACGCCCACCGGGGTACGGGGTATTTGTGTCTGTAACCCGTTGGGCGCGGCGCCCCCCCCCGCGGCCATCGCCGCCAGCGCGGAGCTCTCCGCCTGCGCGCTCAGAGCGCCCGCCCCGGCGAACCCCGCGCCCCCCAGTTCGCCCATCACCGCGTCGCTCACCACCAGGCGCTGCGCCGAGAGGTCCCAGTTGGCCGCGGTGAGCCTCTTGGCCGCGGTGGGCTTCCTGCCCGCAGCGCCCGCGGCGGTCGCGGCGAACGGGCGAGCGCCCAGCAGGGCGATCGCGCACACGAGCACCAGCGCACGAGGCGTGGAGAAGCCCCCATGTGACGCGAAGCCACCCATACGAACCTATCGACGGCGACGAGCGCTGCTTGAGCGCCGCCACCCTCAGCATCGCCACCTCCTCGCCCCGCGTGATCGAAGACTCAACGCTCCTCACGACGACATCGGCGAGGCGACACCCAGCAGACCGGCGCGCACCCGCGCGGAGCGGACGGCGACGGTGAGCGTGTCGATGTCGTAGGCGCCGTGGTGGCGGCGCCCGTTGATGAAGAAGGTGGGGGTGCCCGAGACCCCGCTCGCATCGGCGCTGGCCACGTCCTCGGCCACGCGCGGGGCGTGCTCGTGATGGCGGAGCTCCTCCCAGAGGCGCTCGACGTCGAAACCGAGCTCCTCCGCGTGGCGGCGGAGCTCCGCCGGGTCGAGCGTCCCCTGGTGCGCGAGCAGCGCGTCGTGGAGCTCCCAGAACCTTCCCTGCGCTGCGGCCGCCTCCGCCGCCTCGGCGGCGAGCTGCGCGCCGCTGTGCACGTCGTTGAGCGGAAGGTGGCGCCAGACGTAGCGCAGGTCGTCGCCGAACGACACCAGCAGCTCGCGCACCACGCGCTCGGCGCGCCCGCAGTAGGGACACTCGAAGTCGCCGTACTCGACCAGCGTGACAAGCGCATCGCGCGCTCCGCGGACGTGGTCGCGCGCGGGGTCGACGTCGTCGGAGAGGTCGAGGATGTCCTCGGCGGTGCCGACGATCTGGCGGGCTCGGACTTCCCGCGGCAGCCGCCGGACCGCCGCGAAGACCCCCCACGCCACGAGCGGGGCCACGATCGCGCAGGCGAGCACCCCGAGCTTCGCCTCCCGCAGGGGCTCACCGTGGAAGGCGAGGCTCGCGATCAGCAGCGAGACGGTGAACCCGATGCCCGCGACCGCCCCGCCGCCGGCGAGCGAGGGCCAGCTCAGCGTGGGGCGCACCCCGTGCAGGCGCGGTCGCGAGGCGAGCCACGAGGCGCCGAGGATCCCCAGCGGCTTGCCGACCACGTAGCCGGTGAGGACCCCGAGCGTGATCGGCGAGGAGACCGCGTCCGAGAGCAGCCCGCCGGTCACGTGGATGCCGGCGTTGGCGAGCGCGAACAGCGGCACGACCACGTAGCTCGTCCAGGGGTGCAGGCTGTACTGGAGGCGCTCGTTGGGGGAGATAGCAGAGAGCACGCCCAGCTGCGCGGAGCGCGCGAGCTCCGGCGTGGGCTGCTCGCGGAAGGAGCGCGTGAGCGCGGTCGCGCGCTCGAGGTCCTCGCGCGAGGGGGGGTAGGCGCTCGTGACGAGGCCGATCGCGAGGCCGGCGATCACGGGGTCGATCCCGGACTCGAACAGCGCGACCCACAGCGCCACGGCGACGAGCACCGAGACCTGACGGCGCCAGGCGGGCGCGTAGCGAAGCGCCACCAGCAGCCCGAACAGCCCAACCGCCACCGCCAGCGCGGGGAGCGAGATGTGGGAGCTGTACGCGGTGGCGATCACCAGCAGCGCGCCGAGGTCGTCGACGACGGCGAGCGTCAGCAGGAAGACCCGCAGCCGGGTGGCCCCGCGGGGGGTGAGCAGCGCGAGCGCCCCGAGCGCGAAGGCGGTGTCGGTCGACATCGCGGCGCCCCAGCCGTGCGCGCCGGGGCCGCCGGCGTTGAGCGCGAGGTAGATCGCGATCGGCGCCGCCATCCCGCCGAGCGCCGCGAGCACCGGGATCGCGAGCCGGCGGCGCTCGCGCAGCTCCCCCATGTCGAGCTCGCGCTTGGCCTCGAGGCCGACGACGAGGAAGAAGAACGTCATCAGGCCCTCGTTCACCCAGTGGCGCAGGTCGGCACTGATCCCGCCCCCGCCGATGCTGATCGAGAGCTTCGTGCTCCAGAGCGATTCGTAGGAGTCCGACCACGGCGAGTTGGCCCACAGCAGCGCCGCGACCGCCGCCCCCAGCAGCACGATTGCGCTGCCGGTCTCGGTGCTCAGGAAATCGCGAACGGGCGCCGCGAGGCTCCGCGCCCACGCCGTGCGAGCGCTGTAGGAGGAAGCTTCCGCCGCGGCCATCGCCGACGATTATCGCGATGCGCCCGATCACGCACGGAGCGCGCCGTAGCGCTCCCCCGCAGCTTCCCCGGCGAACCGCAGACCGCCGACGCCGAGGAGCCGACCGACGTGGGCGAGGACGGGCCCGCCGGGCGGCCACGGGGATCGCTACCGCTCGACCAGTGGGCGCACCTCGACCGCGCCGCCGAGGCGCGCCGCGGGGATCCGCGCGGCGAGCTCGATCGCGTCGAGGTCGTCGGCTTCGAAGAAGAGGTATCCCCCGATCGCCTCCTTGACCTCGACGAACGGGCCGTCGGTGGTGAGTGTCTCGCCGTCCTGCACCCGCACGGTGGTGGCGGTCTCGGGGGGCTGCATCTGCACGCCGGGCTCACGCCGGGTGTTTCGTTGACCGCCCGGTAGGCGCTGTAGATCGCCCCCTTTTCCTCGTCCGAAAGGTGCTCCCACTCCTCGGACGGCGGCGTCGAGGTGATGCCCTGGTGGATCAGCAGCATGTACTTCATCGCTTCCTCCTTCTCGGGGATGGTCGCCTATGAGACGAACGGGGAGCCCGGAAATCGACAGGCCGTCCGTCGCGCCGGTGTTCGCGGGCATCGCCTACGGGCTGGTCACGGTCGCGTTCCTCTGGGACCTCTTCGGCGCGCTCCTCGACGTACCGAAATGGCTCGTCGAACTGACGCCTTTCGCGCACGTCGGCCTCGTGCCCGCGCAGCCCTTCCGCGGCGCGGCCGCCGCGATCATGGCGGCAATCGGCCTCCTCGCAGCGCTCGCAGCGCTCGGCGCGTTCCGCCGCCGCGACCTGCTCGGGGCTTGAGCGCCGCTCACCACATCCCCGCAGAGAGCGTCCCTGCGGGAATCACATGCCGAGACACGGCCACGGGACATGGTTTCGAGGCAAGTCGCGTGGCCGCTCGTCAGCGGGTCTACTAGCGGCCCCAGGCCACTAATTCGCGACGATCGCGAGGAAGTCGCGGCTGTAGGGTTCGAGCAGTTTGCCTGCGATCCCGATCTGACCGGGCACGACCGGCACCGGGGAGGGGCCGCCGGGGTGGTGCACGTAGAGGTAGGCGGCGACCCAGTCCGGGTTGATGTCGAGCTCGATCGCGCGCGCAGCGCCAGCGCCGATCAGCGTGGCGGCGAGCGCGGAAGGTGAGAGTTCCTCGCCGGCGGCCCACACGAGCTGCCCGTTCGCGGTGATCCCGAGCCCCGAGCGCGCGACGATGAGCCGCGAGCCGACCGTGGCACCCCAGCACCTGAGGATGCAGTTCGAGACGGTCCCCGCAGCCACCCCGCGATCGACGAGCAGCCGCAGGTTCTGCAGCACCGAGAAGACGGGCTTGCCGGCAGCCGGTACGCCCGCATGCCACGCACCGATGTCGGACGTCCCGTCGGTGTAGGTCACGATCGACGCGAGTCCCGCCTTGAGCGCGACCGCGACGCGGCCGCCCGACACGAAGCCGACGTTGCCGTAGGTGAGCTTGAACCCGCCGTTGACCGCGGCGAGCAGCAGGTGGATCTCCCGCGGGGTGATCTGGTCGCCGTAGGTCCAGCCGCTCACGCCGCCATCGCTCGAGCCGGCGTGCAGCGTGAGGTGCACGAGGCGCTGGTCGAAGCGCATCAGGGTCACACCCGAGCGCTGCGTGAGCCATGCGGCGGGCTGCCCCCTAACCCACGCCACCGCCGTCCAGCTCGCCGTGGGCCGGCTCGGCGCACTCACCACCAGCCGCGGCACCACCCGCGCGCGCGCCGCCGCGGAGCGCCCCTGCTTCGCTCCCACGCTCGCCGCACGCGCACGCGGCGTGCCGGATCGCCCTGCGCCCACGGTGGCATATGCGCCCGCGGCTAGCACCGCCACGACAGCCAGCAGACCGAGCCGCCGCCGCGCGTACACATGGGGGGAGCCTCGCCTCATTCACAGATGATGCTCGCCGGCCTACGCAGCGGCTAAACCCGCTGTGAGAACCCTCTAATCAGGAGACGCTCGGCTACAGTTCGATAGCTGCCATGACCGCCAGCGATGACCCCGTCCGGCCGGTCGCGAGCGCCGATGCCGGCCTGCAGCGCGACGCCGACGATCGCCGTGCTCCGCGTGAGCCGGCGCCGCGGCGTGCTCGACGTGCGCCACCGCTGCGGCGTGCTCGACGTGCGGCGGAGCCGCGCCGTGCTCGACGTGACCTGACGCGGTGCCGTGCGCTTCGACGCCGCCGCCGCCTCGCGAGCCTGGCGCTCGCGGTCGCAGCTGCGGCCGCGGTGGCGACGCTGTCGGTCGGGGGTGTCAGCGGCGGGTCCGCCCCGACGCAGCCGAGCTCAATCACCACGGCTCCGCGGGCCCTCGCGGTGCGAACCCGCTCCCCGCGCGCGCCCGCGTCTCCGCGCGCGCCCACGTCTCCGTCTCCGCGGGCTGCCACGTCTCCGTCTCCACGTGATCCCACGTCTCCGTCGCCGCACGCGCCCGCGCGCGCCCGTCTGGCGGCGCCCTCCCCCGGGTCCCGTCCGCAGACCCACGCCTATCCCTCCGGGAGCAGCGCCCAGTTCAAATCGCTCATGGCCTCGCTGTGGGCCGGCATCGCGCGCGACTCGCTCACCCCCGCACTGCCCGCGTTCTTCCCCAAGGGCGCCTACGTCCAACTGAAGGCGATCGGCTCCGCCGGCTCCGATTGGAATGACCGTCTCGTGCACGACTACCGCCTCGACATCGCCGCCGCGCACGCGCTCCTCGGGCGTGACGCGCCCCGCGCGCAGCTCGTCAAGGTGAATGTCCCCTCCAGCTACGGGCACTGGATTGCGCCGGGCGTCTGTAACAACCACGTCGGCTACTACGAGCTGCCCAACGCCCGGGTCGTCTATCGAGAGGGTGGCCAGATCCGCTCGTTCGGCATCGCCTCGATGATCTCCTGGAGAGGCGTCTGGTATGTCGTTCACCTCGGCACGATCCTGCGCTCCACCGACTCCGGCATGGTCGATGATCCCGCCTCCGGGCAGGGCACCTCCGCCTACTCGGGGACCTGTTAAAGCGGTGGTCCTGGGCCACACGCCCGTCCGCCCATCAGGCGCTGATGTCGAGCGCACGGCTGGGCGATCTCGACGCGGCGTGACGATCGACCGTAGCGTCTGTGTTACACTCTGGTCCATCGGACGGGGCCGGCACGGGCACCAGCCCCGATCCGACCTACCTCCCATCATGGCCAAGCTCCTCGACACCAGCTACTACGACCGGCGCCGCCGCGACTGGCTTGCGGACGAGGACACTCGCGCGGAGTACGAGCGTGCGCGGCACGAGATCGAGCAGATCGACGCCGTCATCCGCTCGCTGGACGAGTTGCGCGAGGACGCGGGGATGTCGAAGGCGGAGCTGGCGCGGCGGGTGGGACGCAACCCCGCCAGCATCAGGCGCTTGTTCACGGCCGAGCAGGCGCGCCCGGAGCTGCCGCTCATCATTTCGATCGCCAACGCCCTGGACGCCAGCGTCAAGGTCAAGCCCCGCTCGCGGAGATCGCCCGGCAAGCGGCGCGGGCACCGCGCTGTGGGAGCCTGAGCGCTCCGAAACGGCCGCCAGGGCCCATAGGCTGCCCTGGTGGCTTGGGACATCGTCTTCTTGCGACCGCCGAGGGCTCCGTGCCGGGAGCCGATTTCCTTGATGGCTGCCCCGCGAAGGTGCGGGGAACGATTCTGGCCGTGCTCGACGCGGTAGCGGCGGCCCCGCCACCCGCGTTCTCCGGCGGAGGCAAGTGGGAGGCCATGCACGGTGATATGGGCGGCTACGACGAGATCCGCGTCACCGGCCCGGGCCGTGAGCAGTTCCGGCTCTTCTGTCTGCTGGAGAACGCCCACACACGCACCTTGGCCGTGCGTGGCCTATGTGGACCGGCCATCGCCGTGATCGCTGGGATGCGCAAGAAGAGCGGGACCGTCTTCAGCGAGCGCGACTACGCGAAGGTAAGGAAGCTCGGCAGCGACCATACCGCGCAGACACCTCGACGCATCGCCCAATAGACGCCCACAGGCGAGAACCCCCGGGCGCAGCAAGGGCAGGTTGCCGAAGCGAGATTCGCCCGAGGAAGAGCTTCGCGCACGGCTCGCGGCTGGCAGAGTCCTAGCACTGACGCTGGGCGGCGCCACTGTCGGTTCTCGTCCAATCCAGGCCTGCGCCACGAGGCGCTATTCAACCGGGTGGGATGAAAGGACCCACCTCGAATACGATCGCGCCCGTGACGACGGAGGACTACCGCAGGGCCAGCTATGAGATCTGGCAGGCGATGGCGGCGGGCTGGGACCGCGAGCGGGGCTGGACGTGGGAGGCCTCGCGCCCGGTCTCTGAGAACCTGCTCGAAGCGTTGGCGCCCGAGCCCGGCCAGACGATCCTCGAGCTGGCGGCTGGCACAGGCGAGACGGGTTTCGCCGCTGCCCGCGCGGTTGGGCCGGAGGGGCGGGTGATTTCGACCGATTTCGCGCCCGAGATGGTGGCGGCCGCGCGGCGCGAGTCTGAGCGCCTTGGTCTCGCCAACGTCGAGCATCGAGAGATGGACGCCGAGCGCATGGACCTTGAAGGCGACAGCGTCGACGGCGTGCTCTGTCGCTGGGGCTTCATGCTGATGGCCGATCCCGCGGCAGCGCTGGCGGAGACCCGGCGGGTGCTTCGCCGGGGCGGGCGAGTGTCGCTTTCGGTTTGGGGCGCCGCCGAGCGCAACCCGTGGGCTTCTGTACCGGGCCGGGCGCTGATGGAGCACACGGGCGCGCCGCCGCCGAATCCGCAAGACCCGGGCATCTTCGCGCTGGCGGACCCCGAGCGGGTGCGCTCGCTCTTGCGGGGCGCGGGCTTTGGTGACCCGCGGCTCGAGGAGGTCGAGGTGAGCTGGCACTTCGAGCGTTTTGATGATTACTGGCGGTACGTCACCGAGTTGGCGGGCGGGATCGCGATGGTGCTGCAGGCGATGCCCGAGGCAGATCGCGAGGCCGTACGCTCGCTGGTCGAGCGGGCCACCGGGAACTTCCGCGCCAACGGCGGTCTGGAGCTGCCGGGCGTGGCACTGAACGCGTCGGCGGAGTGACGCCGGCTGTCCCGAGCCCGACGCGTCCACCGCGCCGTCGTCTCCGCGCCCGGACTCATTCGCTTCCCACCATGGACCCTCGCGCGACGAGCGAACGACCGCGAGCGCGCCTGCCAGATGCTCGCTCCGGGCGAGAAGCAGAACCGCCGAGAGGAAGATCGCGTTTCTCCTCTCGATCAAGAGAGCACGATCAGCTTGCCCGCCTAGTGCCAGACCGGCGAGGACTATCGCCTCCTGGCCTTCTTCGCCTTCCTGTGCCCACCCTTCGCGGGCGCGAAGCGCTTCTTGGCGGCGGTGATGCAGCTTGCGCGCTTCCTCGGCTGCTTGACCTTCTGACAGGCCTTGATCGCGTGGGCGAGCCGCTGGGCTCTGGTCAGCCTCGCCGGCTTGGCGCTGCCCGGCGTGGTCGTGGAGCTCGCCCCCGAGCTCGAGCTCGAGGCGGAGGAGCTCGAAGCGGTCGTTCCCCCGGCCGAGCCTGAGCCGCCTCCTGGTGATCCCGACCCTGGGTTGGTGCCACCCGAACCTGGATTGGAGCCCGGGCTGGTGACCGTATATTCGATCGTCGCCGTGGCGCTCAGGCCGTCGAGGCTGCGCGCCGTCACGGTGTAGGTGTGTGGCCCCGCGGTCGCGGTATCGAGCGCGCCCGGGCTCGTGGCGCCAGCCGAGTCGGTGCATGCGGCGATCCCCGGCCCGCCGGGGGCCTCCGCGCAGGAGAAGCTCGTCGCGACCGACTGGCCGAGCGCGTAGGTCTGGTGGTCGGCGGGGGAGGCGATCGAGGCCGTCGGCGGCCCAATCGCGGCCCCGCCGATCGCGATCGGGAGCGTCTGCGTCGAGGCGTTCGCGCTGCCCGAGCTGTCGCTGACGGTCAGCGACACCTGGTAGGTACCGGGCGCGAGGTAAATGTGTTTTGCGCTCGCCCCGCTCGTCGTGTCGATCGGGGAGCCATCGCCGTAGTCCCATTCGTAGGTGGCGATCGGCTTGCTGACGTCGTAGGACCCGCTCGCGTCGAAGCCCTCCGCCTGGCCGGTCTGGCCGCTTGCGGGCGCGGTGAACGATGGGGTCGCCCCGATCCTCGCCACGCAGCCCGCGGCGGCGTTCGGAGCGGGGGTCTGCGTCGGAGCGTTGCTCCACAGCTGCTGGGTGTAGTAGCCGTGGCCGCCGATCAGCTGGTTGAAGGCCGTGTTTTCGCTGAGGCTGCCCCCGAGCGGGGTGCCGTATATGTCCGCCTGGCTTTCCACCACCGGGTAGGTGCACTTGTCGGCGATCTCGTTCTGTTCCGCATCGACGTAGCCCGTCCCCGCGGAGGGGTCGGTGGCGGACTCCACGATCTCGTGGATCTCCGAATCGAGTGTGCCATCGGCATCGGCGCTGCCGCCCACCCCAGCGGGAGCCTGCCCGGAGTCGCATTCCGGCTCGTAGGGCAGGTCGCTGTAGGTCGCCACCCGGCCACCGGGCGCGATCCCCGCGATCTGGCTGTGGTAGGCACAGAAGCCTTCCTGTACGGAGAACGTGCACGAGCTGGCGCCATCGCAGCTCGCTACCCCGCTCGGGGTGAAGAGGAGGTACTGCGCTTCGGGCGCCTGTTCCGCATCGGTCGGCCACCCCTGGGCTTCGATCTGGCTGAGGATCTCACTCTGGATCTGCGAATCGGTGACACACGGAGCCGCGACGCAGCCCCCGGCTTTGTCCAGGGCGGGATATTCAGTCGTGTCGTGCACCTCGCCGCCGAACGTCACCTTGCCCGTGATGTGGGCCGCTTCCGCGTTGGCGTAGAGCTCGGCGACCGAGAACGCGTCCGTGGTCAGGGACTGGTCGCTCTGCAGGTCCTTCGCGTACTGGACGATCGGTCCGGTGTAGCTGCTCGGGAAGCTCCCTTCCGGCCCCCAGAAGATCAGGTACAGCGTCGATGAGAGCATCAGCGGGCCGCCCCCGTAGGTGAGCTGCGACTGCGGACCGCCGACCGTCAGCGGCGCGGCCCGCCCGGCCGGGGAGGAGAGCCCCCGGGCTCTGGGCCCGAGCATCTCGCCATAGGCCTTACCGTGGATGAACACCACGTGTGCCTGCGCGGGCCCGCCCGCGGAGACCGCCAGCGCACTCGCCAGGAGGACCGCCGCGCCGAGGGGCCCGAGCACAGCTTTGAACGCACGCTGGGCTCGCCGGTTCGGGCCCCCCGCCATCTCACGCTTCCCCATGATCGGCCTCACTCCGGGCTGAAGCATACGAACTGCGCGTGCGCCCCACCGGCAACCGATCGATCGGTCGGCACATGTTTGACCGGACAGCCATCGCTCCGCCAGGCCGAACGGCGATCGCACCGCCCCGACGCGCCCCGCCCGCCGGTCACATCGCGTCGAGATCGTCGAGCCGCGCACTCGACATCAGCACCCGCTCACCGCGGAGCGGCACCCCCTCGGCTTCGAGCAGCCGCCGCTGGCGGTCGCCCTTCGCGAGCGACCCGTTCGCGCGCACGACGCGATGCCACGGCGCGTCGCGGGCGTCGGTGCGACTCAGCACGTAGCCCGCCACGCGCGGCGCACCCGGGGAGACGTCCCCGTAGGTGCGCACGTAGCCCGGGGGGATCGCCCGCACCCGCTCGAGGATCGACTCCCGCGTGTCAACGCTCGTCCGCGATCCCATCGGCGCATGGTGCCATAGGCCGGTGGTCGTCGAGCATGCCGGCCCAGCAGATAGCCAGCTCAGCGGAGGCCGGTCCAGCGGATGCTGGCTCAGCGGACGCTCTGGATGATCGCGATCAGCTCCTCGGGCGGGTAGCCCTGCTGGCGCGCGAAACGAACGAGCTCGCGGGCGCGGGCGATCACCGCGCCCCGCTGCGGGGTGCCGCTGACGCGCACGCCGAGCCCGCGGCGGAACTCCAGGAGACCCTCCTCGCGCAGCGCGCGCAGCGCACGCAGCACCGTGTTCGTGTTGACCGCCATCACCGCCGCGAGATCGCGCGCCGGCGGCAGGCGCTCCCCGGGCTTCGCCTCGCCGTCGGCGATCGCACGCCGGATCTGTGCGGCGACCTGGTCGTGCAGGGGGGTGGGGTCCGAGCGGTCGATGCTCTCCAACATTGTGCTATTCATACTAGCACCATGTTCATCACTCTGAAGGGAGCGCCCGCGTGCTCGTGACCGTCTCGACACCCCCGGCGGTGTCGCCCCCTGCACCCGAGATCGACAACGGAGTAATCGAGGAAGCGCGCAGGCGCCAGCGCCGCCGGCGCACAGTCGGCATCGCGCTTGGTGCTGGGGCTACAGCGATCGCAATGTCGGCGCTGCTGATCAGTGGCGGTGGCGGCGGCAACGCGGGAGCGCCGGGCGAGCCTTCACCGGGCAGCCCGCTAAAGCTGACGCTCGTGCACGGGCGCGCATTCATCGATGGTCAGCCCGCACTGATGGGAGTCACACCGTCGCTTGAAGCCGGGAGCGTCGGAGTATGCGTAAGGGTCGCCCAGCAAGGTCGTTGTGGTTCATTTCCGACCGCCGCCTACCCCGTCTACGGCGGCCCCGGCGGGTTCAGCCCCAAGGAAAAGGTCGGGCCGGAAGGCGAGATCGACGCGATCTTCACCGGCCCCGGCGTCGCCGGGATGCGTGTAGCGCACCTCGGTACCTTCAGGGCAGAACCCGCCCCGGGACTGCCCCCCGGCGCGAAGCAGATCGTCTTCTACCGCCCGCCGGGCTCGCGCGGCACGGTGCTGCCTCCCGGGCTCAGCCCTCAGATCCTGCAGGGTTTTGAGCACGCCCGGCGGGGTCCCGCTCTGACCGAGACGCTGCTCGATGCCTCTGGCCGTGCAATTCCGGTCGGGAAGTCACCGACATTCCAGCTCCCCAACAGCTACTGGCAATGGCCACAGGCACCTCCTGCCCAGGGGCGCTGCGCGATGAGCTCGTCACTCACGGGTGTACGCAGCGCATGGGGCATGGTGGCAACCAGGCTCGCCCCCGATCCCAAGATCACCACCCCGGGCTGGCTCTCGTGCTTGGACGTATGGTTCTCCCGGGGCGCCACCAGCTATGAGGCCGCGATCCTGCTCGACGCCAAGTCGCCGGGCAGCACCCCCGCGCCGTTGTGGGGCGCGATCCCGGTGCCGGGACACCCGGGGATCGTGGAGATCCCGCCGGTGCAGCGCGCGTTCCACCTCGCGCCACTCAGCCCCGCTGAGGCGGCCCGGATTCTCGCCGTGGACACGAAGATGAGGGGACGCGCGCGGGCCGAGCAGATCCTGCGCGAAAGCGAGCGCAGGACGTTTTGGAGTGTGCTGGTCCCGCCGACGGTCGCCCGCCGCGTGGGGCCCGCGTGGCTGCTCGTCCGCGACGGCGACAGCCTGGCCCAGCGCCTCCGCTTCCTCGAAGGGCTCCACGTCACCAAGCTCACACTCCCGCGCAGCCGGTAGCAGGCCCGGTGGGCGCATGCACTGGCCGAAACGGGGACCGATCAGGGAGACACTCGCTCCGCTCGCATCCCCGAATCGTCCAGCGCCGAAGGCGCGTGTCACCCGGCTTCGGTCGGCGGGAGCGCGCATGCGCGCTCCCGTGACAAGCCGCATGCGGCTTGTCATCCGCACGGCGCATGCGCCGTGCGGGCAGGGCCGCATGCGGCCCTGCCGACGGTGCCGCATGCGGCACCGTCACCCCACTCCGGCTGCGCTACTCGTCCCAGGCCTGCACCCCGATCTGGCGGGCCACCAGGCCGTTGTCGAGCTCGAGCACGGTGGCGCACATCACGCCCGTGCCGTCCGGGTAGCGGCACGCCTCCGTGAAGGCGGCGCCGCCCTCGTCCTGGACGGTGTGCTGGACGCGGTGGGTCATGTCGCGCCCGCACACATCCTCGATCCAGGCCTGGATCTCGGACCGTCCGCGCAGCACGCGGGGGGCGCGCGGCCGGGCGACGCGGTCGACGAGCGTCACCTCCGCATCCTCCGCGTACATCGCGAGCTGCGCGCTCGCATCCCGCTCCTCGATTGCCCGCTTGAAGGTATTCAGGTCAAACGCATTGATCGTGGTCATCGTGGCTCCTTGGTGTGAGTGAATGGATGCACCGCATGTTGAGGTGGGCCGCGTTGCGTGGCCGTCAAGCGAGCGTCAAAGCGCACTCGACGCTCACGGTCCATTGCCGAGCGACCCCGTTGCGGGCGCCGGGGAGGACGCGTGGGATGCTCGACCCCACGCCGAGCGACCCCGTTGCGCCCGCCGGAGAGGCCACTCCGGACCCCCAGCCCGACACCGAGCGGCCCAGTTGCGTCCGCCGGGGAGGGGTACGCTTGACAGGTGCTGCGCATACGGCTACTCGGGCGTATGGCCGTGGAGTGCGACGGCGCGGAGCTCCCCGCGCCCAGCGCGCGGCGCGCCTGGTCGCTGCTGGCGTACCTCGCGCTCTCCCCCGGCCCCCAGCCGCGGGGGGAGCTCGCCGCTCACTTCTGGCCGGACGTGCTCGACTCCAGCGCCCGCGCGAGCCTGCGCAGCGCGGTCTGGTCGCTGCGCCGCGCCCTCGGCCCCGCGGCGGAGCCATACCTGATCGTCGATCGCAACTGCGTCGGCCTCGCGCCCGGCCCCGAGCTGTGGGTGGATGTGAATGCCTTCGACGCGCTCCTCCAGGCCGGGCGCGAGCGAGAGGCGGTTGAGCTCTGCACGGGAGCGTTGCTCGCGGGCTTCGAGGAGGAGTGGGCGCTGATGGCGCGCGCCGCGCACCGCGAGCGGCTGCTCGACGTGCTCGAGCGGCTCGCCCAGAGCCGCGAGGCAGCCGGCGTCCTCGACGAGGCGCTCGAGTGGAGCCGCCGCGCGGTCGCCGTCGATCCGCTCAGCGAGGACGCCCACCGCGGTCTGATCGCACGGCTCGCCGCCTCCGGAGATCGCGCGCGGGCGCTGATCGTCTATCGCGCGCTCGCCGAGCGCCTGCGGCGCGAACTCTCCGTCGCCCCCTCCCCCGCCACCCGCGCGCTCGTGGAGCGGCTGCGCATCGACGCCGAGGATGGGTCCACCGTGCGCGCATCCCCCGTGTCGATCCCCGCGCAGCCGCTGGTCGGTCGCGCGCGGGAGCTCAACCGTCTGCTCGAGGTGTGGCGGGGGGTGCAGCCCGGGGCGGGCGCGGTGGTGAGCGTCTGCGGGGAGGCCGGCATCGGCAAGACGCGCCTGGCCAGTGAGCTGTTGGCGCGGGCGGGCG
>JBIOEY010000061.1:0-13545 GCA_044446505.1 Solirubrobacterales bacterium
CCCGCACTGGGGGGGGGACCCCGAGCAGTCAATCCCCTGCTCGGCCGGGCGGCCCATGCGCCGCCCGGGAAAATGAAATCGTGATCGAGCGCTACACCCGCCCGCAGCTTCGCGGGAGGGGGGCAGGCCCCCCTCCCGACCACCCCCCCGTCAATGACGAGCGCCGCTGACGTGATCAACCGCTATACCCGTCCCGAGCTGGGCGCGATCTGGACGGATCGGGCCCGCATGGAGTGCTGGCGGCGGGTGGAGGTCGCCGCGTGCGAGGAGCTGCCCTCCCTGCTCGGGGCGGGCAACGGCCCCACCGAGGCCGATCTGGGGGCGATCCGCGCGGCGGCGTTCACGGTGGAGGAGGTGAACGAGCGCGAGCGCACCACCGACCACGACATGGCGGCGTTCGTCGACGTGCTGGCGTCCTCGGCGGGCGAGGCGGGGCGCTGGATCCACTTCGGCCTGACCTCCTCCGACGTGCTGGACACCGCCCTGGCGTTGCAACTCAGAGCAGCGGGCGAGGTCGTCCTCCCGGGTGCGCGCGCACTCCTGGACGCCCTGGCGGCCCGCGCGCGGGAGCACGCACAGACGCTGTGCGTGGGACGCACGCACGGGGTGCACGCGGAGCCCACCACGTTCGGCGTGAAGCTCGCGGGCTTCGCCTTCGAGGCGCACCGCAACATGCTGCGCCTGGAGCGCGCCTTCGAGCAGGCGGCGGTGGGGGCGGTCTCGGGCGCGGTGGGAACCTACGCAGCGACCTCGCCCGAGTTCGAGACGCGGGTGCTGGCACGCCTGGGCCTGGAGCGCGAGCCGGTCTCCACGCAGGTGCTCGCGCGCGACCGCCACGCAGAGCTGCTGGGAGCGATCGCGCTCGCCGGCGCCGGCCTCGAGCGCCTGGCGACGGAGGTGCGCCACCTGCAGCGTACCGAGGTGCGCGAGGTCCAGGAGCCGTTCCGCGCCGGCCAGAAGGGCTCGAGCGCGATGCCCCACAAGCGCAACCCGATCAAGAGCGAGCAGATCGCGGGCCTCGCGCGGGTGCTGCGCGGCAACGCCCAGGCGGCGCTGGAGAACGTGGCGCTGTGGCACGAGCGCGACATCTCCCACTCCTCCGTGGAGCGCGTGATCCTCCCGGACTCCACGATCCTGATCGACTACCTCCAGCACCGCGCGCTCGCGCTCGTGAAGGGCATGACCGTCGACGCGGAGCGGATGCGCGCGAACCTCGAGCTCACGCACGGCGCGCTCTTCTCCCAGCGGGTCCTGCTCGCGCTGGTCGAGGCGGGCATGACCCGCGACGACGCCTACTACAGCGTGCAGCGCGCGGCACAGCAGGCCTGGGACACGGGGACCCCCCTGCGCGAGCTGCTCGCCGCCGAGCCCACGACCGCGAAGCTGGACCTCGACGCGATCTTCGACTACGGCCACTTCGTCCGCCACGCGCAGGAGATCGTGGCCCGCCTGGACGAGATCGCCTGATGGCCCCGCGCCGCCCCCCTCGGTAGAGTCGGCAACGATGACCGCGCTCGCCGACCTGCCCCTTCTCGCCAGCGGCAAGGTGCGCGAGCTGTACGACATGGACGACCGCCTGCTGATGGTGGCGAGCGACCGGATCTCGACCTATGACGTCGTCCATCCGACAGCGATCCCCGACAAGGGCAAGGTGCTCACCGGGCTGTCCGTTTTCTGGTTTGAGCGGACCGCCCAGATCGTCGCCAACCATCTGATCTCCGCGACGGAGGGCGTCCCCGGTGAGGCGCGCGGGCGAGGGCTGGTGGTGCACAAGCTTGAGATGCTGCCGGTGGAGTGTGTGGTGCGCGGCTACATCACGGGCTCCGGCTGGAAGGACTACCAGGCGACGGGCGCGGTCTCGGGGATCGCGCTGCCGGCGGGACTGCGCGAGAGCGAGCGGCTGCCCGAGCCGATCTTCACGCCGACGACGAAGGCCGACGTCGGCCACGACGAGCCGATCGACTTCGACCGCGCCGCGCAACTGGTGGGCGACCGGGCGCTGATGGAGCGGGTGCGGGAGGTGTCGATCGCGCTGTACTCGTTCGCGGCGGAGCACGCGCGCGAGCGGGGCGTGATCCTGGCGGATACGAAGTTCGAGCTCGGCCTGGACGGCGACGGCCAGCTGGTGATCGGCGACGAGGTGCTGACGCCGGACTCCTCGCGCTACTGGCCGGCCGACGGCTACGAGCCGGGAAGGGGCCAGCCGAGCTTCGACAAGCAGTACGTGCGCGACTGGGCGGCGGGCAGCGGCTGGGACAAGCGCCCACCGGCGCCGGCGATCCCCGAGGATGTCGTCGCGGGAACCCGCGCGCGCTACGTGGAGGCGTACGAGCGGATCACCGGCGAGCCTTTTCAAGCGTGGCTCGATCGGACCGCGCCGGCCGGCGGCGGCGCAAACGCCGGCCGCAACGCGGCGTCTTCCGGCGCACAGGGCTCGATGTGAGGGCGCGCGTGCTGATCCGCCCGAAGGCGGGCATCCTCGACCCCCAGGGCGAGGCCGTGCAGCGCGCGCTGCCCGCGCTCGGCTTCGCGGGCGTGGCGAACGTGCACGTCGGCCGCCTGGTCGAGCTCGACGTCGAGGACCCCGGCCAGCTTCAGCCGATGTGCGAGAAGCTGCTCGCGAACCCGCTCGTCGAGGACTACGAGGTCCAGCTGCTCAACGGCGGGAGCAACTGACCCGGCCGCCCGGAGCGGCTGTCAGGGACGTATGTGTGCATGTGCGTCTGCTCATGTACATGCTAAGGTGTGCATATGCCGCAGCTCACCCGCCGAACCCAGCTTCTGCTCGACGACGATCTGCACCGGCGCCTGCGCGAGACGGCGGCGCAGCGGGGCATCTCGTTGGGGGCTCTGATCCGCGAGGCGATCGACGAAAAGCTCTCGCGCGTGCAGGAGGCGCGCTCCAAGGCGTTTGCAGAACTACTCGCGGCGCCGCCGATGCCCGTCGACGACTGGCCGGTAATGAAGAAGCAGATGCTCGAAGACAGGTACGCGAGCGTCATGCGCGTCCTCGACACTTACGACTGACCCGCGGGTGCGTCGCTTCCTCTTCGACACGGGCGTGTTCATCTATGCGCTCGGCGGCGAGCACCCCTACCGCGACCCCTGTCGAGCCATCATGCACGCCGGCGAGCAGGGGCTCCTTGCCTCGGAGGCGAGCGTAGAGCTGATTCACGAGTTCGCCTATGTGCGACTCAGGCGGGGCGTGACACGTCGCACAGCCGCCGCGGATGCGCGCAGCATCGCCGGCACGTCCCGGTTGCACGTGGTCGAGCCAAGCGATGTCGAGCGCGCCCTCGATTTGTGGTGCGAGCATGAGCGTCTCGACATGCGCGACGCGATCTTTGCGGCGCAGGCGCTGAACCGCGGCATCGACGCGATCCTCAGCCCCGACCGCGGCTTCGACGGGATCCCCGGCCTGGAGCGCATCGACCCGGCCGACGCCGCGGCGGTCGCTTCGCTGACGGCTCGATGAAGTTCGGCGTCCTCCAGTTCCCCGGCTCCTGCGACGAGGTCGATGCGCTCGAAGCCGCCCGTCGCGTCGCCGACGCGGAGCTGCTGTGGCACGGCGAGCGCGACCTCAAGGGCGCCGACGCGATCGTCGTGCCCGGCGGCTTCTCCTACGGCGACTACCTGCGCGCGGGGGCGATCGCGCGCTTCTCTCCCGTGATGGAGTCGGTGATCGCGTTTGCCAACGACGGCGGACTCGTACTCGGAATCTGCAACGGCTTCCAGGTGCTCTGCGAGGCTCGCCTGCTGCCGGGAGCGCTGCTGGGAAACGCCAACCGGCGCTTCACCTTCCGCCAAGTCGAGCTCGAGGTCGTCAACGGCGACACCGACTTCACCCGCGCCTGTCCGGCTGGCGCCGATCGTCCCGAGGGACGCCTGAGCATTCCGGCCAAGCACTCCTGGGGGCGCTACCACGCCGACGAGCGGGCCCTCGACGAGCTGGAAGAGGCCGGCCAGGTGGTACTGCGCTACGCCCCCGGTCACAACTTCAACGGCTCGCTGCGCGACATCGCGGGGGTGCAGAACGCAGCGGGCAACGTCTTCGGGCTGATGCCCCACCCAGAGCACGCCGTGGACGAGCTGACCGGCTCCACCGACGGACTCTGCATCTTCCAGTCGATGCGCCTCGCCGTGGAGGGCACGCGTGCCTGAGAGCACCGTGCTCCTGCCGCGGAGCAGAGCGGACGCCCCGCCGGGAGGATTGGCCCGTGTCTGAGAGCGCTGTACTCCCCACCGTCGAGGATGCGCTCGCACTCGGGCTCACGCGCGCGGAGTACGAGCTGGTGTGCGAGAAGCAGGGTCGCGCGCCGAACCAGGTGGAGCTCGCGATGTACTCGCTGCTGTGGAGCGAGCACTGCGCCTACAAGCACTCCAAGAAGCTGCTGCGCACGCTGCCCACCGAGGGCGAGCACGTCGTGATGGGGCCCGGCGAGAACGCCGGGGCGGTCGATGTGGGCGGCGGCCTCGTGTGCGCGTTCAAGGTCGAGTCCCACAACCACCCCAGCGCCGTCGAGCCCTTCCAGGGGGCCGCCACCGGCGTCGGGGGCATCCTGCGCGACATCTTCGCGATCGGGGCCCGACCGATCGCGGTGCTGGACTCGTTGCGCTTCGGTGAGCCCCACGCGACCATCACGGCGGAGCCCCTTCAGGGGCGGAGCCCATCCCGAAGCCCATCCCATCCCTCACCCGCGTCCACCCGCGCGCGCTACCTGCTCGACGGGGCCGTGCGCGGGATCGGCCACTACGGCAACTCGATCGGCGTGCCCACCGTCGGCGGCGAGGTCTACTTCGAGGGGCCCTACGAGCAGAGCTGCCTCGTCAACGCCATGGCGCTCGGCCTCTGCGCGCGCGAGCGGCTCGTGCGCAGCGCTGCGGCCGGCGTGGGCAATGCGGTGGTGCTGTTCGGCGCCTCCACCGGGCGCGACGGGATCGGCGGGGCCTCCGTGCTCGCCTCCGCGGAGTTGGGGGAGGCCGACGAGGACAAGCGCCCCACCGTTCAGGTGGGCGATCCCTTCGAGGAGAAGAAGCTCATGGAGTGCTCCCTGGAGCTCCTGGAGCGGGGCCTGCTCGTCTCCCTGCAGGACCTCGGCGCCGCCGGGCTCACCTCTTCGGCCGCGGAGATGGCCTCCAAGGGCGAGGTCGGGATCGACATCGACATCGCGCGCGTCCCCCTGCGCGAGCCCGGGATGGAGCCCTTCGAGATCATGGTCTCCGAGTCCCAGGAGCGGATGCTCTGCGTCGTGGCACCCTCGGATGTGCCCGCGGTGTTGGCGCTGTGCGCGAAGTGGGAGGTCGGCGGCGCCCCGATCGGGACCGTCACCGACACCCGCCGGATGCGGATCTTCGACGGCGCGCGGCTCGTCGGCGACATGCCCGTGCAGGCGCTCGTCGACGACTGTCCGCTGTATGACCTCGAGCCCGCGCGGCCCGCGACGCCGATCTACGCTCCCCCCCCCGCCACGCTCGCCGCCGGCGCCTGCACCCGCGAGACGCTGCTCGCGCTGCTGCGCTCCCCCAACATCGCCTCCCGCCGCCCGCTCTTCGAGCAGTACGACGCGATCGTCCAGTCCCGCACCGTGCGCCGCCCCGAGCAGGCCGACGCCGCGGTGCTTGCGCTGCGCCCCGGGCCCCGCCGTACGGCCGTGGGCGGCGGGATTCCCGGTGCCGCCGGTGCCGGGACCTCCGGCACAGTGGCCCACACGGGGACGCCTGAGCCCGTGCCCGCGCTGGCGGTGAGCATCGACTGCAACGGCCGCCGCGTCGCCGCCGACCCCTACACCGGCACGATCGAGGCCGCGCTCGAGTGCGCCGCCAACCTCGCCTGCGTCGGAGCGGAGCCGCTGGGGACCACCAACAACCTCAACTTCGCCAACCCCGAGAAGCCCCACATCGCCTGGCAGCTCACCGAATCCGTGCGCGGCCTCGGCGACGCCTGCCGCGCGCTGCAGGCGCCGATCGTCGGGGGCAACGTCTCCCTCTACAACGAGGGCCCCGCCGGCCCCATCTACCCGACGCCCGTCGTGGGCATGGTCGGCCGCCTCCCCGACGCCGCGCGCGCGGGGCGGCTCGGGTTCGCGCGCGCAGGCGACGCGATCGCGCTCGTCGGGCCCTTCGCCCCCTCGCTCCCCGCGAGCGAGCTCGCCAAGCTCCGCGGCGAGCCCCTTCCCGACGGGCTCCCCCCCGTCGATCTCGGTGCCGTCCGCGCCGCCCAGTTCGCCATCCGCGGCGCCGTGCGCGTCGGCGGGCTCTCCAGCGCCCACGACATCGCCGAGGGCGGGCTCGCCGTCGCGCTCGCCGAGTGCTGCCTGGGCGGCGGGCTGGGCGCCGCGATCGCGCTGCCGGCCGACTGGGTCGCCGGCGTGGACGGCGCTCCGTGGACCGCGCTCTTCGGCGAGGGTGCCGGGGGGTTTCTCATCAGCGGCACCGAGAGCGGGGTGCGAGCGCTCGGGCGGCGCACCCCCGTCAGGGTCCTCGGGACCGTCGGCGGCCCCACCCTGCGGATCGCCCTCGGCGCCGAGCAGATCGACGTCGCGCTCGCCGCGCTCGCCGAGGCCCACGGGGCGCTGGCGGAGCTGTTCCCATGACCCCGCCCCCAGATCGCATCCCCGCCTCGGCGGAGGTGTCTCCGGTGAGGCCGGCGCACCGCGCGAGGCTGCTAGCTTGTGGGGGTGAGGCCCGCCGGCCGTGCCGAGGATCGCGATGGGCCGCGCGACGAGTGCGGTGTCTTCGGCATATACGCACCCGGCCACGAGGTCTCCCGGCTCTCCTACTTCGCGCTCTACGCGCTCCAGCACCGCGGCCAGGAGTCCGCCGGCATCGCCGCCGCGGACCGCGGCGGGCAGATTGTCACGCGCCGCGAGCTCGGCCTCGTCAGCCAGGTGTTCAGTGAGAACGATCTGCGCACCCTCGCCGGCGACCTCGCGATCGGGCACGTGCGCTACTCCACCACCGGCTCCAACGCCTGGGAGAACTCCCAGCCCGTGCAGCGCTCCGAGGGCACCCGCGGCTCCCAGCGGGAGCTCGCGCTCGCCCACAACGGCAACCTCATCAACGCCGTGCAGCTGCACGGCGAGCTGCTCGAGCGCGGGGTCACGTTCAGTTCGACCTCCGACTCCGAGATCATCGCCGCCCTGATCGCCACCCACCCCGCGGAGCGCATCGAGGACGCGATCGCCGAGGTGCTCCCCCGCCTGCGCGGGGCCTTCTCGATCGTCGCGATGACCAAGGACCGCGTGCTCGCCTTCCGCGACCCCCACGGCCTGCGCCCGCTCGCGCTGGGGACGCTCGAGCCGCTCAGCGACATGGGGGCCGGCGAGGACGCCGCGGAGCACGCCGCGGGCAGCGCGGGACACGCCGCGGGCAGTTCCGGGCACGCCGCGGACGGCGCGGCGCGGGCGCCCGCGGAGGACAGCCGGCGCGAGAACGACCGGGTGCGCTTCTGCGTCGCGAGCGAGTCCTGCGCGTTCGACATCATCGGCGCGAAGTACCTGCGCGACGTGGAGCCCGGGGAGCTCGTGAGCATCGGCGCGGACGGCGCCCGCAGCCGCCAGGTGGTGAGCGGCGCACGCAGGGCGTTCTGCGTGTTCGAGTACATCTACTTCGCCCGCCCCGACTCCCGCATGAACGACCAGGTGCTCCAGGTGGCGCGGGGGCGCATGGGCGAGATTCTCTGGCGCGAGGCGCCCGTGGAGGCCGACCTCGTGATCGCCGTGCCCGACTCCGGCAACCCCGCCGCCCGCGGCCTCGCGCGCGCCGCCGGCCTCCCCCAGGACGACGGCTTCGTCAAGAACCGCTACGTCGCCCGCACCTTCATCCAGCCCGGCCAGGAGCTCCGCAAGCACGGACTGCGCCTCAAGTTCAACCCCCTCCCCGAGGTGATCGCCGGGCAGCGCCTGATCGTCGTGGACGACTCGATCGTACGCGGCAACACCACCCGCCAGATCGTGCAGATGCTCCGCGACGCCGGCGCCCGCGAGATACACATGCGCATCTCCGCCCCCCCCATCAAGCACCCCTGCCACTACGGCATCGACATGTCCACCCGCGAGGAGATGATCGCCCACAACCGCACCACCCCCGAGGTCGCAGCCGAGCTCGGCTGCGACTCGCTGCACTACCTCTCGCTCGAGGGCGTCTACGAGGCGACCAGGGCCACCCGCTCCACCCACTGCGACGCCTGCTTCAGCGGCGAGTACCCGCTCGATGGCACCGGCGAGGCCAACGGCAAGTACGCGCTGGAGGAGCCCGCCGGGTCCACGCTCCCACTGGTGCGGGCGTAGGAAGTACGCGCTGGAGGAGCCCGCCGGGGGCGCGCCCCCCGCTGGCGCGGGCCTGGATCGCCCCGTTCTTGCCGATTCGTCCGTTATCGTCAGGAACCGCGATGCCCGCCCCTGTCAGCCACATCGAAGCCCCCGCGCCGATCGCGGTGCTCGTATCGGGCACCGGCACAAACCTCCAGGCGCTGCTGGACACCGTGCACGGGCGCGAGGCGCAGATCGTCGCGGTCGCCTCCAGCATCGAGGATGCCCCCGCCCTCGCGCGCGCCGCGGCCCACGGCGTGCCCACCGCCGTGTTCGCACGCTCCGAGTACCCCGATCGCCAGGCGCGCGACGAGGCGATGGCCGATTGGCTCTGCGCTCGTGGGGCGCGCCTGGTCGTGCTCGCCGGGTTCATGGAGCTGCTGAGCGAGCGCTTCCTCACGCGCTTCCCCGATGCCGTGATCAACGTGCACCCCTCCCTGCTGCCCGCCTACCCCGGCCTGCACGCGATCGAGCAGGCGCTCGCCCACGGCGACGAGACCTTCGGCGTCACCGTGCACTACGTCGACGCCGGCATCGACACCGGGCCGGTCATCGCGCAACGCTCGGTGTCGCTCCCGGGCGCACGCGATCCCGCCGAAGTGCTGCAGGCCTTGCGCCCGCTCGAGCACACCCTGCTGCCCGAGGCCGTGCGGCGGATCGCCGCGCAGCAAAACCATCTGGTCGCTGCTTGACGCCGCCTGAATTGAGCGCTCTCACAGGGATCGAGCGTTGCGGACCCGGGGAGGTGCGCGTGCGCCGCGCGCTGCTCTCGGTCTCCGAGAAGGCCGGGATCGTGGACTTCGCGCGCGGTCTGACCGAGCTGGGGGTGGAGATCGTCTCCACCGGCGGCACCGCCCGCGAGCTCGCGGGCGCCGGCGTGCCCGTGCGCGCGATCGAGGACTTCACCGGCTTCCCCGAGATGCTGGATGGGCGCGTCAAGACGCTGCATCCCCGCCTCTACGCGGGGCTGCTCGCGCTGCGCGACAGCGAGGAGCACCTGCGCGCCGCCGCCGAGCACGGGATCGAGCCGGTCGACCTGGTGTGCGTGAACCTCTACCCCTTCGAGCAGACCGTCGCCCGCGGGGGCGCCGCTCCCGCGGAGATCGTGGAGAACATCGACATCGGCGGGCCCACGATGATCCGCGCCGCCGCCAAGAACCATGCGTTCGCCGCCGTGCTCGTGGACCCCGCCGACTACGCCCCGGTGCTCGCCGAGCTGTGCGAGTCCGGTGGCCTGCTCTCGCTCGCCACCCGCGAGCGGCTCGCCGCCGAGGCGTTCGCGCTCACCGCCCGCTACGACGCCGCGATCTCCGCCTGGTTTGCACTGCGCACCCACGACGGCGCCTTCCCGCCGCACTGGCGCGACGCCTACGAGAAGGTGAGCGACCTGCGCTACGGCGAGAACCCCCACCAGCAGGCCGCCTTCTACGCGCGCGTTGGCTCCCCCACCCACCTGCTCGAGGGCGTGCGCCAGCTGCACGGCAAGGAGCTCTCCTTCAACAACCTGCTCGACCTCAGCTCCGCGCGCGAACTGCTGGAGGATCTCGACGGGCCCGCGTGCGCGATCGTCAAGCACAACAACCCCTGCGGCTGCGCGCTCGGCGAGACGGGGCAGAGCGCCTACGAGCGCGCCTTCGCCTGCGACCCCCAGAGCGCCTACGGGGGCGTGATCGCGGTCAACCAGCAGGTGGACCGCCCCTTCGCGCAGGCGCTCTCCCAGCAGTTCATCGAGGTACTGCTCGCCCCCGGCTTCAGCGACGAGGCGCTGGAAGTGTTGACGGAGAAGAAGAACGTGCGCCTGCTGGAGCTCGCACAGTGGCCGCCGCCCAGCCGCGAGGTCGAAGGCAAGCCCGTGCTCGGGGGGCAGCTCGTGCAGACTCGCGACCTCGTCACCGAGACCCGCGAGCAGATGCGCGTGCTCACCGCCACCGCCCCCACCGAGGCCCAGTGGGAGGACATGCTGTTCGCCTGGACCGTCTGCCGCCACGTGCGCTCCAACGCGATCGTGCTCGCCGGCGGCGGCGCCACGATCGGGATCGGCGCCGGGCAGATGAGCCGCGTCGACGCGGTGCGCATCGCCGTTGAGAAGGCTCACGCCGCCCGGGAGGTGGGTCCCGAGGCCCACGCCGCCCAGGGTGATGCGGACTCCGATCGAATCGCCGGCGCGGTGCTCGCCTCTGACGCCTACTTCCCCTTCGCCGACGGCCCCCAGCTCGCGATCGATGCCGGAGTCGCCGCGATCATCCAGCCCGCCGGCTCGGTGCGCGACGAGGAGGTCATCGCCGCCGCCGACGCCGCGGGCATCGCGATGGTCGCCACGGGAGTCCGCCACTTCCGCCACTGACGGCAGCGCGCGGCACACCGACGCATCTCGCCATGAATGATAGCCCGCTGACCCATAATTTGCCGATATCTAGCCGAAATCACGCCGGAATCGATAAGGTATCTATATTGCGAATATCGACAATGGCGCCCGCCACACTCTCATGACACCCGCATACGCCGAAGAGGCGATCCACATTCAGGACACCGGACATCTGTCCGATCGCGAGATCGCGCGCGCGACCGGGGCAGCACCGAGCACCGTGCGCGAATGGCTGGCACGACGCAGCGCCCCCACCGGTGTACGCGCGGAACGCCTCGCCGAGCTCTCGTCGCTTGTCGAACGCCTTGCACGGGTGATCCGTCCCACATACATCCCGGTCTGGATGAGCAAGCCCGTGCCCGCGCTCGACAACGACAAGCCAATCGATCGGGTTGCCGCAGGCGACTATCGCGCAGTGGCACGACTCATCTCTGGCCTCGAGGACCCAGGCGCAAGCTGAGGTGGCCCTCAGCGTCGCAGCGGTCGCGGTGCGCGGACGCTGGGTCAAGCACACCTATCCGGGGTCGCCCCCGCTTCCCGCGCGCGACCCGCCGCCAGACAATCGCTGGCAACGGGGCGATGTCGTCGACGCCCTCTACCTGGCCGATTCCGATGCGACCGCGTGGGCGGAGTGGTATCGCCACCTCGCCGAGCGCATGATCCCCCCGCTCGCGCAGATGCCACGTGAACTGTGGGCCTGGCAGGTGGATGTGGAGGTCGCCGACCTCTCCACCCCCGATCAGCTCACGGCGGTCGGACTCAGCCCGCCCGCTCCCGCTCGTCACGGCTGGCACGCCTACCAGCGGGTCGGTGAGCGATTGGCAAGCGAGGGCTGGCTCGGCTTGCTCGCACCCAGCGCCGCTCGTCTGGATGGAAGAGTCCTGTGCCTCTTCCGCGATCGCCACGGAGTGCGTGGCGCAAGGCCGATCCCTCCGCCTCGTCGCGTCGCGGAGCCGCCCCCGCCGCCCGCAGGTCTACGCACCTAATCTTTCCCGATATATCGTGCTACTATCGTGATGTTCAACGATAGGAGTTAGATATGCACCATCATCAGCACCACGCGACCCGCGAAGGACGCTGTCACCCCCGCCACGCTGGTGGACCCTTCACCGGCTTCGGCCCGGGGGGCGGCGGCCCACCGTGGCGCGGCGGGCGCAAGGCGCGGCGCGGTGACATCCGCACCGCCGCGCTGCTGCTGCTCGCCGAGGAGCCCCGCAACGGCTACCAGATCATGCAGGAGGTGGAGGAGCGCAGCGACGGCGCCTGGCGCCCCAGCCCCGGCTCCGTCTACCCCGCGCTGGCGCAGCTCGAGGACGAGGGCCTGATCAGCTCCGAGGAGCTCGACGGGCGCAAGGCCTTCCGGCTCACCGACGCCGGACGCGCCCACGTCGAGGAGCGCGACCCCGAGCGGCCCGCCCCCTGGGAACAGACGAGCGGTGGGCGCGGCGCAAAGGCCCACGAGCTCGGCAAGATCATGCGCGAGGTCGCCTTCGCCTTCACGCAGGTTCTGCGCGCCGGCAGCGAGGAGCAGCAGGAGCAGGCCCGCAGGGTGCTCGTCACCGCGCGCCGCGAGCTCTACCGCATCCTCGCCGACGGCGCCGAGCCCGAGAGCTCCTGAAGCCCAGCGCGGGTAGGTTTGCAAGTACAGGGGTCCTGGTTCGCTACGTTGCGCGCCGTTGCCCCTGAGCGTTCGGGGCCCATGTACTACGGTGTCACCGGTCCTCCAATTCGGGGGCCGGAGACACTGTGGCCATGACCTCGCTTGCCCCGGACATCAACAATCGCCCCCCCAACGGCAGCCTTGCCGCCGCCGCGCTCGACGCTCCCGCGGTCTCCGTCAAAGGCCTCGCCAAGCGCTACGGCGAGATCGAGGCCGTGCGGGAGATCGACTTCGAGGTCGCCCGCTCCGAAGTGTTCGGGTTCCTCGGGCCCAACGGGGCGGGCAAGTCCACCACGATCAACATGCTCTGCACGCTCGTCAAACCAACCGGCGGCTCCGCGCTCGTGGCCGGCCACGACATCGTCTCCGAACGCGACGCCGTGCGCCGCAACATCGGGCTCGTCTTCCAGGACACCACGCTCGACGGCTACCTCAGCGCCGAGCAGAACCTCCGCCTGCACGCCGAGCTCTACGGCGTGCCCCGCGAGACCGTGGCGCCGCGGATGCAGCAGGTGATGGAGATGGTCGGGCTGTGGGAGCGCCGCAAGAGCCTCGTCGGCACCTTCTCCGGCGGCATGAAGCGTCGCCTGGAGATCGCCCGGGGTCTGCTGCACTCCCCCCGCGTGCTGTTCCTCGACGAGCCCACCGTCGGCCTCGACCCGCAGACCCGCAGCTCGATCTGGAGCTACATCGCGGAGCTCAAGCAGCGCGAGGACATCACGATCTTCCTCACCACCCACTACATGGACGAGGCCGAGTACTGCGACCGCATCGCGATCATGGACCAGGGGCGCATCATCGTGCTCGACACCCCCGAGGCGCTGAAGGCGAGCGTCGGCAAGGATCGCGTGCAGATCAACACCCCCGACGACGACGCCGCGATCGCCGCGCTGCGCGAGCGCTTCGGGATCGAGGCCACGATCGCCGAGGGGGCCGTCACGTTCGGCGTCCCCGACGGCGAGCAGTTCGTGCCCCGCCTGTTCGCCGAGCTCGGCCAGCCGATCCGATCCGTCTCCGTCTCCCGCCCCTCGCTCGACGACGTCTTCATGTCATACACCGGCACCACGATCCGCGACGCCGAGGACTCCGGCCTGACCGACCAGCGGCGCAACATGGCCAGGATGATGAGCCGCTGATGGCCACCCACGTCTTCACCGACCACCCGCCCAACCCCGCGAGCAGGATGAGCCGCTGATGGCCGCCACCGAGAC
>JBIOEY010000062.1:0-13324 GCA_044446505.1 Solirubrobacterales bacterium
ACGAGCCGACAGGCCCTTGCTGTCCGCCAGCAGCTCATCCATACGCTCGACAGTGCCTTCTGGGAATGAAATCGAAGTAGCCATACGGCAAAGTTCGACACCAATCCTATACCACCTACCTTGGTTGCGGGTTGGTATCAGGACCCGCTCTCGCGTCCGACAGTCTTTTGGGCATTCTGCTCTACAGCGAAGACCACGAACGCTGGCAGCTGGAAGACGTGAAGATGTATGCCGACTGGGCAAACGCCAACGACAACCACGACGAACGCCAGCTCTACCTCGAGATGCCCAACCATCCGGAATCGGTGAACGACTACGTGCAGGCTCCCCTGATCTACGCGCAGTACCTACTGTGTCAGGACGGGGAGGGAGAAGGCTACTGCGTTCAGGCAGGACGAGTGGCGGCCACGCTCGCCGAGCAACACGTCGACAAATATGGCTACGAATACAACTACGGGCCTGAGTACGACGCGATCTTTATGCAGTGGATGATGGCCTACGGGCAGGCAACGGGCGAGCCCTACTGGGTGACGCTCGCGGAGGTCAACGCGGCGGCGGCGGCCACGAACGCCGGCAAGGGGCACGGACTCTGGCTCTCGAGTTGGTGGGGCGGGCCAATTGCTGACCCTGAAACGCACCCGAACATGCTGCGCACCATGGGTGCCACGACGAGCCTCTTTGCTTGGGTCGGGGTGTACTCGAGGCCGTCGTCGCGCTCCTCGCGCAAGCCGACCCGGTCAAGCAGGGCGAGACTCCGAGTGTTGCGGCGGTCTACGCGCACGAAGGTGCGCTGATGGCGGCCGAGGCGCTGCATCTGCTTGAAGATGGTGAGCATCATGAAATGTCCGAGGGAGATCGGCTCGGTGTTTGGAAGCTCGACGAGCGTCCCTCGCGCTCCCAACGCGACGGCGATGACCTCGGTATAGCCGACCTCGGGCGACAGCGAGGGCTCGATGTGGTGCGCTCCGACGAGAAGCACCTCGCCGCGGCCATCGAGGCCGACCAGCATGCGACCGTCGAAATAGGGTGGCGTCGAGAGGTAGCGCGATGCGAGGGGCCCCCGGATCTGACGCTGGACGACATTTTCCCACGGCTCACCTGAGCTGCAAGTGAACTTCGCGAGTAGCTCCCGGTCACCGTCGGTGACGCCGCGAACCTGAAGGTCCTCGGCCCTCACGCGACTTCGGGAATACCCTCAGGGATGGTCACGGTTGGCGCACCGGTGACATTGAGCATGTCCGCGTCCTCAGCGGTCAGGACTTGTCCCCAAGGGGTTCCGTAGAGGTCGACCAGCGGCTCACCGAGGTCGTTGACGTCCGGCCCGTCGATGGCTGGCTCGACGGTAAGCAGGGTGCGACCTCCGGGCAGCAGCTCCCACATCGCGCTCACCGGCGCACCAACGGCTCGCAGTTGGGCGGCCTCGAGCATCGTCTTGGGTACCGAGAAGGGCAGCGCCCCGCGGAGCTCCAGGACGGCAACAGACGAGTCGAGCGAAGCGATGCGCCCGTTGAGGACCGTCGAGCCGCCGGTGAGGTTCAGGTCCCTCCGCGCACGGGCGATCCCGCGCTGCAGACTCACAACGTATGGCGTCAGAGCCGGGGAGGACAGGGCACGCGCCAAGCCCGCGGCGCCGCTCAGCGCGGTGAGGCCGTCGCGTCCTGCGGCGCTACTGGCCAGCGCCGCAGCGATGTGCTTCGCCTCGGGCGAAGTCTCGAGCCGGGCGGCCGCCTTCCCGATGCGCACGGCGGACTTGGTGTCGCCGCGGCGCGCCGCCCGCGCGGCGTCACGGTTGAGGGCGCTGTACAGGTGTACGCGGCCGCCGAGCTCGCCGCCCGGCCCGCGTGTGGGGATGCTCAGCCCCAGCGAGAGGGCCTTCTTTGAGCGTAGGGCACGAATACCGGAATCGACGGTGACTGTCTCGTCGGGGCGGTACTCGCGCACGATCTCGCGCCGGGTGACAAGCGGAAGGGCAGTCGGCATACCAAGATTATAGCCGACAGCGCAAAATGCTGCGTCGGCTAGCGATTCCTTGTCGCGCTCTGGCTGTGCGCGCAAATCTGTAGTCGGACGCAGCCCAATGGATCGGTGCGACCATCCGGTAGCCCGAGCGCGAATCCCTCTCGGGGTCGGCCGCGACGCGACGCCTACGCGGCGCGTTGGTGCTGCCCGGCAGCCTCGGTATCGATCGGCGGCGACCGGAAGGCGCGTGTGAACTCGTGGGCCTGCTTGGAGGCCGGACGCGCGTGCAGGTAGCGGCTCGTGGTGCTGAGCGTGCTGTGACCCATCGCCTTCTGGATCGTCACGACATCGACGCCGCTTGCGGCCAGCAGCGAGCCGAATGTGTGGCGCAGGTCATGGAAGCGCAACGGCCGCACGCCGGCGGCCGCCTGCGCGCGACGGTAGCGGCGACGGAGGGCCGACGTATCGAGCGCTCGCCCGAGCGCGTTGCAGAAGACCAGCTCGTCGGGGCTGGTGAAGTGCTCACGCCTGCTCGTGCGCTCCAACGCGGCGGCAGCCTGATCGGCGAGTGGCACCCGGCGTACCCGCCCGGACTTGGTGGAGCACTCCTCGCCTGCGCTCATCGCGCGGGCAAGGGTCAGCGCGGCGCCCGCGAAGTCAACATCGCGCCAGCGCAGCGCCAGTAGCTCTCCCCGCCGCAATCCCGCGTAGGCCGCGACTCGGACTATCTCGGCGTCCTGGTGATCCTCGGCGCGCTGGGCTTCGCGCTCCTGCTCGCTGACGGCTGGCCGGGTGGGGTCCCGGTGGCGAGCGTCCGCGAGCGCGCGGGCGATTGCCTCAATCTCCTCTGGCGCGTAGAAGACGAGTGCGCCAGGGTGCGGCTCGCGGCGACGGTCGGCCGCGCTTGCCGGGTTCGCCGGTAGCACGAACGTGGATGGCTTGCGGGCGTAGTTGAAGACGGCAGCGATGATGTTGCGGTGCTTGTTCACCGTGCGTGGTGATGCGCCTGTGGCGCTGATCGTGCTCAGCAGATCCTCGATCTCCCGGGTTGTGATCTTCGCTGCTGGTCGATCGCCGAGAGCGCCCATTATGTGCCCTGCCGTGGTCCCTTTGCCGCGCTTGTAGGGGGTGCCCGGCTCGCCCAGCATGTACCCGTGGTCGCGGAGAGTCGACGGCTTGGCGCCTGCCACGTCGGTGAGCCATCGCAGGTAGGCGTGCGCGACCTCGCGGAAGGTCACTCCCTGCGACCGGCGCTCCTGCTCGGCACGCTCCAGGTCCGTAGCCCCGGTGACGTACTCGGCGATGAGCTGCGCGGCGGCTACGTGGGCGGCGCGTTCATCGTAGGCGCCCTGGGGAACCCGTCCGCGATGACGCCTCCACTCGCCCGTGTCAGGGTCACGTTCAAGCCAGGCGCGTCCGATGCGGCGTTTGACCTGCCGGCCATGGTGCAGGAACTTCGTCTCGAAGAACGGCTGGCCGCGATGCTCGCGGATGATTACGGTGGCTGCGGGATTCGGTGCTGGCAGCGGGGTCCTCCGGTGTCTGTCCTGTTAGGTGGCGATCGTCAGTCTATACCATGGGTACCACGTGGGTACACACCAGGCCGTGGGTACCATTTTGGGTACCAAACCAGCCTGATTCGACGCTCCCGAGCCATGTTTGCGGGCATCAGATCGGCCCAGCCCAAGCGGCTCGGCGTATCTCTATCGCCCTGTCACGCCGGAGGCCGCGGGTTCGAGTCCGCTATGACCCACGACCAAGTCCGAGGCGACCGCAGGCAGATCCAGCGACCGCTTTTCGTCCAAAGGAGGCACGTGCACCCGAGGTATTGGCGTGCTCGCTTGCGCACAAAAGCGGAGCTGGACTGGAAGGACCGCGCTCAGCTGGACGTCTATCGTGATTCCCTCAGGCAGCGACGCGATCGCTACGGGGCCCTGGACCACGCGAACCTGACGGCGGCGGCCAGCCCGAGGAGTAGGCTGCGTCTGTAGACCAAGCCAAGTCAAGACAGGAGGACACTTGAGCACTACAAGCCAGGATCAGACGCCGCTTGACGAGCTGGGCGTCGCTGACCGCGCCCACTTCCAGCAGGGGCCGCCGCTGGAGCTGTTCAGGCGGTTGCGCGCTGAGTGTCCGGTTCACTGGTCGAGCGGCATCGCTGAGTTTCCCGACGAAGCCGGCTTCTGGTCGGTGACGACCGCCGAGGACGTGTTCGAGGTCAGCCGTGACTGGCAGACCTACTCCTCCGAAGTCGGCGGCTTCACCGCATCCAATGCAGGCTTGTCGTTGGAGATGCAGCAGGCGATGTTCATCGGGATGGACCCGCCCAAGCACGACCGGCTGAAGGCGCTGTTCCAGCGTGGCTTCACGCCGAAGCGGATCGCCGAGCACGAGGATGCGATCCGCGCGATCACGATCGAGGTGCTCGAGCGGCTCGAGGGCCGGGAGACCTGCGATCTGGTCAGCGACGTCGCCCAGCCGGTGGTGGCGCGGGTGATCGGCAGCTTCATGGGCCTCTCGCCCGAGGACGACCAGGCATGGGCGAACCTGATGAACGCGATCGTCGGCGCGGGCGACCCGGACGCGACGCCGGAGGGTGCGCAGAGCGTGATGGAGCGCGAGGTGCCCGAGGTGTTCGCGCGCTGCGGCAAGCTGATCGCCGAACGACGCGCGGCGCCGACCGATGACCTGACGAGCGTGCTTGTGCACGCGGAGCTCGACGGCGAGCGGCTCGAGGACCACGAGATCGTGATGGGGTTCCTGCTGCTGATGGCCGCCGGCAACGACAGCACCAAGGCGACCTACTGCAGCGGCATGCGCGCGCTGATGGAAAACCCCGAGCAACGACGGATGGTGCTCGAGGACCCCTCGCTGGTGCCGGCGGCGGTCGAGGAGTCACTGCGCATGTTCCCGGCGTTCGCGCACTTCGCCCGCACGGCCACACGCGACACCGAGCTGCACGGGCAGCGCATCCGTGAGGGCGAGAAGCTGGTCATGTGGTACCCGTCGTCCAACCGCGATGAGACGCGCTTTGAGGACCCCGACCGCTTCGACCTGACGCGCGAAGCCGAGCACCAGGCGTTCGGTGCCGGTGGCCGGCACTTCTGCCTGGGCACCGCGCTCGCGCGACTGGAGTTGCGGATCCTGATCGAGGAGACGCTCAAACGCTACCCCGAGATCCAGATCGCCGGCGAGTGCACACACGTCGAGTCAGCGTTCGCCAACCAGCACAAGACGCTGCCCGTGCGACTGGAGCCCTGACGATGGAGCTCGAGCTCTCCCACGAACACGACAACGTAGAGGTGGCCCGTAGCATCCCGGCCCATATCCGGACCGGACGGCGATAAGACGTTCTCAGGGAGCCCATTCGGGGAGCGCGTGGGTCCCCTTTACGCCGGCCGGTGTGACTCGGCGCCGACGATCGCAGTCCGGGTCGAATCAGGCCATCAGAACCGCAGCGGCCGAGCGCACGGCGGCTTGATGATGACCGTGGCCGAACATCGCCCGTGCTGTGCGACGCGGAGCCGCGATCTCGATCATGCTCGTCTGCGTAGCGATTCTTCCTGCGGTACCCGCGCAGGCAACCTCCGGCCACCACTGGCGCACCCTGACGATTCACCAAGCGTGGACCGTGACCGTGACTGGGGCGCGTCGAGTTGCAAAGAAGGCGGAATCACTCCCCCACACCTATGGGCCTTCGAGGCCGAGCAGCGTCGAAGTCCAACCGCAATCCGCATGCCTGCGACACTCGCGGTATCAGACCGACTGCCCGTTCACCTATTTCCTTGGAAATACCGCCCTCGAAGTCTATACGCAGTGCCGTGACACCGGGCAGATAACAGAGATCGCCGAACAGCGATTCCGGTTCACATCACCAAACCGCGGTGTCGCTTGATCTACAACAAAACCCCCTAGCGTCCTGAGTCGTAAGTTCGTGTGGTAAGTGTGATTCTAGGAACCAAATCACCGCGCTGGCGTGATGGGCCAGCCCAAACTCGACTATCCGATGAACAGTCTCGCGGTAGCGGGACTCTCCGTCTTGGACATCCACAACCTCGTATGTCTGAATTCGTTGGGATTCGCTTCCGTAGGCCATGCCTGCCACCTTCGTGCCATTGTGGTAGGTGAGAAGGGGAGAGCCTGAGCAACCCTCAATCACAGGGTAGGAGAGCCTGATTCGTTGGTGTCTCCTCTCGGTCGATACGGCAACCGCGCTGCCTCGAAATGAGCCGACTTCGAACGGGAGTGCTCCCGAATAGTAGCCGAGCATGTTTGCATCGGAGCCCATAAGTACCTCATCTGGATCAAGGATTGGCAGATAGCACGGGGTCGGTCTCCCTCCTGCGAGCGGCAGATATGCGATATCGAGACCTGCGTCGGGCGGCGGCGAGAAGTGCTCTTCGATCGGATAGATTCGTCGCTGCTGAGCGTCGATGATACCGACGCGGATCTGTACTCCGTTTCCGTCAACACGATTTACGACGTGGAGGCATGTGAGGAGGCCGCCGTCTGGTGTGACGGGGAAGGCACTTCCAGCTAATGAGACTGGCTGTTCGTCCTCATCGAGAACTGCAACGGGAAACACGATGTCGCGGGTGTTCATTGTCACACCGAGCCGATCAGGACGGCACGGGTTCGGAAGGGCCAACTGCCGGAGGGTCGGGAGTGTCGAGCTCGGTGGGTGTGACAACGAGCCCCAGGTGCGCTGCACCGCGTCGCAGGCGCATGTCGAGCGTCACCATGCGAGTGCCAAGAATCCGTGCCGCAGCCAGGTACTCGGCGTCGTAGGTTTTGGCCCTGCCGAGCTCGGCGGCAAGTTGCCACGCCAACATCGTCAGTCCCTCCGGCCGGCGCTCAGTGACCTTGATCTCGCCTTCCAGGAAGCGCTTGAGCGCCCGTTCGGCGAGTTCCCGGGAGATATCGCCCCGGAAGGCCATCTCGCTGAGCACGGAGGGCACCTCGCTCCACAGCAGGGGTGGAGCGACGAGCTGCTCGCCGCCGAGCGCTTCGCCTGCCCGTTCGCCGATCCGATCAAGTGCCAGCTCGACGGCGAGGCTCGCGTCGAGGACCAGCACGTTCAGTGCGTCTCGCGCGAGCGGGACACGGCGGCCACCACGTTCGGCATCGGCTCGCCCGTGAGCGTCTTGCCCCATCCCTGTGGCAGCGGCGCCATCTCGGGCTCACCTGCCTCGCCGGTGTCCTCGCCAGTGCGCCGCGCGTCGAGCAGGCGCAACGTACTCTCTGCCTCCGCTTCGGAGAGCTCATCGATGCGTAGGCGCAGCAACTCTTTAGCCGTCATGCCCTGCGATTCTACCGACCGCAGGACACGTACCAGGCGGGCAAAAGAAACCCGGCCCACGAGGGGCTGGGTGGTGTAGGAGAAGCATTATACGACGACCTCATTCGGTCGGGACCTTGCTAGCGCGCCGGTCGGCATGCCACTGCGCCGTCGAGGCTCGATACTCCAAGGTGCCGCCGCGGGTCGCGGCGTTGCGGCGCAGCTCCCGGGAGATCGTCGACGGCGAGCGGCCAAGCACCCGCGCGATCTCCACCACACCCACGAGCAGACAGAACCGCGATCTCCTCCCGCTCAGCAAACGACAGGTAACGCCCCGACAACGGCCTGAATGACTGTTGGCATCCCGCCACCCTCACGAAACCACCGGACGCCAACAGCGACCGACACATCGGCCTCGACCGCTGCGTCTTCGCTTGAAGCACCACGCGCGATCGCGGCCCAAAACCGCTGACGGTGCTCCCTACGCCACCCCGGCGGACGCCCCGGCGAACGCATCTTCGCCCGTCCAGCACGCCCCCAAGCCTGCACCTTCCTTCCCATCGCAACTCCTCTCAGCCGAGTGTTGCGAGGACCAATTGAGTCCAGCCAATACACGTCGTTCGACTACACCCAGCTCCTCGACGACCACGACGTCCTCGCCTCTATCGGATCCGTGGGCGACGCCTACGACAATGCAGCCGCGGAGAGCTTCCTCGACAGCTCCAAGACCGAGCTCATCGCAGACCGCAGCTGGGCGACGCGCTCGCAACTCGAGCTCCCATCCTGGAGTACGTCGCCTGGTTCAACAACGAGCGCCTACACGAAGCCCTCGACGACCGCCCACCACGAGAAGTCGAGGAACTCTACGCTGTTCACCGACACGCGTGTCCGCAAAGCGCTCTCGCAACTCGCTGCCGATCCGCCGCGTGGCTTCTTCAAGGCAGTGGAACAGGCGATCGGTACGCCCGCGGTCCCAAGCGATCGCCTCAAGGAAAGCCTGTCCCGCGTGTTCGATGGCCAGGATCCCACAGGGCCCAGACCACGTCCCGTCCCGATCCTGCGGACGGAGTCCAAGCCAAGAATGTGCCGAAGGAATATCAGTGCGATCGGCGGCTTGATCGGCGTCTCCTCCCGCGACGCTCCGCACGACGCCTGTCGTTGCAAGCCGCCCCAAGCTGCTACGTTGCTCGCGAGCGGTCGACGCCGTCGGCCGCGAGGCAGCTTGCTTCGGTCTCGCAGATAGCGGTTCGGGTCAGCCATAGCCTCTCGAACCGTACGCGACCCAAGCGTCGCCAAGGAGTCACACATGTCAAAGCAGTCCTTCGCCGATCTCGGCGTATCCAACGCCGTTGCGGGCGCGCTCGCCCGTCAGGGCATCGACGAGCCGTTCGCCGTGCAGCGGCTCGTCATCGGGGATGTCCTCGCCGGATGCGACGTGCTTGCCAAGTCGCCCACCGGGTCCGGCAAGACGCTCGCCTTCGGGATCCCCCTCGTCGACCGGCTCGCCGCCGATGGGCCGCGCCCCGCGGCGCTCGTGCTCTCGCCCACCCGCGAGCTCGCCAAGCAGATCGTCGAGGAGATTCGCACGATCGCGCACGCCCGTGCGCTGCGCGTCACCGCGGTCTACGGCGGCGCCTCGCTGACCAAGCAGGCGCAGGACGCCGCCCGCTCGCACATCCTCGTCGCCACCCCCGGACGCCTCGAGGACCTCCTCGCGCGCCGCGCCTTCGCTCTGGATGCAATCCGCGTGCTCGTCCTCGATGAGGCCGACCGGATGCTCGACATGGGCTTCCGCCCCGCCGTCGACCGCATCGTCCGCGCCTGCCCCTCCAAGCGCCAGACGCTGTTCTTCTCCGCCACCCTCGACGGGGAGGCCGGGCGCGTTGCGCAGCGCTACACCCGCGACCCCGCCGTGCACGAGCACGGGCCCACCGAGCGCCGCGCCGCCGTGGAGGTCGAGCACCGCTTCCTCCCCGTCGTCGGCGAGGGCCGCGTCGAGGCGCTCGTCGGCGAGCTCGCCCGCGAGCGCGACCGCACGCTCGTGTTCGTGCGCACCAAGCGCGGGGCCGATCGGCTCGTCAAGCGCCTCGACGCCCACGGCTACCCCGCCGTCGCGATGCACGGCAACAAGTCCCAGCGCCAGCGCGAGCAGGCGCTCGAGCGCTTCCGCTCCGGCGCCGTCGACACGCTCGTCGCCACCGACGTCGCCGCCCGCGGGATCGACGTCGCCGGCGTCTCCCACGTGATCAACTTCGATCCCCCCGAGGACCGCGAGGCCTACGTCCACCGCGTCGGGCGCACCGGGCGCGCCGGGCGCACCGGCGTCGGGATCACGCTCGTCGGCGCCTCCGAGCGCGGCGACATGCGAGCGCTCGCGCACCAGCTCGGCATCGAGCACGGGCTCGGCGGGGACGACCGCGAGCACGGGGTGCGCAATGATGCGCGCGATGCCGTCCGCCGACCCCGACCCTCCTCGCGCGGACCTCGCCGCCGTGCGCGAGCGCCACGCGCTGGGGCTCGATGAGGCGCGGCCCGAGGCCGTAGCCAAGCGCCGCGAGCGGGGTAGGCGCACCGCGCGCGAGAACCTCGACGACCTCCTCGACGAGGGCACCTACGTGGAGTACGGCCCCCTGATCTTCGCCGCCCAGGAGCGCCGCCGCCCGCGCGAGGAGCTGATCGCCCAGACCCCCGCCGACGGGCTCGTCGCGGGCGTGGGAGAGGTCGATGGCAACCCCTGTGTGGCGATGTCCTACGACTACACCGTGCTCGCCGGGACCCAGGGGATGCGCGGCCATCTCAAGAAGGACCGCCTCTTCGAGCTCGCCGAGCGCCGCCGCCTGCCCGTTGTGCTGTTCGCCGAGGGCGGCGGCGGGCGCCCCGGGGATGTTGACGTGCCGATGGTCGCCGGCCTCGACTGCCGCGCGTTTCACCTCTTCGGGCGCCTCTCCGGCCTTGTGCCGCTCGTCGGGATCGCCTCCGGCTACTGCTTCGCCGGCAACGCCGCGCTGCTCGGCTGCTGCGATGTGGTGATCGCCACCGAGGACTCCTCGATCGGGATGGGCGGCCCCGCGATGATCGAGGGCGGCGGGCTCGGTGTGCACGAGCCGGACGAGATCGGCCCGATCGAGGTGCAGCACGCCAACGGCGTCGTGGACCTCCGCGTCCCCGACGACCGTGCCGCGGTCGCCGCCGCACGACGCTACCTCTCCTACTTCCACGGCCCCACCGAGCACTTCACCGCGCCCGACCAGCGGCTGCTGCGCGAGCTCTTGCCCGAGCGGCGCAGGCGCATCTACGAGGTGCGCCGCGTGATCGAGACCCTCTGCGACGCGGGCTCCGTGCTGGAGCTCCGCGACGGCTTTGGGCCGGGGATCGTCACCGCGCTCGCCCGGATCGAAGGCAGGCCATTGGGGGTGATCGCCAACAATCCCGCCCACCTCGGCGGCGCGATCGACGCGGATGGCGCCGACAAGGCCGCGCGCTTCCTGACGCTCTGCGACGCGTTCGCGCTGCCCGTGCTCTTCCTCTGCGACACCCCCGGCTTCATGGTCGGCCCCGCGGCCGAGCGCACCGCCGGCGTGCGCCACTTCGCGCGACTATTCACGATCGGCGCCAACCTCGAGATCCCCTTCGGCACGATCGTGCTGCGCAAGGGCTACGGGCTCGGCGCCCAGGCGATGGCCGGCGGCTCCTTCAAGGCCCCCCTCTTCACCGTCGGCTGGCCCACCTCCGAGTTCGGCGGGATGGGCCTCGAGGGGGCCGTGCGCCTCGGGATGCGCCGCGAGCTCGACGCGATCGAGGACCCCGCCGAGCGCGAGCGCGTCTTCGCAGCCACCGTCGCCGCCGCCTACGAGCACGGCCGCGGCCTCAACATGGCCGCCCACGGTGAGATCGACGACGTGATCGACCCCGCCGACTCCCGCCGCTGGATCGCCACGCTGTTCGACCCCCCGGTCGAGGATTGGCGCCGGCGCGCCGGCAAGCGCCGGGCCAACGTCGACGCCTGGTAGGCCGCCTGTCGGCCCGCCGGGCGACGAAGGCGGCCCGCTCGCCCGCAGGCGGTGCATTGGGCGCGCGATCGCGGGGCACGGAGGCCCCGCGCGCACACGCCTCGGTCTCCTCACCCACTCACGCGGACGATCCCTAAAAATCAATGCTCCAACGCGGCGGCTGCGGCGACGTAGAGGAGCGCCTGGGTGCGCGCCACGGCTCCCACCGCGCTGTCCGGCGGCAGCAGCTCCGGGTGGTGCAGCGGCCGGGGCCTGAAGCCCTCGGCTCCGTCGAGGCCCACGAAAGCCATCGCGATCGGGGCCAGCTCGCCGAAGAACGCGAAGTCGTCCGAGCCGCTCGAGCGCCACTCCGGGGCGCGCTCCAGGCCGGCGCCCGCCAGCAGCGCGTGCGCGCTCGCGACGATCCCGGGGTCGTTCTCCAGGGCCGGCTCGCCCGGCGTCAGCTCCACGGTGGCGCGGCAGCCGTGCGCCGCCGCGACCCCCGCCGCGACCTCCTCCACCATCTGGCGCAGCGCCGCGCGGTCCTCCGGGCGGTGCGCGCGCAGGGCCCCCCGGGCGCGCGCCCGCGCCGGGATCACGTTCTCCGCGCTCCCCCCCTCCAGCACCCCCACCGTCAGCGTCGCCGCGCTCAGCGGGTCGATCCGGCGGCCCACCCGCGCGTGCAGCGCCACCACGATCTCCGCGAGCGCGAGGATCGGGTCGCGCCCGCGGTGCGGGTACGCCCCATGCGTCGGCTCCCCCTCCACCACGATCCCCACCGCGTCGCACGACGCGTTCACCGCCCCCGCGTCGAGCGCCACCGTGCCCCACCGCAGCTCCGGGTGCACGTGCGCCGCCACGATCGCCCCGGGGGCCAGCTTCGCCAGTGCCCCGCGCGCGAGCTGCTCCGCGCCCGAGGGGTACGCCTCCTCGCTCGGCTGCAGCACCGCCAGCAGTGGCGCCGGCAGGTCGTCGCGCAGCGCGTGCGCCGCCCGCGCGAGCGCCACCAGCGCCGCCATGTGCACATCGTGCCCGCACGCGTGCATCGCGCCCCCCCTCGCGCTGAACTCTGCGCCCGTGCGCTCCTCGATCGGCAGGCCGTCGAGCTCCGCGCGCACCGCCACCGCCGCGCGCGTCGCGTTGCCCTGCGCCGCGCTGCGCGTGTCGCCGCCCGCCGCATCCACCCGGGCGATCCGCCCGGTACCCGCCACCGTCGCGCTCTGCACCGGGAGCTCCGCCGCGACCGCCGCCGCCGTGCGCTCCTCCGCGTGCGCGAGCTCCGGCTCTGCGTGCAGCCTGTGGCGCAGCGCCACCGCCCGCGGGAGCTCCCGCTCGATGCCCGCGAGCAGGCTCCCCAGAAGGGCTTCAGTAGATCTGGGCATACCGCCGGCACACCTCGCCAATGTCGAGGTCCGCCACCGCGGCGAGCTCCGCGCGCTTGATCCCCACGTACGCCTCGTACAGCGTCGGCCCCAGCCACCCGCGCGCGGTGTCGTCCTCCGCGAGCGCCCGCAGCGACTCCTCCAGCGATCCCGGGAGTGCGCCGACCCCGTAGCGCTCTGCCTCCGCGGCGTCGAGCTGCGCGGGGTCGCGGTCGAGGATCGGCGGCTGCGGGAGGTTCGCGCGGACCCCGTCGAGGCCGGCGCGGATGATCGCGCCGAGCGCGAGGTACGGGTTCGCGCTCGCGTCCGCCCCGCGGTACTCCAGGTGCAGCTGCGCCGCGGGGTCCCCCCCGGCGAGCGACACGAGCGGGGGGATGCGCAGCAGCGCTTCGCGGTTGCGCTCCGCGAGGCACACCGCGCCCGCGCTCCAGCGGTGCGGGGTGAGGCGCGCCGCCGAGGTGGGGCTCGGGGCGGTGAGCGCGCTCAGCGCCCCCGCGTGGCGCAGGATCCCCGCGGCGAAGCGCCCCCCGAGCTCGCTGAGGGACGCGGGGCGCGCCGCGTCGTACAGCAGCGGGACGCCCCCCGCGTCGAGCAGGTTGAGGTGGATGTGCGCGCCGTTCCCCGGCCCCGCCGGGTCCAGCAGCGGGGCGAACGTCGCGCGCAGCCCCCGCCGGCGGGCGACCTCGCGCACGACCTCCTTCAGCACCACGCTGCGA
>JBIOEY010000063.1:0-13131 GCA_044446505.1 Solirubrobacterales bacterium
GTCCAGGGGGCGGGCGGGGTCCCATCCGATCGGGTGCGCCCGACGCGCGACTCGCGGACCGGCGAGCGCGCGCCCGGAGGCGCCGGCCCGCCCGGGCGCCGCCGTGTGGTGATCGACTCCCAGGCATCGCGCCGCCAGCAGGCCGGCCCCGCCAACCAGCCCCAGCGGCGCCCCCGCCGCGGCCGGCGGCGGCGCGGCACCTACGACGACACGATCGCCCCGATCGACAACACCGCCGCGATCAGGGACGCGAACCTCGTGCGCATCAACTCGGGCTCGACCGTCAAGGACGTCGCCGAGTATCTCGGCGTGCCGGTGCCGGAGGTGATCAAGAAGCTGATGAGCCTGGGGGAGATGGCCACGCTCACGCAGACGCTCTCCGACGATGCGATCCAGGTGGTCGCGGAGGAGTTCGGGAAGGAGATCGAGATTGTCCACGCGGCGGACGACGTCGAACTGGAGCCGGTCTTCGAGGACGCCGAGGAGGACCTAATCGAGCGCCCGCCGGTGGTGACCGTGATGGGCCACGTCGACCACGGCAAGACCTCGCTGCTGGACGCGATCCGCGAGACCGAGGTCGCTGCGGGAGAGGCCGGGGGCATCACCCAGCACATCGGCGCCTATCAGGTGCACCACACCGGCAAGCAGGTCACCTTCCTCGACACCCCCGGCCACGAGGCGTTCACTGCGATGCGCGCCCGCGGCGCGCGTGTGACGGACCTTGCGGTGATCGTGGTCGCTGCCGACGACGGGGTCAAGCCGCAGACCGAGGAGGCGATCGACCATGCCCGCGCGGCGGACGTGCCGATCGTGGTGGCGGTCAACAAGGTCGACAAGGAGGGCGCCCAGCCCGACCGGGTGCGCACCGAAATGGCCCAGCACGGCCTGCAGCCCTCGGACTGGGGCGGGGAGATCGAGTTCGTCGACGTCAGCGCCAAGACCCGCCAGGGTCTGGACAGCCTGCTCGACACGATCCTCCTGGTCACCGATCTGGAGGAGCTGCGCGCCAACCGCGAAGCGGAGGCCTCCGGCACCGTGATCGAGTCCAAGCTGGACCCCGGGCGCGGCCCGGTGGTGAGCGTGTTGATCCAGCGCGGCACGCTGCACGTGGGGGACGCGCTGGTGGCGGGAGCGCACTTCGGGCGGGTGCGCGCGATGCACGACTTCACAGGAGCGCGCACGAAGCGCGCACAGCCCGGCGACCCGGTCGAGGTGCTCGGCTTCGACGGGGTCCCCGAGGCAGGCGAGCTCGTGCGGGTCGTCGAGAACGAGCGCCGCGCACGCCAGCTCGCGGGCGAACGCGCCAACCGCCTGAAGACCGAGGCCCTCGCCAGGCGCTCCGGGCGCAAGCTCTCGCTCGAGGACGTCTTCAAGCTCGCCCGCGAGGGCGCGGTCAAGGAGCTCGGCCTCGTCATCAAGGCCGACGTGGCCGGGTCGCTCGAGGCGATCGAGGACGAGATCGCGAAGCTGCCCCAGGAGGAGGTGAAGGTCAACATCATCCACCGCGGGGTCGGCGGGATCAACGAGTCGGACGTGATGCTCGCCGCCGCCTCCGAAGGGCTGATCCTCGCCTTCAACGTGCGCCCCGTCGGCGACGCCCGCCAGCTCGCCGAGCGCGAGGGGGTGGAGATCCGCTCCTACGCGGTGATCTACCGCGCGATCGAGGAGCTGCGCGCCGCGATGCAGGGCCTGCTGGAGCCCGAGGAGGTCGAGAGCACGCTCGGCCAGGCGGAGGTGCGCCAGCTGTTCCGCGCCTCGCGTATCGGCGTGATCGCGGGCTCCCACGTGACCGAGGGCAAGGTCACGCGCGGCGCACGCGTGCGCGTGGTGCGCGAGGGCACCGTGATCTACGACACGACGATCGCGAGCCTGCGCCGCTTCAACGAGGACGCGCGCGAGGTCGCCGCCGGCTACGAGTGCGGGATCGTGCTCGCCAACTTCCAGGACCTCCGCGAGGGCGACGTGCTCGAGACTTACGAGACGCGCCAGGTCGAGCGCGAACTAGCCTGACGCAGGGGTTGCAGACCCGACATGCGGGGAGAGTAGGATGACCTCAGGCCGCATGCGCCGCGTCGACGAGGCGATCAGGCAGGTGATCGGAGGGGTGGTGGCAGGCGAGTTGAAGGATCCCCGAGTGGGTTTCGTGACCGTGACCGATGTGAGGACAAGCGCCGATCTCAGCCATGCCCGCGTGTACGTGAGCGTGCTCGGGGACGAGCCTCTGCGCGAGGCGACGCTGGAGGGGCTGCGCAGCGCGCATGGCTACATGCAGCGGCGGCTCGCCTCGGAGCTGCGCATGAAGCGCACGCCGACGCTGAGCTTCCTCTACGACGACACCACGGATCGCGCGATGCGCCTGGAGGAACTGCTGGACGAGCCGGAGGCCGATACCGGTGAGTGAGAACGGCAGGGCGATCGAGCCGGACACGTCGCATACGCGCGAGCTCGTGCTGGAGCGGATCCGCAGCGACTTCGGCTTCGTGCTCGCCACGCACGAAAACATGGACGGCGATGCGCTCGGCTCGCTGCTGGCGATGCAGGGGCTGCTCACGGCGCTCGGCAAGGACGCGCTGATGTTCGTCCCCGCCGGAGAGCTTCCGCTCCCCTCCGAGTACAGCTTCCTTGAACTAGAGGGTGGCGCAGCCGGCCGCAGGCCGGCGAGCCGGGCCCCTCTTTTTGGGTTGAACCGCGTGATCCATGCGCCGCCGGCGGACATCGCGCAGCGCACGGTGGTGTTGCTGGACTGTGGCAACATCGATCGCAACTCCGCCGAGGTGCTGCGCGACGGCGCGCACCTGCTGAACATCGACCACCACCACGACAACACCCACTTCGGCACGCTCGATCACGTGGTGGCGGACGCCTCGTGCACGGCGGAGATCATCTGGGATCTGATGCACGGGCTGGGGGTGAAGCCCACTCCGACGGTCGCGGAGGCGCTCTACGTGGGGCTGGTCACGGACACGGGGCGCTTCATGTACGAGAACACCGGCCCGCGCGCCCATCGGATGGCGGCCGAGCTGATCGAGGCGGGCGTGGACGTGCAGGCGATCTACCGCCGGCTCTACGAGGAGATGCCCTACGCCAAGCTGACGCTGCTCGCGCTCGCACTCGCAAAGGTGCGCCGCTTCGACTCGGGCGAGCTCACACTCGCGTGCCTGAGCGCCGAGGACTTTCGTCGCGCCGAGGCCGAGGACAGCTACTCCGAGGGCATCGTCGACCACCTGCGTGCAGTGCAGGGCACCAAGGTCGCGGCGCTCGTGCGGGAGCTCACGGCGCCGGAGCGCCGCGGCGAGCGCAAGATATCGCTGCGCGCGATCGACGACGACGTGGACGTCTCCGCGATCGCGCGCGCGCAGGGTGGGGGAGGGCACCGCCGCGCCGCGGGCTTCTCCACCACGCTCGAACCGGAGGAGCTGATCCAGTTCCTACGGAGCGAGCTCGCCTCACAGCTGCATCCCGCGCCGGCGCCGGCGTGAACGGGGTCCTGCTGATCGACAAGCCCGTGGGGATGACCTCGCACGACGTGGTCGCCGCGGTGCGTCGAGCGCTGGGGGGCGTAAAGACGGGGCATGCGGGCACGCTCGACCCGTTCGCGAGTGGACTGCTGCTGGTGCTCGTGGGAAGGGCTACGCGCATCCAGGAGAAGCTGATGGGGCTCCCCAAGCGTTACGAGACCGTGGCACGACTCGGGGCTGTGTCGAGCACGGGCGACCCGGAGGGGGAGATCGAGCACACCGGCAGGCTGCCACCCGATCCGCCGGTGTTGCCGACGGGCGAGATACGCCAGCGGCCCCCGATCTACTCCGCGGTGAAGATCGGCGGCGAGCGCGCGTACAAGCGCGCGCGGCGCGGGGAGCGCTTCGAGATGCCCGAGCGCATCGTCACGGTCTACCGCTTCGAGCAGCTCTGGAGGGACAAGGATTCCGCCGACCCGCGTGCCGGGTATCTGATCGAGTGCTCGGCGGGCACCTACGTGCGCTCGCTGATCGCCGACCTCGGCGACGCCTACTGCGAAGAGCTGCGGCGCACCTCGATCGGGCCGTTCAAGGTCGAGGATGCGGTGGCTCCTCCTCGGCGTGGGACGCCATGGGATCCCCCCGAGCCGATCTCGATCGAGCAGGCACTGTCGTCTCTGACGTAGGCTTCCCGTCGGTGAAGATCACCCGGCTACCAGACGTAGAGCGCCGCGAGCGCCAGGTGGCGGTCGGCACCTTCGACGGCGTGCACCTCGGCCACCGCGAGGTGATCCGCGGCTCGGACAGCGTGCTCACGTTCGATCCCCACCCGGTCTCCGTGGTGGCCCCCCAGCACGCGCCGAAGCTGCTCACTCGCCTGGACGCGAAGGCGGAGCTGATCGCCGCACTGGGCGTGCGGGAGCTGATCGTGATCCCCTTCGACGCCGCCTTCGCGGCGCGCAGCGCGCAGGCGTTCATCGACGAGGTGCTGGTCGGGGCGCTCGGCGCGGTGCGGGTGTCGATCGGCGAGAACTTCCGCTTCGGCCACCGCGCGCAGGGCGACACGCGGCTGCTGGCGGCGGACGGGCGCTTCGCGACGACGGTGCACCCGCTGCTGGAGGTGGACGGGGAGATCGTCTCCTCCAGCCACATCCGCGGCCTCGTGCTCGCCGGCGAGGTCGACCAGGCGACCCGCTTCCTCGGCTATCCCTTTCAGCTGCGGGGCGAGGTGGTGCATGGCGACGAACGCGGGCGCGAGCTGGGCTTCCCGACCGCGAACCTGATCCCCGAAGAGGAGCTCGTGTGCCCCGGCCACGGCATCTACGCCTGTCTCGCCGATGGGCGCCCGGCGGCGGTCAACATCGGGGTGCGTCCGACGTTCACCACCGGCCGCGGCGAGCTGATCGAGGCGTATCTGCTCGACTTCGACGGCGACCTCTACGGCAGCGAGCTGCGCATCGACTTCGTGCGTCGCCTGCGCGGCGAGCGGCGCTTCGCAACCGTGGAGGCATTGATCGAGCAGATGGACCGCGATATCGAGGACACTCGCAAGGTCCTTGGCGAGCGCTGAGGCCGCCCCGGCTCCCCAGGGCGACGCACCAGATGCGCGCCGCCGGGTCCCTTCTGGGACTGGCTTCGGGGGGCGGGGGCGCTCTTTGCTACCGTTTGCGGCCGCCGATGACCCTCACCACAGAGCGAAAGCGCGAGATCGCTGCGAAGTTCGGAGCGAGCGAGCGCGACACCGGGAACACCAAGGTGCAGGTCGCGCTCCTGACCGAGCGCATCAACCACCTCACGGAGCACTTGCGCGAGCAGAAGAAAGACCATCACTCGCGTCGCGGCCTGCTGATGCTGGTGGGTCGCCGCCGGCGCTTCCTGGACTACCTGCAGCGCAACGACCTCGAGGGCTACCGCGCGCTGATCAAAGAGCTTGGCCTGCGTAAGTAAACAAGGGTCCGCATGAGCGTCCTCGACCCGGGCACCGAGGTTCCCAGCTTCTCGCTGACCACCGAAGGCGGCGAGCGCTTCACCGAGAAGGACCTGCGGGGCAAGACGACCGTGCTGGTCTTCTACCCGTTCGCGTTCAGCCCCGTGTGCACCGAGCAGCTGCAGCTGTATGAGAGGGAGCTCGAGCAGACCATGGCCGATGGCGTCGTGATCTACGGAGTCTCCTGCGACAGCTCCTGGGCGCAGAAAGCGTTCCGCGAAAAGCTCGGTGTGAGCATCCCCCAGCTCTCGGACTTCGAGCCAAAGGGCGCGGCCTGCACGGCTTTCGGGGTGCTCCACGAGGGCGGCTTCCCGCAGCGTGCGCTCGTGATCGTCGGCCCCGACGGGGCCGTGCGCTGGAGCTACCAGGCCCCCTCGCCCGCCGACCTTCCCGGCGCTCACATGATCCTGGGCGGCCTCAAAAATGTTTAGCCGCTAAGCTCACTACGTTCGGAACAGAGAATAAAAAGACAGAGCCGCCGACCGAAGGGCGGACGAGGAAGGCAGAGAATATGAGCAGTGACGCAGCCGTTACACGGGTCTCCGTGGAGATCGCCGGTAGCGAGATCTCGTTCGAGACCGGCAGGATGGCCAAGCAGGCCTCCGGCGCAGTGGTCGTCCGCCAGGGCGACACGATGGTGCTCGCGACAGCCGTCGCCGGCTCGCTGCGCGATGTCGACTTCCTCCCCTTGACGGTGGATGTCGAGGAGCGCATGTACGCCGCCGGGAAAATCCCCGGCTCGTTCTTCAAGCGCGAGGGTCGCCCCGGCGAGAAGGGCACGCTGACGGCGCGCATGATCGACCGCCCGATCCGCCCGCTGTTCCCCAAGGACTGGCGCTATGACACGCAGCTGGTCGCGATCCCGCTTTCGATCGACCACGTGCACCCCTATGACATCCTCGCGATGAACGGCGCCTCCGCGGCGCTGATGATCTCCGACATCCCGCTGCCGACGCCCGTCGGTGCGGTGCGCATCGGCAAGATCGACGGCAACTTTGTCGTCAACCCCTCCGAGGAGGACCTGCAGGCCGGCGCCGAGAACAGCTCGGACCTGGACCTGATCGTGGCGGGCACCGAGGACGCGATCCTGATGGTCGAGGCGGGCGCCAACGAGATCCCCGAGGCGGAGATCCTCGACGCGCTCGACATCGCCCACGCGGAGATCAAGAAGCTGTGCGCACTCCAGCGCGACCTCGCCGCGAAAGCCGGCAAGGCGAAGAAAGCCTTCGAGACGATCGCCGTGGACGCCTCGCTGCTGGAGCAGATTCGCGGCTCCCACGGCGCCACCCTCGACGCGGCCACGCAGGTCGAGGACAAGCTCGAGCGCCAGGACGCCACCAAGGCCGTCGAGGAGGAGATCCTCGCGCAGTACGCCGCGACCGCGCCCGAGGGTGCCTCCGAGGAGCAGCTCGGGAGCGCCCGGGAGCGCCGCGCGGCCGTCCAGCTCGCGTTCGACAAGCTCGAGAAGGCGATCATCCGCGAGCGCATCGCTGTGCACAAGAAGCGCCCCGATGGGCGCTCGGAGAACGAGATCCGCGACATCTCGATCGAAGTCGGCGTCACGCCGCGCACGCATGGCTCGGCGCTGTTCACACGCGGGCAGACGCAGGCGCTGAGCGTGGTGGCGATGGGCACGCTCAAGGAGGAGATGCGCATCGACACGCTCGGCCTCGAGTCCAAAAAGTACTACTGGCACCACTACAACTTCCCGCCATTCTCGGTCGGGGAAGCGGGCCGCATGGGCGGCGTCAAGCGCCGCGACATCGGCCACGGCGCGCTCGCCGAGCGTGCGCTCACGCCGATGGTGCCCTCGATCGAGGAGTTCCCCTACTCGATCCGCGTGGTGTCGGACATCCTCGAGTCAAACGGCTCCTCCTCGATGGCCTCGGTGTGCGGCTCCTCGCTGTCGCTGATGGACGCCGGGGTGCCGATCAAGCGCCCCGTCGCGGGAATCGCGATGGGCCTGATCAAAGAGGGCGAGGACTACATCGTCCTCACCGACATCGCCGGGGTCGAGGACCACCTCGGCGACATGGACTTCAAGGTCGCCGGCACCGAGCGCGGCATCACCGCGCTGCAGATGGACATCAAGATCACGGGCGTCACCTTCGAGATCCTGCGCGACGCACTCGCGCAGGCCAAAGAGGCGCGCACGTTCATCCTCGCCAAGATGGCCGACGTCATCGGCACCCCGCGCGAGCAGCTCTCGCAGTACGCGCCGCGGATCCAGACGATTCAGATCGACCCGAGCCAGATCGGCCTGTTGATCGGCAAGGGCGGGGAAACGATCCGGGGCCTCTCGGACGAGTTCGAATCCCAGATCGACGTCAACGACGACGGCCAGGTGCTGGTCTACTCGGCCAACGGCGAGCTGGGCGACGCGCTGGTGGAGCGGGTGCGGATGATGATGAAGGAGGTCGAGGTCGGCGACGAGTTCGTCGGGAAGGTCGTCAAGACGACAACCTTCGGCGCGTTCGTCGAGCTGGCGAAGGGCACCGACGGCCTGCTGCACATCTCCAACGTCTCTCCCGGCGAGCGGATCGCGAGCGTCGAGGAGGTGCTCAACAAGGGCGATGAGATCAACGTGCGCGTGGTCGAGGTGGACCGCGAGCGCGGGCGCATCGGCCTGCGCCTCGCCGAGGACCCGGAGATCGCGGGCAAGTCGGTCGAGGAACTCGCCACCGTCGGCGCGGGCGGATCCGGATCCCGCCCACCCGGCCGCTCGTCCTCGTCGCCGCGCAACAACGGCCGCGAGGGCCACGATCGCGACCGCGGTCGCGGCGAGCGTGGCTCGGGTCGCCCCCGTCACGGTGGTGGGGGCGATCGCGACCGCGACCGCTATTGAGAACGACTGAGGGTCATCGCATCACCACCCTGGCGTCGGGCGTCAGGGTGGTGAGCGAACCGATACCGACGGTGCGTTCGGTCGCGCTGGGCTTCTGGATCGGCGCGGGCTCGGCGCACGAGCAGGAGCGTGAGACGGGCATCTCGCACCTGCTCGAGCACATGCTGTTCCGCGGCTCGCACAGCTACAGCTCGGAGGAGATCGACCAGATCTTCGACGCGATGGGCGCGGAGTGCAACGCGGGCACCGACAAGGAGGCGACCTCGGTATACACGCGCGTGCTCGACGGGCATCTGGAGCGCGCGTTCGACGTGATCGCCGACATGGTGTGGCGCCCGCTGGTCGGCTCGCCGGACGGTGTCCCGAGCGGCGAGATCGAGGCCGAGCGGGAGGTGGTGCTGGAAGAGATCGCGATGTACGAGGACGATCCTCAGGACCGCGTCTTCGACGTGCTCGGCGAGGCGGTCTTCGGCGAGCATCCCCTCGGCCGCGCGGTGATCGGCCGCGCGGACGTGGTGGGCGCGCTCACGCACGATCAGCTGCGGACCTTCCACGCCGAGCGCTACACGCCCGCGGACGTGGTGATCGCGGCGGCCGGCTCGATCGAGCACGACACGCTGGTCGAGATGGTCGAGCACAGATCCCCCGAGGCGGCCGGCGCCTCGGGCTCCAGCGCCGCGGGCGGCGATGATTCCTCGGTCCGCCCAACCTTCGAGCGGCGGGTGCATTTCCTGCGCCGAGAGACCGAGCAGTACCACCTCTGCCTCGGCGGCCGCGGAATCGCGCGCGACGACGAGCGGCGCTTCGCGCTGCGGGTGCTCGACAACGTGCTCGGCGGCGGCCCCTCCTCGCGGCTCTTCCAGGAGGTGCGCGAGCGCCGGGGTCTCGCGTACTCGGTGTTCTCGTTCGCCAACCAGTACGCCACCACGGGCGAGGTGGGGCTGTATGTGGGCACCCGCCCGGAGAACCTCGCGCAGGCGCTCGAGGTGATCGCCGCGGAGCTCGAGCGGTTCGTCCGCGAACCGGCGGACGCGCAGGAGCTCGAGCGCTCGCGGGAGAACGCCAAGGGGCGCCTGGTGCTGGCGCTGGAGTCCACCGCGGCGCGCATGAACAGGCTGGGGAGCTCGGTGCTGTGCGAGCTGCCGATCCTCTCGGTGGAGGAGATCATCGCGCGGATCGACGCGGTCACGGTGGAGGACCTGCAGGAGCTCGCCACCGATCTGTTCCGGGGGCCGTCGCTGTCGGTGGCCGCGATCGGCCCGGACGAGGATGCGCTGCGCAGGGCGCTGGGACCATTGGAGGCGGTGACGGCATGATCCGCGTGGCAGTGGCGGGCGCGGCGGGCCGCATGGGCGAGGCGGTCTGTGCTGCGGTGGAGGGCGCGGAGGACATGCAGCTGGCTGGCCGGGTGGACCCGGTGCTCGGCACGATCCTCGCGGACCTGTTGGCTGGGGCCGACCGACCCGATGTGGTGGTGGACTTCACCCGCCCGGACACGGCCCTGGAGAACGCGCTGGCCTGCGTCCGCGCGGGAGTGCACGCGGTGGTGGGCACGACCGGCTTCGACCTGGAGGAACTGCGTCAGGGGTGCGCGGCTGCGCGAGAGGTTGCCGGCGATGGGGCGACCGGCGAGGGCGCGGGCGCGGCGACCGGTGCTCGCACCCGCGCGAACGTGCTGGTGGCGCCGAACTTCGCGATTGGGGCGGTGCTGATGATGCGCTTCGCGGCGGAGGCGGCGCGCCACATGGCGAAGGCGGAGATCGTGGAGCTGCACCACGATCGCAAGCTGGACGCCCCGAGCGGCACCGCGGCGCGCACGGCGCGGCTGATGGCGCAGGCGAGCGGCGGGGCGGAGCCGCCGATCCATTCGGTGCGCCTGCCGGGCCTGGTGGCCCACCAGGAGGTGATCCTCGGCGATCTCGGCCAGACGCTCACGATCCGCCACGACTCGATCGACCGGGAGTCGTTCATGCCGGGGGTGCTGCTGGCGGTCCGCCGGGTGGGCGCGCTCTCCGAGCCGCTGACGGTCGGCCTGGAGACACTGCTTTTCGATGCGGGTGGCGGCGTGTGATAATGCCCGGGATGGGGAATCTGGGAACGATCCTGACGGCGATCGTGACGCCGTTCGACGCGGATCTGCGCGTTGACGAGGAGGCGTTCGTGGCGCTGATGCACCACCTGGCGGCGCACGGCTCGGATGGGTTCGTGGTGGCGGGCACCACGGGGGAGGCGTCGACGCTGAGCGACGAGGAGCAGCTCGGGCTGATCGGTTTGGCGGCGCGCGAGCGCCCGCCGGGCACGAGCATCGTGGCGGGCACGGGCACGAACGACACCCGCCACGCGGTGCACCTGACCGAACGGGCGACGGAGCTGGGCGCGGACGCGCACCTGAGCGTGACCCCCTACTACAACAAGCCGAGCCCGCGGGGCCTGAAGCGCCACTACGAGGCGATCGCGCAGGCGACGGACAAACCGATCATCCTCTACAACATCCCCGGGCGCACCGCGACGAACATGGGCCCCGAACTGCTCGCGGAGCTGGCGCAGATCGAGAACGTGACGGGCGTCAAGCAGGCCAACGCAGCGGAGCTGCAGCCGATCGACGGCCTGGAGCTGTACGCGGGCGACGACGGCACGTTCGCGCGCACGCTGGACATGGGCGGCGCGGGCGGGATCCTGGTGGCGAGCCACGTAGTGGGAGACGAGATGCGCCGGATGGTGGACGAGCCGGAGCACCGCGCGGAGATCGACGCGTCGCTGCGCGACGTGTACGAGACGCTGTTCATGACGGCCAGCCCGACGTGCACGAAGGCTGCGCTGAACCTGCTCGGCCACCACGCCGGCGGGCTGCGTCTGCCGCTGGTGGAGGCGAGCGCGGAGGAGCTCGCGGCGGTGCGGGCGATGCTCGTGCGCCACGGCCTGCTGCCGGGCGGCGATGCCTCCTCGGCGGGCGGGGCCGAGGGGCTTACGCGGGAGGGCGAAACCCCGAGGGCCGGCAGGATCTCGGGTTCGGCAAGCGAGACCTCTGCGCCGCCGGCGCAGGCGCAACACGCGTGAGCGCCGCGCTGCGCGTCCTGCCGCTCGGCGGCCTGGGCGAGATCGGCAAGAACATGACCGTCGTGGAGCACGACGGGCGGATCGTGGTGGTGGACGTGGGCCTGCGCTTCCCGACGCCGGAGATGGTGGGCATCGACCTGGTGCTGCCAGACTTCTCCTATCTGCGCGAGCGCGCGCGGGAGATCGAGGCGATCGTGGTGACGCACGGCCACGAGGACCATCTGGGGGCGCTCCCGTGGGTGTTGCGCGAGTTGGGGGAGCAGGGCGCGCTGCCGCCGGTGTATGGGGGGGCACTGACGATGGCGATGGCGCGCTCGAAGCTCGAGGAGCACAAGCTGCGCGACGTGGAGCTCTCCGACGTGGCCCCGGGGGAAGTGCTGGAGCTGGGGCCGTTCTCGATGGAGATGGTGCACATGACCCACTCGATCCCCGACTCGAGCGCGGTGGCGCTGGGGACCGATCTGGGGACGGTGCTGATCACGGGCGACTACAAGTTCGACCAGACGCCGGTGGATGGCCCGCCCGCGGACGTCTCGCGCCTGGCGGAACTGGGGCGCGAGGGAGTGCTGCTGCTGTGCGGTGACTCCACGAACGTGGATCGCCCGGGCTTCTCCCCGTCGGAGTCGGGGGTGGGACGCCACCTGGAGGAGGTGTTCGCCCGTTGCGAGGGGCGGATCGTGGTGACGAGCTTCGCCTCGAACATCCACCGCGTGCAGCAGGTGGTGGACGCGGCGCAGGCGTTGGGGCGCAAGGTCTCGCTGGTGGGACGCTCGATGCGCAAGAACGTCGGCATCGGGCGGACGCTGGGGCACATCGAGGTGCCGGAGGGGATGCTGGTGGGGACGCGCGAGATCGAGGACTTCCCGGACGAGCGGATCGTGATCATCTCGACGGGCTCCCAGGGCGAGCCCCTGTCGGCGCTGAGGCGCATGGCGTATCGAGACCATCCCCAGGTGCAGCTGCGCAGCGGGGACACGGTCGTCTTCTCGGCCACCCCGGTCCCGGGCAACGAGCGCGCGGTGAACGAGACGATCGACCGGCTCTACCACATTGGCTGCGACGTGGTGACCCCGCGCGACGCGCCGGTGCACGCCTCCGGCCACGGCTACGCGGAGGAGGTGAAGCTGATGCTGAACCTCGTGCAGCCTCGCTACGTGATGCCCTTCCACGGCGACTTCAAGCGGCTGCGGCTGCACAGCCAGCTGGCGGAGGCGGTGGGGATCGCCCCGGAGGACATCTTCCGAGGGGAGAACGGCCTGCCGCTCGACCTCAACGGCCGTGGCGCGCGCTTCGGCGAGCACGAGCAGTCGGGGATGGTGTTCGTGGACGGCGTGGAGATCGGCGACATGGCCGACGTGGCGCTGCGCGACCGGCGGATGCTCTCCGCGGACGGGATCTTCATCGTGGTGGCCACGATCGCCGAGCAGGACGGCCGCTCGGTGGCCGACCCCGAGGTGATCTTCCGCGGCGTCCCGTTCCTCGACGAGGCCGGCAGGCTGGTGGAGGAGATCCGCGGCACCGTCGAGGACTCGCTCGCCCGCGCCGCCGAGGAGGAGATCCGCGAGGTCGACCTGATCCAGCAGACGCTGCACGACGACCTAGCTCAGCTTGTCTACGACCGCCTCAAGCGCCGCCCGATGGTGCTGCCCGTGGTCGTGGAGGTCTGAAGCACCTCCAACCCGGGGACTGTCCCCGGATGGGGACTGTCCCCTGACCTGCGTCCCCACCGCCGGGGCGGCCTGCCGGTGAAACGGGCGGCGGTCAGCTCCGGGCCAGAGCACGAC
>JBIOEY010000064.1:0-12966 GCA_044446505.1 Solirubrobacterales bacterium
CGCTCGCGCTGCGCCTGTGGGGGATTCGCCAGGGGCTTCCTTACGCGTACAACGCCGACGAGGACGCCCACTTCGTGCCGCGCGCGATCGGGATGCTCACGCTGGGCTGGAACCCCCACTACTTCGCCAATCCGCCGGCCTTCACCGACCTGCTGCGGCTCGTCTTCGCCGTGTGGTTCGGCGGCCGTGCGGGGGCCTCCCATACCTTCGCGACCGACCCCACCGCCGTCTTCACCGCCGCCCGCGTGGTGGCCGCGCTGCTCGGCACGCTCGCGGTGTGGCTGCTCTACCTCGCCGGCGCACGCCTCTTCGACCGCGGCGTCGCGCTGCTCGCGGCTGCGCTGGAGGCGGTCGCGTTCCTGCCGGTCTTCTACGCCCACCTCGCGCTCAACGACGTCCCCACGCTCGCCCCGCTCACGCTCTCGCTGGTGGGGACCGCGGGTGTGCTGCGCAAGGGCCGCAAGCGCGACTACCTCGTGGCCGGAGTCGGCCTCGGCCTCGGCTGCGCCACCAAGTACACCGCGGGGATCGCGCTCCTGCCACTGCTCGCCGCGGCCGCCGCGCAGTACTTGGTGCCACCTGTCGCAGATCGGCCGGCGCCACGGCGGGCACGACCGGTGGGACGCTCGGTGCTGATCGGGCTCGCAATTGCTGGGGTGGCTGCGCTCGTGTCGTTCCTGGCGGCCGACCCGTACTCGTTGCTCGATTTTCACGCCTTCCAGCACGGGATCGCCCACCAGTCCTCGCTCTCCGGCGAAACTCAAGGCAAGCTGGGCGCGCCCCACGAGAGCGGCGTCGTCTATTACCTGTGGTCCCTCACCTGGGGCCTCGGCTGGGTACCCGCGCTCGCCGCGCTCGGCGGGGCAATCACCATCTGGCGGCGCGACCGAAGCCGGGAGACACTCGCCTCCGGCGAGCATCCCCGTTTCGGCCAGCGACTGGGCTGGGTGCTGGTGCCCGCACCGCTGCTCTACCTAGCCTTCATGGGTGCCCAGGGCCGCTACTTCGGCCGCTGGCTGTTGCCGATCTTCCCGATCGTCTGCCTGCTCGCGGCGTTCTTTGCAATCCAGCTTGCACGCACCCTGGCCCGTTCCACCCAGCGTACGATCGAGCAGCGAACGCCGCCGGCGGAGCGGGCTCGGCCCGCGGAGCGATCCTCTTCTGTCCTGACAGCTGCGTTCATCGCCCTCGCGGTGATCGCCCTCTGCGCGCAGGGGCTCGTGTACAGCGTCCACTCCGGTCTCGTCCTCTCTCGCGCCGACACGCGCAACCTGGCGCGCACCTGGATGGAAGGGTATGTGCCGGTCGGCGCGAAGATCGTGGTCGAGCCGGTCGTACCCGACGAGTGGGTGCAGGATGTGGGGCGCCCCACGCTCGCCACGCCCGACGGGGACCGTTGGCTCAAGTACCCCTCGCTGCGCTCCGTGATCGACCCCACCGGCGCGCTGCGCCTCGGCGAACCGCACACCGTCAGCCTCGAAAACTACGAGCTCACGCTGGCCCCCGCGCTGATCGCCCACTACGAGCGGGAAGGGTACTGCTGGGTGCTCAGCGGCTCCGCGGAGTCCGGCCGCGCGTTCGCCAACCCCTCCCGGGCGCCGCTGGCCGTCGCCTACTACCGCGCTCTCGCGCGCAAAGCGGAAGTCGTCCACCGCGTCTCGCCCTACCGTTCGGGCGCGCACCGCGCAGCGTTCAACTTCGACTGGAGCTTCGACTACTACCCGCTCGCCTACCGGCGTCCCGGCCCCGAAGTCATCGTCTTCCGCCTCCGCGGCGGGCGCTGCGCGCGGGCATGAGATGCGCGGCGGGCGGCGCGCGGAGGCGCTCGCATGGCCGCATCGGCGCACCGGGTGGCAGTAGTCTGAAAGAAGAGGGGCCCGGCTCGCCGGCCTTCCCCCGGCTGCGCCACCCTCTAAGCTCAACATTTAGGATGGCGATCGGCACCGACACTGACCGGCTGCACTTGGCGCGCGCGATCGAGCTCGCGGGCCGGGGCATCGGAGCGGTCAAGCCCAACCCCGTCGTGGGTGCGGTGATCGCACGCGACGGGGAGGTGCTGGGGGAGGGCTGGCACGAACGCCTCGGCGGCGCGCACGCCGAGGTCAACGCGATCGAGGCGTGCGGGCTGGCCGATCTGATGGGCGCCACGCTGTACGTGTCGCTCGAGCCCTGCTGCCACGAGGGCAAGACGCCGCCCTGCACCGAGGCGATCATGCAGGCGGGGATCGGCCGCGTGGTCGTCGGCTCCGACGACCCCACCGAGAAGGCCGCCGGGCGGGGCCTCGGCATCCTCCGCGACGAGGGCGTCGAGGTCGTGCTCGCCGACGGCGAGCTCGCCACCCGCGCGCGGCTGCTCAACCAGGCGTTCCGCAAGCACGCCCGCAGCGGGCGCCCCTGGGTGCTGTTCAAGTCCGCGATGACCCTCGACGGCAAGGTCGCCACGCGCGCGGGGGACTCGCAGTGGATCAGCGGCGCGGAGAGCCGCGAACTCGCGCACCGCTGGCGCGCCTCCGTCGACGCGGTCGTCGTCGGGATCGGCACCGCGCTCGCCGACGACCCGCAGCTGACCGCGCGCCCCGATGGTACTCCCGCGGACTCCTCTGATCAGCCGCGGCGGGTCGTGTTCGACTCGCTCGCGCGGCTCCCCTCGGACTCGCGGCTGCTCGCCGCCGTCGCGGAGATCCCGCTGACCGTGGTCGTCTCGCGCGCCGCCCCGCGCGCCGACACCGACGCGCTCGAGGCCGCCGGCGCCCAAGTGCTGCTTGCCACCGGCGAGAACGAGCCCGCGCGCGTGCGCTCCGCCCTCGATCAGCTCGGCCAGCTCGGCGTCACCTCGCTGCTCTTGGAGGGTGGCCCCCACCTCGCCGGCGCGTTCCTCGACGGCGGCGAGATCGACGAGATCCGCCTGTTCCTCGCGCCGCTCCTGTTCGGCGGGCGCACCGCCCGCGATCCGCTCGAGGGCGAAGGCGTGGAGCGCATCTCCGACGCCCTCCACGCCCTCACGTTCGACTGCGAGCGCATCGGCGAGGACCTGCTCGTCTCCGCCCGCCTGCGCGAGTGGTGAGCGTTCCGCGGGCGCTCCACGGCGTGCGCCGCCGCGCGTCGTGGCCGGAGGAGGCGGGATGTTCACCGGCCTGATCGCCGACCTCGGCAGTGTTGCTGCGATCGAGCGCGACAGCCAAGGCGCCACACTGCGGGTCAGCACTTCCTTGGCGGGTGAGTTGGCCGAGGGGGACTCGATCGCCGTCAGCGGCGTCTGCCTGACAGCGACCCGAGTCGGCACCGACGCATTCGAGGCGCAGGCGATCCGCGAGACGCTCGAGCGCTCCACGCTCGGCGCGCTCGCGCCCGGCGACCCGGTCAATCTGGAGCTCGCGCTGCGCGCCGACGGGCGCCTCGGGGGGCACATCGTGCAGGGGCATGTGGACGGTGTGGGGCGCGTCGCGGGCGTGCGCGAGGAGGGCTTCTCCCGGGTCCTCGCGATCGACGCCGGCACCGCGCTGCTGCCTCTTGTCGTCGAGAAGGGCTCGATCGCGATCGACGGCGTCAGCCTCACCGTCAGCGCCCTGCGCGAGGGCGGCTTCGAGGTCTCGCTGATACCGGAGACGCTCGCGCGCACCACGCTCGGCGGGGCCGTGGCGGGCGGGGCGGTTAACCTGGAGGTCGACATCCTCGCCAAGCACGTACAGCGACTGCTGGAGGCCCACAAGTGAGCGCATCGAAGACGGGAGCCCTGTTCGCCACGATCGAGGAGGCGATCGAGGAGATCAGCCAGGGCCGGATGGTCGTCGTCTGCGACGACGAGGACCGCGAGAACGAGGGCGACCTGGTGATGGCCGCGCAGTTCGTGACGCCCGAGGCGATCAACTTCATGGCGAAGGAGGCCCGCGGCTGGATCTGCCTGGCGCTCAGCCCCGAGCGCTGCGAGGCGCTCGGGCTGGAGCTGATGACCGCGAAGAACGAGTCCGCCCTGCAGACCCCCTTCACCGTCACGATCGAGGCCCGCCAGGGCGTCACCACCGGGGTCTCCGCGCACGATCGCGCGCACACGATGCAGGTCGTGGTCGATCCCGCCGCCACGCCCGACGATCTCGTGCAGCCCGGGCACGTCAATCCGCTCAAGGCGAAGGCCGGCGGGGTGCTGGAGCGCACCGGCCACACCGAGGCCAGCGTCGACCTCGCGCGCCTCGCGGGCCTGATTCCCGCGGGGGTGATCTGCGAGATCATGAACGAGGACGGCTCGATGGCGCGCGTCCCCGACCTCGCCGGCTACTGCGAGCGGCACGGGCTGAAGATGGTCACGATCGCCGACCTGATCGCCTACCGCCGCCGCCACGACCTGCTCGTGGAACGCGTGGTCGCCACGCGCCTGCCCACCGCTTTTGGAACTTTCGAGGCCGTCGGCTACCGCTCGCTCGTGGATGAGAAGCACCACGTGGCGCTCGTCAAGGGCGAGGTCTCCGGCCGCCCCGACGTGCTCGTGCGGGTGCACTCGGAGTGCCTCACCGGCGACGTCTTCCACTCGCTGCGCTGCGACTGCGGCGAGCAGCTCGAAGCGGCGCTCGCGATGATCGAGCGCGAGGGGCAGGGGGTGCTGCTCTATTTGTCTCAGGAGGGCCGCGGGATCGGCCTGCTGAACAAGCTCCGCGCCTACCGCCTCCAGGAGGACGGCCTCGACACGGTCGAAGCCAACGAGCGCCTCGGGCTGCCCGCCGACCTGCGCGACTACGGGATCGGCGCGCAGATCCTCTCCGACCTCGGGCTCAGCTCGATCCGGATCCTCACGAACAACCCCAAGAAGATCCGCGGCCTGGAGGGCTACGGGCTGTCGGTCTCCGCGCAGGTCCCGATCGAGCAGGCCCCCAACGAGCACAACGCCGAGTACCTGCGCACCAAGGCCCGCCGCATGGGTCACATCCTCCACCACCAGGGCCTCAACCTCGACGAGGAGCTGCTGCACTCCGAGCGCGAGCACGACCGCGAGCAGGAGCGTGGCGGACGCACCGGTGGCAAGTCGTGAGAGTCGACATCGGATGTGAGCGCCCTGCGGTGTCGGGGCGAGGAATCGGGAGCGTCGCGATGGAGCGCTGCGCGGGGTGACGGCCCTCTCGCAAGAGGCGGGCACCTTCGCGATCGCGGTGGGCCGCTTCTACGAGCAGCTCGCCGGACTACTCGTCCAGAGCGCCCGGGCCACGTTCGCCGAGGCGGGGCACCCCGAGGTCGAGGTCTTCGAGGTGCCCGGCGCCTTCGAGCTGCCGCTCGCCGCGCGCTACGCCGCGGACTCCGGGCGCTTTCGCGGCGTCGCCTGCCTCGGCGCGGTGATCCGCGGTGAGACCAGCCACTACGACTTCGTCTGCGCCGAGGCCGCGCGGGGGATCATGCGGGTGCAGCTGGACACCGGCGTGCCCTGCGCCTTCGGGGTGCTCACCTGCGAGACCATGGACCAGGCGTTCGCGCGCGCCGGCGGCGGCAAGCGCGACCAGGGCCGCCACGCCGCGGAGGCCGTGCTGCGGATGGCCGAGCTGCGCGCGCAGCTCCAGAGCGGCTAAACTCCTCCGCCATGGCCAAGGTATGCCACAGCTGCGGCAAGGGCCCCGCGTTCGGCAATAGCCGCAGCCACTCGATGGTCGCCACCAGGCGCCGCTTCGACCCGAACCTTCAGAAGGTCAGGATCATGGTGGGCAAGGCGCCGCGGCGTGTGTACGTCTGCACCCGCTGCCTGAAGGCCGGCAAGGTCGTCAAGGCGCTCTGACTGTTCCGGCGGCCACCGCCCCGCCCCGCCCCCCCGGTGTCGGGACCGTGTGGGCGCGAGTCGCGTAACCTTGGGGTGCGTTTCGCGTAGCTGCATGCACCGGCTGCTCGCGGCGCCCTCGGGCGGACAGGGATGATGCAGACCGCAGTGACCGACACCAACCTCGTTCGCTTCCGCGTGGCCGTCGCCGGTGCGCTCGCGCATCTGGAGTCCCGCCGCGAGGAGGTCAACGACCTCAACGTGTTCCCCGTCGCGGACGGGGACACCGGCGACAACATGGTGCTCACGCTGCGCGCCGTGCTCGCGGAGCTCGACCGCCTGCAGGGGGCGGACGAGACCCGTACGATCGACGAGATCGGCCGCGAGGAGATCGTGCAGTCGGTCGCGCGCGCCGCGCTGCTCGGCGCGCGCGGGAACTCCGGTGTGATCCTCTCCCAGCTGATCCGTGGCGCCGCCGAAGAGCTCGTGTCCCGCCCCGGCCAGCTGATCGACCCCCCGCTGATCGCCGCCGCGCTCGCGAACGCCGCCGAGCGCGCCTACGCCTCGGTGCGCAACCCCGCGGAGGGCACGATCCTCACCGTCGCGCGCGAGATGGCCGACGGGATCGCCGCCGAGCACGAGCGCGACTCGCGGCGCGCCCGCCTGTCGCCCGACGCGGCGCCCGAGGAGCAGGACCGCGCGATCGCCGCCACCCTGGAGCACGCGGTCGCCACCGGCCAGGAGTCGGTCAAGCGCAGCCCCGAGCTGCTCGCCGCGCTGCGCGACGCCGGTGTCGTGGACGCTGGGGGCTACGGGCTCACGATCCTCTTCGCGGGCGTCGTCGCCGCGCTGCGCGGGGAGGCGCCTCCGCCGCTCGACCACCACGCCCCCGCGCGCATCCACCACCCCGAGCACAGCTCCGGCACGTTTCGCTACTGCACCAACTTCGCCGTCATCGGCAGCGACCTGGAGCCGGAGCGCTTCGCTCCGCAGCTCGAGGCGCTCGGCGACTCGGTGCTCGTCGTCGGCGACGCCGCGACCCTCAAGGTGCACCTCCACACCGACGAGCCCGAACGCGCCGCGGCCGTGTTCGCAGGCGTCGGCGAGGTCTCCCATCTCGACGTCGCCGACATGCGCGCCCAGGTGGCCGAGCGGGAGGGGAGGATCGCCGGGGCCCTCATCCCGTCGAGCCCAACCGCTCCATCCGCTTACTGCTGCGCCCAAGGCCTCGGCGGGTCGAGCAACGGAGCTCCGACAGGATCGGCCGAGGGGCGGACTCCCGCGGGTCCATTGGATGGGGGGCCTCCGACCGGGTCGCCCGAGGAAGCGGTGCGCTGCGGCGCGATCGCCGTCGTCAGCGGCGCCGGGCTGCACGCGCTGTTCGCGGAGCTCGGGGTCCACACGATCGACGGCGGCCCCACGCTGAACCCCTCGACGTACGAGCTGCTCGCCGCGATTCACGAGGTCCCCGCGGAGGAGGTGATCGTGCTGCCCAACTCCGCCAACGTCGTGATGGCGGCCGAGCGCGCGGCGGAGCTCTCCGACAAGCAGGTGCTGGTCGTGCCTGCGCTCAGCCAGCAGGCGGGCCTGGCGGCCGCGGTCGAGCTGGTGGGGGACCGCCCGCTGGAGCAGAACGCGCAGGCGCTGCGCGAGGTGCTCGCGCGTGTGCGCACCGGCGCCGTGGCGCCCGCCGCGCGGGCGGACAGCCAGGGGCGCTTCCAGGCCGGCGAGGCCGTGGGCATCCTCGGCGAGGACGTGATCGCCTGGGGCGAGCCCGCCGCCACCCTGCGCGCGGTGCTCGCCGCCCTCGCCGAGGGCGCGGAGCTGCTCAGCGTGCTCGCCAGCGAGGACGCCCCGCTCGACCCCCCCGCCGTCGCCGCCCTGCTCGACGGCGAGCAGCAGGCCGAGCTCGAGCAGCGCCCCGGCGGCCAGTCCGCCTACTGGTGGCTGCTCGCCGCTGAGTGATCGCAGCCCGCGCGCTCCGGGTCGGAGACAGTCAACACATAGCCCTTGACAGCGGGTAGGTTCTCCTGGCAGGCCGCACTTCGGCCTCTCGGAGCGCGGCGCCTGCAGGGTGTCGGAAATGTCTCTGACTCGCAGAGTCGGAGCGCTGGCGCCTGCGAATCCAACAACCAAATCAAAGGAGCAGTTGACAGCAATGAAACGCATAAGGGTAATAGGACTGGCGCTCGTGGCCGTGTTTGCGATGGGCGCGGTTGCGGCAGCAGAGGCGTCGGCGGCGGAATACATCTACAAGGTTGCAGGAGCCAAACTGGAAGCGGGACAGACGAAAGAAATCAAATCCTCAATGAAGAGCACAACATTCGTCCTGAAGGGCAAAGGCGTGCTCAACATCGAATCGGTGACCAAATGCACAGCGCTCACACTGAACGCCGCTGAAAAACCGGTGATCATTGGAGGCAAACCGGGCACATCTGCAAAAGAGAAGATCGAATTCACAGGATGCACCGCTACGCTCGGCGGAGCCAAATGCGAAAAAGTAGAAGTTGAAAATGTCGTGACGAACAACGAAATCGTCACGGTCGTTCTACCCGCAACACTGAAAGGGCGCCTTGCGACCCTGTTCACGCCGGGTGTTGGAGAAGTGTTCTCGAAAGTCAAATTCGTCAAATGCGGCATCTTCGGCAGCCAGAAAGCAGAAGTGAAGGGCAAGTCGGCCGGGTTGGACGAACCCAAAGAACCAGAAGAAGTCAAAAATTGGCTTGTATATGCCACGGGTGCGTCGGAAATCACGGAAGTTGAAAAGTCGAACAAAGAAAAAGTCAAAGTCGAACTGACGAACGAAAGCAAAAAGGCTACGATCGAAGGCGAAGCCTGGGTCGAACTGTCCACCAAAGAAGTCTGGGGCGTCGCATAGCAGAGGCCTCGTGTAGCTAGCACAGTTCGGGGCCACGCCCATCTGTGGGGCGTGGCCCCGTCCGTGCTCCGAGGTCGAGCTGCCGGCTGCCGCGCGCCCGCTCCTTCGCCGTCAGTGGCTGCACGTCCGCCGCGCGGTGCATCATGCGCCGGAGATGACCACGGTGACTGGGAAGTTCGCGTCTGCGCTGCCGCATCGGACGCCTGTCCCGGAGAACACTGTCGCGAGGCCTCGGGTGTTCGGCTCCCCCCGGTCTCTGACGCACGCCGAGCTGCTGGCCGCGCCGGTGCGCTGGCCGCGCCCCTCGCGCCTGGAGCGGAGTCTCGAGGTCCGGGCCGGCAAGTTGGCGGAGGGCCTGCGGACGCTGGGGATCGAGACGGTGGGCGAGCTACTGGAGCACCTGCCGCGCGACCGGCGCGAGGCGCGGACAGTCGCGGAGCTGCGCCCCGGCGAGCAGGCGACGGTGGCGGTCGAGGTGCGCTCGATCGCGGCGCGGCCGGTGCGCCGCCGGGGGATGCGCCCGCTGGTGGAGGCGGTGGTGTGCGACGAGACGGGGGCGATGGGCGCGGCGTTCTTCAACCAGCCGTGGCTGGTGGAGCGCTACCCCCCGGGGACGCGCCTGCTGCTGCACGGCACGGCCCGCCACGGGGGGCGCTTCAGCGTCACGTACCACGCATTGGACGGGGAGCCGAGCGGGGCGTCCGGTGGGCCGAACGGCTCCTCCGCGGCGGGGCGTGGCGTCTCCGCGGCGGGGAGTGGCCCGGCGGCGGCGAGCGCGGGGCGGGCTTCGAAGGGCGTGGCGGGGGCCGCGAAGATCGTCGCGCACTACCCGGCGGCGGAGGGGGTGAGCTCGACGCAGATCGTGACGCTGGTGCGGGAGCATCGCGGGGCGCTGGCGGACGTGGGCGAGCCGCTGCCGGCGGCGGTGCGCGTGGCCGAGCACCTGCCCGATCGCGCGGCGGCGCTCGCGGCGATGCACTTCCCAAGCGGCGCCGAGGAGGCGGAGGCGGGCCGCGGGCGCCTGGCGTTCGAGGAGCTGCTGCTGACGCAGCTGGCGGTGCTGCGCCGCCGCGCGCTGCGGGGCAGCGGAACGGCGGCGCCGCTCGCGGGAGCGGGCGATCTGACGGCGCGCTGGCTGCGGGAGCTGCCGTTTCGCCCCACGGACGAGCAGTCGGCCGCGATGGCGGCGATCGACGCGGATCTGGCGCGGGCGCGCCCGATGCAGCGCCTGCTGATGGGGGAGGTGGGCTCGGGCAAGACGGTGGTCGCGCTGTACGCGCTGCTGCGCGCGGTCGAGCAGGGGATGCAGGGGGCGCTGATGGCCCCGACGGAGACGCTCGCCGAGCAGCACTTCGCGACGCTGCAGGCGCTCGTCCCCGAGGCGCTGCTGCCGGCGGCGCTGCTGACCGGCTCGACCCCAGCGCGCCGCCGCGCCGAGCAGCTGGGGAGGCTCGCGTCGGGGGAGCTGATGCTGGTGGTGGGCACGCACGCGCTGATCGAGGGCGACGTCGAGTTCGACCGCCTGGCGGTGGCGGTGGTGGACGAGCAGCACCGCTTCGGGGTGCGCCAGCGCGCGGCGCTGGACCGCAAGGGGCACGAAGAGATGGCCCCGCACGTGCTGCATATGACGGCGACGCCGATTCCGCGGACGCTGGCGCTGACGGCGTACGGCGACCTGGACGTGACGCGCCTGCGCGAGCTGCCGGGGGGCCGGCGCCCGATCTCCACACACATCGCCTCGAGCGAGGCGGAGCGCACGCGGGCGTACGAGCGGATCCGCGAGGAGCTGCGGGCGGGTCGCCAGGCGTACGTGGTGTGCCCGCTGGTGGAGGACTCCGAGGCGGTGCAGGCGCGCGCGGCGATCGCGGAGTTCGAGCGCCTGCGGGAGGGGGAGCTGCGGGACTTTCGCCTGGAGCTGCTGCACGGCCAGCTGCGCCCGCGGGAGAAGCGGGCGGCGATGGCGCGGTTCGCGGAGGGCGCGGCGGACGTGCTGGTGGCGACGACGGTGATCGAGGTGGGGATCGACGTGCCGAACGCGACGGTGATGCTGGTGGAGGACGCGGAGCGCTATGGGATCTCGCAGCTGCACCAGCTGCGCGGGCGAATCGGCAGGGGGGAGCACCCCTCGGTCTGCCTATTGCTGGGCCCCCGCCACGCGCGCCGGCTGCGGGCGCTGGCGGAGCACAGCGACGGCTTCCGCCTCGCGGAGATCGACCTGGAGCTGCGCGGGGAGGGCGAGATCGCGGGCACGCGCCAGCACGGCCAGGCGGAGCCCCGCGTGGCGAGCCTGCCGCAGGACGCGGAGCTGCTGGAGCGCGCGCGCGAGTGGGCCAAGCGGCTGCTCGCCGCGGACCCAGCGCTCGTGGCCCCTGAGCACGAGCTGCTGGGCGAAGCGCTGGAGCGGGCGCTGGGAGAGGAGGCGCACGAGCCGATCCCGGCGTGAGCGCCTCGGTGGGCTCCACCGCGCGATGATCCTGGGGTGCGTGTGATCGCGGGGAAGTACGGTGGCCGGCGGCTGCGCTCGCCGCGGGGGCGGGCGACGCGCCCGACCTCGGAGCGGGTGCGGGAGGCGCTGTTCTCGATGCTGGGGGAGCTGGTGGGGGCGGTGGTGCTGGACCTGTTCGCGGGCACGGGGGCGCTGGCGATCGAGGCGCTCTCGCGGGGGGCGGCGCGGGCGGTGCTGGTGGAGCGCGACGCGCGCGCGCTGGCGGCGCTGCGGGCGAACCTCGCGGAGCTCGGCGTGGAGCCGGCGCAGGCGGAGGTGCGCCGCGGGGAGGCGCTGGGGGCGCTGCGCAACGCACGCGAGCGCCGGGAGACATACGATCTGCTCTTCGTCGATCCGCCCTACCGACACGCGGGTGCGCTGGGGCGCGAGCTGGGGGCGGCCCTGCCGCCGCTGCTGGCGCCGGGCGCGCGCGTGGTGTGGGAGAGCGATCGGCGCACCGAGCCGCCGGCGTTGCCCCTCGAGGTGGAGCTGCGGCGGACCTACGGAGACACTGCGATCACGATCCACCGTCAGCGATGAGACTCGACAAGTCCACAGCGGTGTGCCCGGGCTCCTACGACCCGATCACGAACGGCCACCTCGACGTGATCCGCCGAGCGGCGGGGCTGTACGACGTGGTGGTGGTGGCGGTGGTCAAACGCTCGGTGCGCAAGAGCGCGACGCTGTTCTCGATCGAGGAGCGGGTGGGCTTCATCGAACGCGCGACGGCGGACCTGCCGGGGGTGCGGGTGGAGCCGTTCAGCAACCTGGTGGTGGAGTTCGCGCGCAATGTGGGGGCGAAGGCGATCGTGAAGGGGCTGCGGGCGATCTCGGACTTCGAGTACGAGCTGGAGCTCAACCAGCTCAACCGCCGGCAGGACCCGGAGATCGAGTCGGTGTACCTGATGTCCTCGCCGCAGTACAGTTTCCTCTCATCGAGCGGCGTGAAGGAGCTCGCCACGTTTGGGGGCAAGATCGAGGATCTGGTGCCCGAAGAGGTGGCGGTGCGGTTGCAGGAAGAGTTGCGGCGCTGACGAATCTGGAGAAGGCCCAACGTGGAGAAGGTCCTATGGATGTCCTGGTATTGATCGACAAGCTTGACGACTTGGTGCACAACGCCAAGCCGGTGCCCCTGACCGACCAGGTGCGGGTGGACAAGGAGGAGATCTACGACATCCTCGACCAGATGCGCGCGACGATCCCCGAGGAGATCAAGCAGGCGCGGTGGATCGTGAAGGAGCGCCAGGAGATGCTGGCGGAGGCGAAGCGCGAGGCGGAGCGGATCGTGAAGGAGGCGCGCGAGCGTCAGGAGCGACTGCTGGGTGAGGAGGAGGTCACCAAGCAGGCGGAGCGCGCGGCGGAGGACATCATCGAGGACGCGCGCGCCCGCGAGCGCGAGATCCGCCTGGGGGCGGAGGACTACGCGGACGAGATCCTGAACACGCTCGAGGTGAACCTCTCGAAGTTCATCGCCGCGGTGCAGCGAGGCCGCGAGCGACTGCAGGGCAAGGACGAACCAGCTGAAGTCTCCTAGCTGCGCGAGTGGGATCGCGCGTCGTGGGATAATCAGCGGCGTATGAGCTCTCCGATTCAGCACCGCCTGGAGGTGGCGCGCACGCTGCTGGGCACGGGCATGATCCGCGCGGAACGCCCGAACAGGGCGCTGCGGGCGGTGGGGACGCTGCGCCGCTGGGGGTCGAGCTCGGCGGCGGCGTACACGATCTCGGCGATCCGCTTCCCGGAGCGGGTGGCGATCGTGGACGAGCGGGGAACGCTGACGTTCGCCGAGGTGCACACGCGCACGAACGCGCTTGCACGCGAGCTGAGCAGGGCCGGGATCTCCGAAAAGGATGGGGTCGCGATCATGTGCCG
>JBIOEY010000065.1:0-12739 GCA_044446505.1 Solirubrobacterales bacterium
CCCAGCTCGCGGCCAACCGCACGGGCGCGCTCAGGCTCACCGAGCTTGCGACCCGCCTGGGACCGGATCGCCTGCGCGAGGCCACCGACGCGGTGCTCGACTACTCCGAGCGCCGCACGCGTGCCTGCCTCGCCGCTCTGCCCGACGGCCAGCGCGAGGCCGAGGACGTGCTCGAGGCCGCCGAGGGAGACCTCGTGCTGCGCCTGCGCGCGCTCGTGGACGGCGAGCGGCTCGTGCTCGACTTCGCCGGGACAGCAGCCCAGCACGCGGGCAACCTCAACTGCCCGCTCGCGGTCACGAGCTCGGCCTGCCTGTTCGCGGTACGCGTGCTCACCGATCCGGACATCCCCCCGACGGCGGGCGCCTACCGGCCGATCGAGGTGCGCGCGCCGCGCGGAAGCCTGCTCAATGCCAACCCCGGCGCAGCCGTGGCCGCGGGCAACGTGGAGACCTCCTCGCGCGTCGCCGACCTCGTGCTCGGCGCCTTCGGGCGCGCGCTCGGGCAGGGCACGATGAACAACCTGACGCTCGGGGACGAGCGCTTCAGCTACTACGAGACGCTCGGGGGCGGCCAGGGCGCCTGCCCCGACGCCGACGGCCCCAGCGGGGTGCACGTGGCGATGAGCAACACCCTCAACACCCCGATCGAGGCGCTCGAGCGCGAGCTGCCGCTGCGCGTCACGCGCTACGCCCTGCGCCGTGGCTCCGGGGGAGCCGGCACATACCGCGGCGGCGACGGGGTCGTGCGCGAGCTCGAAGCGCTGCGCGAGCTGACCTTCTCGCTGATCACCGAGCGCCGCCGCCATGCGCCCCCCGGCGCGCACGGCGGGGAGCCAGGGGCATGCGGGCGCAACCTGCTCGACCTCCGCGAGCTGCCCGGCAAGGTCACGGGCGTCCTGCGACCCGGGGAGCGCCTGCGCATCGAGACCCCGGGGGGAGGCGGTCACGGGCCGATAAAGCGGCTCTCGTAAGACTTTGTGCGCAGAAACTACCTAAAAAAACCCTCCATTTGCAGGGGATTTGGCATTTCCGCCAGGATTTCGTATCTTACGTAGACGAGATGCCCGTTCCCCCCGGGCGCCGCCGTTGCAAGCATTATCTTTCCAAGAGCCTCTTCCCCCCCTGAATTCGCTATGCCAATCGCTTTGAAGGAATGGGCGGTCACCGTCCGCGCGCTCGCCGAAGGCGAGCAGCTCATCACCCTGCGCAAGGGAGGAATCCGCGAGGCCGACAAGCACTTCCGGCTGGAGCACGAGCGCTTCTTCCTCTACCCCACCTTCGACCACCAACGCAACGACCTCGTGCGCGAGTCCCACCAGCCCGAGATGCGCCGCGCGCTCGAGGAGGGCGTGTGGAGCGAGGGCGAGCCGACGCTGCAGGCGCTCGCCATGGACGGCGGCCTGCAACAGCCCGACCGCGTTCGCATCCGCGCCTGGGCCGAAGTCGCCGGGCACTTCACGATCACCGACCCCCGCTGCGTGGATGCCCTCTCCCCCTTCTACGTGTGGCGCACCGACTACGCCGAGAAGCGCCTCGCCTGGAAGCCCCGCCACCCCCTGCACGTGCTGCTGCTGCGCACCTACCGCATCCCCCGGCCCGTCACCGTGAAGGTCCGCGAGGAGTACCTCGGCTGCCGCTCCTGGCTCGAGCTCCAGCGCGAACTCCCCTTCGAGGGCACCCCCGTGCTCTCCGACGACGAGTTCGAGCGCGCCTCCGAGGAAATCGAGACGATCACCCGCGAGGTGGGGTCCCCTCAGCCTGTCCTAGCGTAGGCCAGGGCGAAGCGGCACGGTCATCCGTGTAGCCACACGAGGATCGCGAGAATCGCGATCCCCAGCAGGAGGCCCGCCAGCACCCGCCACGCGGTGGGGCCCCACGGAAGCCCGCCGACTTGAGCGGTGGGGAGCAGCTCGCTCTGCAGCAGCACGTCGCGCGCGGCCGGGACGCCGGAGGCGGGGACGAGGATGTCGCGGGGTCCCGCCGCGAGGAAGTCCGGCACGTCGAAGCCCCGCGCGCGGCGCTGCATTGAGGGGATCCCCTCCTCCAGCAGCAGCCCCTGGATGAAGTCCGCCTCGGTGAGGTTGCGCGCGCCCACCACCCGCACGAGCGCACCCTCGGAGTACTGCGGCTTGATCCTCCGCGCCCGCTCCCACAGCTCGCCCAGCGGCTGACGCGGCTCCGCGTCCGTGGTGCCCGCCGCGTACACCAGCGGCATCCCGCAGTTCAGGCAGAAGCGCTCGCTCGGAGGATGGGAGTCCCCACAGGACGGACAGACGAGTGGTTCGTCGGCCATCACCGCACCTCGAGCGCGACCTCCGTCACCTCGCCGTCCTCGATCAGGTAGCAGCGGACCTCCGGCTCGGCCTTCGCGAGCCCGACGATCACCCACTCCACGCCCGGCCAGTTGCGGGCGAAGTTGATGTCGGTCTGCGAGGGGTAGGGGGCGGTGTGGGTGTGCGAGTGGTAGATCGCGCCCAGCTTCCAGCCCGCATCGTCGAACTCGCGTTCGACCCGCAGCACCTCCTTGCCGTCGATCTCGAAGCGCTTGCGGCTGGCGAAGATATTTTTCGCTCGATGCACCCGCACCGCGCGAGGCTCCGCGTCGGGCTCGCCCTGCTCGTAGGCGATCATGCCGCAGCACTCCGCGTCGTACTCGTTGCGCGCGTGGGCGACCAGGTCGTCCAGCAGATCGGAAGCTATGACCATCGACGGAGCGAGGAGGGTGCTACCACCACACGGTGGAGTCGAGGTTCTCGATCTCGTCCACCGGCAGCGTGTAGATCCCGCTGGAGAGGTACTTCCAGCCGTCGTCCGCGACGATGAACACCACGTTGCCCTCGTCGAGCTCCCCCGCGATCCGCACCGCCACGCGCGCGATCGCGCCGCTGGAGACCCCCGCGAAGACGCTCTCCTCGTCGAGCAGCTTGCGCGTCCAGAGGATCGCATCGCGGTTGGTCACGAAGATCTTGCGGTCCAGCAGGGACAGATCGATGATCGGCGGGATGAAGCCGTCGTCGAGCGAGCGCAGGCCCTGCACCGGCTCGCCCTGCATCGGCTCCGCCGCCACGATCTTCACGGCATCCCCGAAGGTCTCCTTCAGGCGCCTGCCGTTGCCCATCAGCGTGCCGCCCGTGCCGAGACCCGCCACGAACGCCGAGACCTCGTCGAGCTCCTCCAGGATCTCCAGCGCCGTGCCGTTGTAGTGCGCGTTCGGGTTCGCCGGATTGCCGTACTGGTAGGGCATGTAGTAGGAGGAGTCCGCCTGGGCCATGTCGAGCGCCTTCTCGACCGCGCCGTTGGAGCCCTTGGAGCCCTCGGAGTAGACGATCTGCGCCCCGTACATCTGCAAGAGCTGCGTGCGCTCGGGGGTCACGTTCTCCGGCATCACCACCTTCAGGCGATAGCCCTTGCGCGAGCAGATCATCGCCAGCGAGATCCCCGTGTTGCCCGAGGTCGGCTCCAGAATCGTCTGCCCTGGGGAGAGCGCCCCCCGGGTCTCGGCGTCTTCGATCAGCGCGCGCGCCACGCGGTCCTTGACCGAGCCCGTCGGGTTGCGCGACTCGAGCTTCGCCCAGATCCGCACTCCCGGCTTCGGCGAGAGGCGCGGCAGCTCGATCAGCGGGGTGTTGCCGATCGACTGCACGACGTCGCCGTAGCGACCCCCGCAGGGCTTGTTGCGCAGACCCTCCGCAGCCATTACTTCACGGAATATAGCGGCACTCGCCTGTTGGCTGGGCAACCAGTACGATGAGGGCGATGGGGCCCGCCTACGACTACGACTGGCTCGTGATCGGCTCGGGCTTCGGCGGCAGCGTCTCCGCGCTGCGCCTCTCCGAGAAGGGCCACCGCGTGGGGGTGCTCGAGTGCGGGCGGCGCTTCGCCGACCACGAGTTCGCCAAGAACACAGCCGACGTGCGCCGCTACACGTGGCGCCCGCGTCTGGGGATGAAGGGCATCTTCCGCCTGACGATCTTCCGCGACGTCGCCGTCGTCTCCGGCTGCGGCGTGGGGGGCGGCAGCCTCGGCTACGCCAACACCCTCTACGTGCCCCCCAAGCAGTTCTTCGAGGACCACCAGTGGGCGGAGATGGACGAGTGGGAGAGCGCCCTGGCGCCCCACTACGCCGAAGCGCAGCGGATGCTCGGAGTCGTCCAGAACCCCCACGACGACCCCGCCGACCAGCTCCTGCGCGAGCTCGGCGAGCACCTCGGCGTCTCCGACACCTACAAAAAGACGCCGGTCGGGATCTTCTTCGGCGCGGAGGGCGAGGCGGGCAAGACCGTGCCCGATCCATTCTTCGGCGGCGAGGGGCCCGAGCGCACCGCGTGCCGGCTGTGCGGGCGCTGCATGGTGGGCTGCCCCCACGGCGCGAAGAACACGCTCGTGAAGAACTACCTCTACCTCGCGGAGCGCCGCGGCGCGCAGGTGACGCCCGAACGGACCGTGATCGACATCCGCCCGCTCGGCCCCGGCGACGGCAGCGAGGGCTACGAGGTCGAAAGCGTGCGCTCCGGCGCATGGGTGCGCAAGGAACGCAAGGTGCACCGAGCGCGGGGGGTCGTGGTCGCCGCGGGGCCGCTGGGCACCAACACGCTGCTCCAGCGCTGCCGCCTCGGCGGCTCGCTGCCCCGTATCTCAAACCGCCTCGGAGAGCTCGTGCGCACCAACAGCGAGGCAATCCTGACGGTGACGGTCCCGGAGGAGCAGGCCGCCGGCTTCACCAAGCGCGTGGCAATCACGTCGAGCATCTACCCCGACCCGAACACCCACATCGAGACCGTCAGCTACGGCGAGGACGGCGACTCGATGCGGATGCTCTACACGCTGCTCGTCGGCGACGGCACGCGCCTAACGCGCCCGCTGAAGCTGCTCGGACAGATCGCGTTGCACCCCGGACGCTTCGCGAAGTTGCTCCTCGCCAAGCGCTGGTCGCGGCGCACGATCATCCTGCTCGTGATGCAGACCCTCGACAACGCGATCGCCCTGCGCCCCCGCCGCGGCCCCTTCGGGAGCCTCTGGCTGCGCACCGAACAGGACCCCGAGCGTCCCAACCCCACGTTCATCCCCGTCGCCAACCAGGCGGCGGAGTGGCTCGCCAAGCGCACCGGCGGGATCGCCCAGAGCTCGCTGCTGGAGGCGCTCTTCAACATCCCCACCACCGCCCACATCCTCGGCGGCGCCGTGATCGCCCCCGACCCCGCACGCGGCGTGGTCGACGCCCGCCAGCGTGTCTTCGGCTACGAGAACCTGCTCGTCTGCGACGGCTCCGTGATCCCCGCCAACGTCGGCGTCAACCCCAGCCTCACGATCACCGCGCTCGCCGAGCACGCGATGACCCACGTGCCCGCCGCGGGGGCGAGCGATTCGGCCGGCGAGGGTGGGACCGCCGCAGAGCCCGCGGGCGAGCGCGCCGCGGCGTAGCCTGCCGGAGAGAGCCCCGGGGAGAGGCCGCCGGGGAGAGTGCCCGTCCGCGCCGGCCGGGGCCCACCCCGCTCGTTGCGGCCTAGCGTGCCGAGGATAGTGCCCGACCGCCCGTACGCGCCGCCCGCTCGGCCTTCTCGGCGTCGCTGATCGCCCAGCCCAACCGCTCGATGAGCTGTGTCGCGGAGTGGTTGTCGGTTATGTGCGCCGAGCAGACGCGCTCGTCGAGCAGTATCGGGGCGTCGCGCCGCTCGGTCGGATCGGCCATCACGATGATCCTTGCCATGAAGTCTCCTTGCTGATTGCGGTGTGTGTCGGTCCCCTATCGGAACACTCCCACGCCATCTTGATAGCGAGGTAAAGCACGTGTGAGACCATCCACACCGGGGCATCGAGCGTCACGCCGTTCGCGACAACGCCGCACAAGCGCCGCACTCAAGACCTAGGCGGTCCGTCAATATGGAGCCTGCAAGCCTGGGAACATCGGAAAGTGCTTGACGTTGCACGTTGCCAGGCTCGTCTCCAAGTGCTCGACCGTTGCGGCGACAGCGAGATCGGCAACGCCAATCCCCGAATGACTGCGCCGCCATTGGCGCCCAAGCTCGCCCGCGCGCCGCGCGATGGCTTCGTTCACCTCGATCCACTCGACAAGTGCGAACAGCGCCTCAGCGTCACGGCGCTCCGGGGAGCGCAGACCTTGAATGATCTCGATCCGGCTGACCTCCGAGCAGAATGGTCGATCCTCCAGGCTGTCGATGTAGTCAGTCGCCTCACGGAGGGTGCGTAGATGATCGACCAGCACGCTGGTGTCGAGGAAGACCCTCAGAGTCCGAGCTCCCGCAGACGCTCAGCATCGGCAGCACGCACCTGCTCGACGTATGTGGCTCCATCGGGAAGATAAGGCGCGACTCCGGCGGTCTTTGCCACCGCTTCGTGCCAGCGTCGTTTCCACTCGACAGCGTCTCGCTCATCGCGCGCCAAGTACTCATCCACAGCACGGCGAATCACCGTAGAGCGGGTGACACCCTCGCCCGCCGCCCGCTTATCAAGGCGCGTGGCCTGCTGCTCATCGAGATATATCTGTGTTCGGCGCACGATGTATAAGTATACATCGTAAACCCTTTTCTAATCTCGCCCAATCACAGGCGGCTTCGATCCCGCGGCACCGGCGCCGGGGCGCTGAGGAGGGCCCCACACGCTAGGCGCACAGTCACGGCACCGCGCAGCGGGACGAGCGTATTGAGCACAGCGGTCCCGCCGCCGCGCAGGCGGGCGATCGTCCGCCATGCCCCGCCTCGCATCTCGCGTTGCAGCAGGACCGGTTGGTCGGGGCGCATCAAGAGCGCCCACACGCGTACGTGCCTACGATCAACCCGCAGGGGGTCGAAGGGGAGCGTGAAGCCGCGCAGGAACGGCTTGGGCCGGGCGGCCGCAGGTTCGGCCTGGCCGCCAACCACCCCGGCACTGTAGAGGCCGGCGGGCCGGGAGATCGTGATCGTGCCGCCCGTCGGGGTGGCGAGCGGCAGGTTGGGGTAGGGGTCGATCAGGAACTGCCAGTCGGCGAGCCCCACGCCCGCGACCCACAGCCGGTGCAGCGCGCGCGAGATCCACTGCGCCTGCAGGCGGCCCGGCACACCGTGCGCGGTCTGCGGCGCGCTTTCCCAGTTGAGCTCTGTGACCCACACCGGCTTGCGCCCCCGCGGCAGCGCGGTGCGCAGCCGCTCGGCCCGCGCGAGCAGCGCGGTGACCTTGGCGATGTCCGCGATCGCCACGTCCTGCGAGGAGTGCGCGGGTATGTCGGGGGATTCGAAGGACAGCGGGTGGAACGCGAGCGCGTCGAAGTGCGGCGGATCGGGACAGGCCGGTCGAGGGCCGTCTCCGCGGGTGTGCGCGTCGCCTTCGAGGCAGAGCAGCCCGCTCAAGAAGCGCAGCGGGGTCATCCGCCCCACCCCCGCCGGTTCGCCGTTGGGGGCCACCCCGGCGCTCACCACGACGTCACCGGGCCGCACCGCCTTGACGGCGGCGTAGACGGCGTTGAGCAGCTGGCGGTAGATCAGCGGGGAGAACGCGATCCAGCGCCCGCGCTCGGCCACCCACTGCGGCTCCAGGTAGCGTGCGAGGTTGGGCTCGTTCCACGCCTGGAAGAGCCGCACGCGCGGGAGCGCGCGGCCGGGCGTCAGGGGATCGGGAAAGGCGCCGTCGTAGCGCCGCGCAACGGCCGTCGCGAACTCCCCCAGCGCGGCCGGGTTCGGCGCCCAGCTGCCGGGGTACGCGTAGGGCCAGCGGTTCGGGGCTTCCGCGAAGGCCGGCGCCCGAGAGACCACCAGCAGCGGGGTCAGGCCCGCAGCGACCGTGTCCCGCACGGCGGCGTCGACGGCTGCGAAGTCGTAGGCGGGGCTCGCGGGATCGCTCGCGTCGAAGCCCCCCGGCGGGTTCGGGCTCACCGTGTAGCGCCATTCCACCGGGATCCGGACCATGCTCGCGCCCGCCGCGCGGATGCGCCTCAGCGCCAGTTCGCGGACCTCCGCGCTCTTGCTCAACAGCAGCGCGCTGTCCGAGATCCCTCGCGCCAGTCCGCCGTGCGGGAAGGGGCCATAGAGCAGCGCATGGTTTTGCTCATCTGCGAACCGCGGGACAGTGAGCGGAGGAGAAACACCCGGCGGGGGTTCGACGCCGAATGGCCGGGGCGGCCCTTCCGCGCCACTGGCCGATGGGCGCGGCAGCACCGGAGGCGGTTGCAGCCAGGCAACCGCGGTTAAGGCAAGTGCGAGCGCCGGTTGGAGAACGTGCTTTAAGGCGATCGGCACGCCCGCACCGAGCACGCGCTAGTGCTCGAGCGTGACCGTGCGTGTTTCGAGGTTCAGCCTGGCGCCGGAGTTGGACTTCAGCGTCGTGATCAGCTCCGCCCGCACACGGTGGCGGTGGCCGAGCACGCGCCGGCCTTTCGCGGTGACGCGGATCAGCACCTTCACCTTGCCCGCGCCTGCGGCCGACGCCGACCCGCGCGCCAGCAGCAGCGCTGGCGGCTTGCGCTTGTGCCGATGTCCGCTCTTGTGCGCCGAGGATGCGTGCGCCGGCAGCGCTCCTCCCCGCAGATAGAGGTCCTGCGTGACCGTGCCCGGCTGGTTGATCGTCACCTCATCCGTCCAACCGAACTTCAGCAGCTTGTGAATCGTGGTGCGCACGAGCTTGAAGATCGAGCCCTGCAGCGCCGGCACAGGCGGTGGCGGCGGCGGCGCGGGCGGCACCGGGCAGGCGCCCACAGGGCGGTCGTTCTCGCTGGTGTAGGTGTAGGTTTCCCCGCCGGCGAGCGACGTCTTCAGATGCTCTCGTGCTCGGACCGTCTCGCCGAATGCCAGCGGGATCAGAAAGTTGCCTACGAAGGATGAGCCGGAAAGCGCGGCGATCTGAGCTTCGCCACCGCGGCGATGCGCCGTATAGTGGGGATGGGGCACCACCGTGTAAAAGCTGCCTTCGACTTCCTCGTTCTGCGAGCGCTGACCGGAGAAACTCGTGGAGCCGGCGCATACCGTGGGGTCCATCGAGGGCAGGCCGTCGTAGACGTCCGAGCCCACGATGTGGCCGATGGGAGATTCGAGGTAGACGGTGTCGCCAACCTGCGGAACCTGGGAGAGCCAGTCGCCCTGTTCCGGCCCATTGCCTTCTTCGGTGTTTTCCGCCACAGTCAGGCCGTTGTGTTCGATCCGCAACCTGACCTGCACTTCCTTGGCGTGCGGTATACGCACGGAGCCGCTGGTCGAGAGGATCGATTCTTCGGGGTGCGTGGACTCACCCTCGACCACTGTGATCGCGTATTCGGGCACCTTGGGTTCTTCCCATGCCGCGGCAACACCGGGGGTCGCAGCGCAAACGCCAACTGCCAGCGCCACGGTACACGACGCACGCCCAAGCATCCGCCGGCAGGCACTGAATCCAGAGATGGGAACGCGGCTGGCTCTCACGGGCACGGGAGGGATCGTTCGGCAAGCCGAAACGATTGAGCTTTGCAAGGAAACTTGGACGCGGAGCGTAGAGGGCGCTGCGGCGGAAAAACCGCGCGGGAGCCCTACCGGCCGCCGGCCATGGCGGGGAGGATCACCAAGGTGTCGCCGGCGCCGACCGCCGTGTCGAGGCCGTCGAGCACGCGCACGTCCTCGTCGTTGAGGTAGACGTTGACGTAGCGATTGAGCTCGCCCTCCGCAGAGAAGAGCTGGCTCTGCGTGGCCGGATGCGTGGCGGCGAGGTCGCGGAGAACCTCCCCGACGTTCTCGCCGGAGGCACTGACCTCCTTCTCCCCGCCGACCGAGGCGCGGAGGACCGGGGGGATCTTGATCGTGGCCATGTGAGCGCGCAGGTTACCGGCTAAGAGAGTTGGTCGTCACAGAAGGTAGCGGCCCGCTGGCCAAGCCAGGCAAGGACGCAGTGAGCGAAATGTGCTTTGCACATGAGCGATCGAGGACGCCGCCTGGCGCCGCGCCAGCGTGCCGCTACCCGGCCGCGGCGCAGAACGCCTCGTAGTCCGGGAACACGCCGAGCTCGTCGTCGCGGATCTCGTCCGGGGCGCGCGAGCAGATCGGGCACTCGGGGTCGCGATGCACCTTGACCTCGGTGAGCGTCGCCCCCAGCGCGTCGTAGAGCAGGAGGCGCCCGATCGCGGGCTCGCCGATGCCGAGGATCAGCTTGACCACCTCGGTGGCCTGCAGGAGGCCCATCGTGCCCGGGAGCACGCCCAGCACGCCGTTGGCCCCGCAGGAGGGCGCGAGCTCCGCGGGCGGTGGCTCGCGGAAGAGGCAGCGGTAGCAGGGGCCCTCGTAGGGCTTGAACACCGAGAGCTGCCCGTCGAAGCCGAGGATCGAGGCGGAGACCACGGGGATCCGCAGGCGCACGGTGGCGTCGTTGAGCAGGTAGCGGGTGGGGAAGTTGTCGACCCCGTCCACGATCACGTCCCACCCCTCAATGATCTCCATGATGTTCTGAGCATCCAGGCGCACCGGGTACTTGACGACCTTCACGTCGGGGTTCAGCCCGTGGATCGTCTCCTCCGCGGAGTCCACCTTGGGGATGCCGATCCGCTGGGTGGAGTGGATCACCTGGCGCTGGAGGTTGGAGAGGTCGACATCGTCGTCGTCCACGATCCCCAGCGTGCCCACCCCGGCGGCCGCCAGGTACAGCGCGGTGGGGGAGCCGAGGCCGCCGGCGCCGAGCAGCAGCACCCGCGCGTCGAGCAGCTTCTGCTGGCCCTCCGCGCCGATCTCCGGGATCAGCAGATGGCGCGAGTAGCGCTCGCGCTGCTCGGCGCTGAGCGCGCGCGGGACCTCGACCTCGTAGCCGCGGTCCTTCCAGAGCGTGATCCCACCGGTCATCGAGCGCACGTGCTCGTAGCCCATGTCCTCGATCATCGTGCGCGCCGCGTACGCCGAGCGGATGCCGGAGGCGCAGTAGAGGATCACCTCGGCCGAGCGATCCGGCACCGCGCTCTCGATGCGCGACTCCAGGTGGCCCCGGGGAATGCTCTTGGCGCCCGGCAGGTGGCCCGTGGCGAACTCTTCGCTCCCGCGCACATCCACGATCGCGACGCCCTCCCCGATCAGCTCCTTGACCTCGGAGGGGTCCACCTCATCGATCCTGCTCTTGATCTGGCGGAGCAGCTCCGCCGAGGACACGCTCATCTGGAAACTCCCGAACGGTGGTCGGATTTCATGGACTTCAGAAAGTATAGCGCCGATTTCGGCCTACACACCTGCCGAGCCAGGCTGGGAGGCCCCCGCCGATCTCACCTCCGCTCGGCGCCGACGGCCCACGGAGCCGAGCCTCGAGCGCCCACCCAATCGGAGCCTGCTACGCCCAGCGCTGCCGGCGCCCGCCCAGCCAGGTCTCGAGCACGCGCAGCTCGTGCAGCCGTTCGGGGGCTACGTCGCGGGGGTCGCGGTCGAGCACCACCAGATCGGCGAGCATCCCGGGGCGCAGCGAGCCGACGCGGTCGCCGAGCAGCACGTGCTCGGCGGCGTTGCAGGTGACCGTGCGCAGCGCCTCCTCGAACTTCAGTTGTTGAAAGGGGCCGAGCACGTCGTCGCTGTCGCGCATCAGGCGGGTCGTCGCGGTGCGCAGGGCCAAGCACGGGTCGACCGGAGAGCGGGGGGAGTCGCTGTGGCAGGAGCTCGCGATGCCCTGCTCGAGGTCCCGGCGCAGCGAGTGGATGCGCGCGGCGCGCTCGGGGCCGAGCACCTCGTCGCGGAAGCTCTCCCCCCGGAAGTACACCTGGTTGATCGTGTGGCTCACCCCGAGCCCGAGCTCGGCGGCCCTGGCGATCTGCTCGTCGCGGGCGACGGTGAAGTGATCGATCCGGTGGCGCACCCGCGCGGGCGGTTCCTCCGCGATCAGCGCCTCGTAGCAGCCCAGCGCCTGCTCGATCGCGCGGTCGCCGCTGGCGTGCACCACCAGCTGCCACCCCGCGCGGTGCCAGGCGCGCATCGCCTCGCGCAGCTCGGCCTCCTCGTGGTTGAGCCCGCCGCTCCCGCGACCGTTCAGGTAGGGCTCCCCCACCGCGGCCGCGAAGTCCTCGATCGAGCCGTCCGCCCAATAGGCGATGCCGGCCACGTCGTAGAACTCGTCCCCCGCACCCGGCCGCGCGCCGAGCGCGGCGGCGAGCTCAGGAGTGAAAGCCCCGCGCACCCGCACCGGGGCGTCGGCGGCGCGGGCGAGCGCGCCCAGCAGCTCGTGCTCCGCCGCGCCCCCCACGAGGCCGATCCCGGTGTCGTACACCGTGGTGCAGCCGCGCATCGCGAACTCGCGCAGCGTGCGCGCTCCCAGCTCCAAGCCAGCCGCCAGCGCACTCTTGGCCACGTGCGCGTGGGGCTCCACGAACCCCGGCAGCACCGCGTGTCCTTCGAGGTCGACGATCTCGGTGCCGGGGGTGTAGTGGCGTTTGACCTCCGTGAGCGAGCCGACCCCGAGGATCTTGGAGCCGCGGATCGCCAGTGCCTCCCCCACCGGGTTGGCCTCGTCGACCGTCAGGATCGGTCCGCCGCGCAGGATCACCGCACGCTCGGGCTCGGCCACTCCGGACGCCCCCGCCCCGTCCGAGGACGCCACCGCGGGGGCGAACGCAGGTACTGTCAGGTTGCCCAGCACTCCCTGCGCAAGCGCAGCCATGCCAGGGCAGCATGCGACGCACATCGTTGGAGCACCTCTTCCATGAGTCAGTCTGCCAGGGGTTCCCAACAATACCGCTCATCGGGTTACACAACCTCGCCCACAGGGGTGAGCGCCCACGTCTCCTACTCTCCATGCTGCCCCGATGCGCCCCCGTCTCCGCACC
>JBIOEY010000066.1:0-12511 GCA_044446505.1 Solirubrobacterales bacterium
CGACGCTGCCGCTCGTCAAGAGAACCCTTCATCGCCGTCCACCGCTCCGCCATCGCGCGCTCATCAATCATGAACCACCACTTCGACAGCCCACGCGCCCACACCTCCCACCACAGCACTAAATAAGTCGTGAGCCCTAACCCCAATTCCGGTTACTTCAGCCCGCTGCATCGAATCGTTGGCTGCCAGCTCCCCGTCGGATGCACGCGCAAACCATGGAGCAGGAGGACTATCGCAGTTCGCGAGCGAAGACGACTGCTTACGGCGGTAAAAGCGGCAGCGGTCTTTGTGGCCCGTAGCCCCACAGCTTTCGTCCCATGCAGGCACGAGCCGGTGGCCGGTCGCGACTACCGCTTCGACGCCAGAAGAGTAGCCCGGAAGCGCGTCGCCTGCCCACCGAGACTGTTGCTGCGATCGATAGCCCCGGGTGCCTTGGTGTGCGCCGTCGCGGTCAGTTCCTGGGGTCGGTTGAGTCGGCGAGTCCGTGCTGGGTGGTTTGGGTGATGGCCTCGACGAGCGTGGCGCGGGGCACGTCGCGGTGCTCAGGCGCGCTTTGCGATGCAGTACCTGCTCGCCGTCGGCACACGCACCTGACGACTGCACGTCTCGTTCCAGCGAGCGCGCCGCCAACTCGGCCCGACGCGTTGTCGAGTGTATGCGCAGTGAACCGATAGATTCTGGGTAAAGAGAGGGTCGAGCGCGGCTCGACTCTCCATAACGCGCGAAAGGAGATCCCCGTGGGCATCGAAATTCAGGAACTGGCGATTCGATATGCGCAGGCGTGGGGCGAGCGCAATCCAGACGCGATCATCGCCCTACACACCGAGGACACCGTCTTCCACGTACACGGGGACGATGCCGAGCCTGCGGCCGGCCGCGACGCGGCACGAGCATTGATCGCCGAGCAGCTCACGACGTCCCCCGATCTGAGCTTTGAGCCGACGCGGTTCCACATCGGCGAGGATCACTTTGTCGTGGAGTTCACGATGTCTGGGACACGCAAGGGCAAGGAGTTCTCCTGCGACGGCGTCGATGTGATCTCGGTCAAGAACGGCCTCGTCGCTCGCAAGGACTCATACGCCGACTGGGCTCTGTACTCCCGGCAGGTAGGCCTCGATCTAACAAAATCCACCGCGTCCTAGTAGTGCTGCATTGGCCCGGTTGAGCGGGATCTTGAGGCTCCATATGCACGGGAATCGGCTCATGCTCCGAACCCGACAAAGCACTACTAGCCAACCTGGGGCGAACACGTCACCGACGAGGAGTACCTCGCAGCACCGGCGTCGTAGTCGCCGCGCGAACGCTCAGGTGCCCCGCGGCCTTCACCACGGCGGGGACGCAGTCCGCGCTCGCGCAGCTCCCTCAAGGCTTCGCCCGTCGTGGGCCCTAAACAGCAGTCGCAACGCCGTTCAACAACGCTGCCGCTCTGGACGGATGTCGGCTCGCTCTGCATCCGACATGAAGCAGGCACCCGTCGACGACCTGATGCCGTGACCTTGATGAGCCAAACCACATCAGATCTAAACCTTTCTGTGCTCCGGCACCCATGAGCCGTCGTCGTGGCGCACGAAGTCCTGGAAGAGGTTCGGGGTCTCCGCGCACATTATTTTGGCGATCTTGTCGAACACCAGGCGCAGCTCCTCCTCGGCGCCCTCGGCGGTGCGCATCTCGATCACGTGGCGCAGGGTGCGGGCGTTGGCGCTCCACACGATGTCCGTGCTCAGGCCGATCGGCGCGAGGCGGCGCAGCGCGGAGGTGACCTCCTTCTTGACGTGGAACGGCACCCCCTCGCGGTCGATGCCCAGCGCGCTCGCGGCGCTCACCTGGAACTCCTCCAGCTGCTCCACGATCGAGAGCACCTGCTCGCGCACGGGCTCGAGCGCGGGCGGCACGCGGAAGCCGATGTCGGTAAGGCGCACGTAGCGCAGGCTCTCCTGGCTGAAGGCCGAGCCGGCGCGATGCCTGACAATCTCATGAGTAAAAACACGTGAACAATTTCGAATAGCGAAAGAATAGCTGGCGTGCTCCAGCACGCTGCCGTGGCCGCTGCGCAGGATGTTGGCGAAGTACTCGCGGCGGTCGGTGCGGATCTTGGAGACGTTGGGGTTCAGGCCGGGCTCCCAGCTGCGGTAGCAGGCGCGCCCTCCGAACTCCAAGAGCAGTTCCCCCGGGTTGATGTCCTCCTCTTTGCCGTCCGCTTCGCCCAGGCGCCGTTCCAGCCACGACTCCCCGCCCACGTCCCGCAGGTACGCGCGCATCCCCTCGAAGTCGATCGACGGACGGGCGATCAGGAACACGCTGGGGGTCGTCTCGTGCATCGGGCGAGCGATGGTAGGCCCTTGCCCGGACGGCTGCGCCCCGATACGCCGCGCTACCATCGGCGCCTGTCCACCGGCGTGCCAAGCGATGCTCGAATCTCAGTCATAGGTGCCGTCGTCGCCGACGGCGGACCGTGGCGGATGCGTCTGCGCGAGCTGCGGTTATCCTGACCCGCCATGTCCGCTGTCACCGTAGAGCCCACCGACCCCGAGCTCGAGCGCGCCGCCTGGGATCTCGAGTCGCTCGTGGAGGGCGAGGGCGAGGCGGGCGTCGGGCTCAGGCTGGAGGAGGCGCTGACCCGCGCGCAGGCGTTCGCGGAGCGCTATGCGGGGAAGCTGGGCGAGCTGGACGGAGCGGGCTTGGCGGAGGCGATGCGCGATCTGGCGGCGATCTACGAACTGGTGGGCCGCGCGGGGACCTATGCGGGTCTGCGCTTCTCCACCGACACCGCGGACCCGGCGAACGGGGCGCTGCTGCAGATGGTGCAGGAGCGCGAGACGGCGATCGAGACGACGTTGCTGTTCTTCGAGCTGGAGTGGGCGGCGCTCCCGGAGGAGCGCGCGGAGGGGCTGCTGGTGGACCCGGGCCTGGACCTCTGCCGCCACCACCTGCGCAACGTGCGCCGCTACCGCGAGCACCTGCTGAGCGAGCCGGAGGAGAAGATCCTCTCGGAGAAGTCCCTCACCGGGGCCACGGCGTGGGCGCGGCTGTTCGAGGAGCTGACTTCGGCGATCGAGGTCGATCTGCCCACAGAAATCGGATCCCCCCCACACGTGGGCGAAGCCGAACGGGTCGCCCTCGACGTGGCGCTCAGCCGCCTGGCGCTGCCCGACCGTGAGGTGCGCCGCACGACGGCGGAGGCGGTGACGGCGGCGCTGGCGCCGGGGCTGCGCACGCGGGCGTATGTGCTCAACACGCTGCTCGCGGACAAGTCGGTGGACGACCGGCTGCGCCGCTACCCCAACTGGCTGGCGGCGCGCAACCTCGCGAACGAGGCGAGCGACGAGTCGGTGCAGGCGCTGATCGAGGCGGTGCGCGGCCGCTACGAGCTGGCGCGCCGCTGGTACCGGCTGAAGGCGGGGCTGCTCGGGGTGGAGCGCCTCGCGGACTACGACCGCATGGCGGCGGTGACGCAGGACGAGGTGAGCTTCACCTTCGCGCAGGCGCGCGAGCTGGTGCTCGAGTGCTACTCCTCCTTCTCCCCGGAGCTGGGGAAGCTCGCGGGGCGCTTCTTCGCAGAGCGTTGGATCGACGGCCCGGTACGCCCCGCGAAGCGCGGGGGGGCGTTCTGCGCCTCGGCGGTGCCCTCGGCGCACCCGTACGTGCTGCTCAACTACACCTCGCGCCGGCGTGACGTGCTGACGCTCGCGCACGAGCTCGGCCACGGCGTGCACTTCGCGCTGGCGGCGGGCCAGGGCGTCTTCCACCAGGGCACCCCGCTGACACTCGCGGAGACCGCCTCGGTGTTCGGCGAGACGGTCGTGTTCGGGCGCCTGCTCGCGCAGGACACCACGCCGCAGTCGCGCCTGGCGCTGCTGGCGGAGCACCTGGAGGACATCATCGCCACGGTCTTCCGCCAGGTCGCGATGAACCGCTTCGAGGAGCTTGTGCACACCGGCCGGCGCGCGCAGGGGGAGCTCTCGGTGGAGCGGCTGGGCGATCTGTGGGCGGAGAGTCAGGCGGAGCTGCTGGGGGACTCGGTGGAGATCACCGAGGGCTACCGCAGCTGGTGGTCGTACATCCCCCACTTCATCAACACCCCGGGCTACGTGTACGCGTACGCGTACGGCCAGCTGCTCGCGCTGTCGGTCTACGAGCGCTACGAACAGCGGGGCGCGGACTTCGTGCCGCAGTACCTGGCGCTGCTCGCCGCGGGCGGCTCGCGCAACCCGGAGGAGTTGGGGAAGCTAGTCGAGGTGGACCTCACCGACCCGGGCTTCTGGGACGCGGGCCTGGACCTGGTGGAGCGACAGCTGGAGCAGGCCGAAACGGTCGCTCGGGAGGCGCAGGGCAAACGGAGCCCGGGTTCTGGGCGGGCCGAAACGGCTGCTCGGGAGGCGCATGGCTAAAAGGAGCCCGCGGGTCCGCCGATACGATCGTGTGATCGCTCGCGCGCTGCTCGCTCTCACCATGTCGCTCGTGGTCGCCGCCTTTGCGCCGTCGCTCGTCGCGGCGCAGCCGTCTACCGCGGCGCCGCAGCTCACCGCGGCGCAGCCGCTCGATTACGGGGCGCTGGCCGAGCAGGGAATCAGGCAGAGCGCGAGCTGGCGCTCGGGCGGCTGGTACTGCGAGTACCTGGGCTGCACCGGGGCCTACCCGCTGCTGACGATCTGGGGCGATGTGCGGATGTTCGAGTCGGTGGACGCGCTGGAGATCGCCGCGCCCTCCGCGACCCACCGCGCGCGGGTGGACCGCTTCGCGCGCACCTCGGAGAGCTACTGGAACCCGTACCTGAACGGCTACGCCCCCTACCCGGGCGACCGCTACCGGGGCGCGGAGGCGTGGTTCGACGACAACGGCTGGCTGGGCGTCGCGTTCGTGCAGGCCTACCGCGCCACGGGCGAGCGTCGCTACCTGCATGATGCGCAGCGCGCGTTCAACTTCGTCGCCACCCAGGGCTGGGATGGGGCCGGCGGAATGTGGTGGAACACCCGCCACCCCTACCACGCGGGGGAGGCGCTGGCGGCGGACAGCCTGCTGGGGATGCTGCTCTACCAGATCGACCACGACGGCTTCCAGCTCAGGCAGGCGCGCAAGTTCATCGACTGGGGCAACGCGCACGACATCGGCTTCCACGGCCTGTTCCTCAGCGGCGGCCCGCACAGCACCGTGATCGACTACGTCGAGGCCCCGCTGATCTACGCCCAGTACCTGCTCTGCCAGTCGAGCGGCGAAAACGGCTACTGCACGCACGCGGCCGAGCAGGCGCGGTCGATGACCGAGATCTACGGCGTGGAGTACAACTTCGCGCCGCTGTACGACTCGATCTTCATGGAGTGGATGATGGCCTACGGCAAGGCCGTGGGCGACAGCCATTGGCTGGAAGTGGCACAGGTCAACGCCGCCCACGCCGCCCAGCACGCCTCCAGCGACCGCGGCCTATGGCTGGGAAGCTGGTGGGGAGGCCGGATCGCGGACTCCCAGACGCTCCCCGGCATGTTCCGCACAATGGCCGCAACCACCAGCCTCTTCGCCTGGCTGTCGTACTACTCCTGAGGCCCCGAGACTGGGCCACCGGGTGCGTCAGCTCGTCTGGACGATCATGAGGTTGTTGCCGTCCTGATCGCGGAAGAAGAACATCGGGGGAACGGGGTCGCCCATCCTCATGACCTCGGGGTCGGCGTCGACGCCCTGGGCGAGCAGCTGGGCGTGGTCGGCGTCGACGTCCTTGGTGCTGAAGCCCACACGGGTCTGGATCCCGACCGATTCCCCCTCACGCGGGGTAACGAGCGCGATCGTCGTCTCCGCGCCCGGAGGCGCGACTTCCACCCAGCGGTCGCCGCGCCCGAACGGGATGTCTGCGCGCTTCTCGAATCCGAGCTTGGCGGTGTAGAACTCGAGCGCCTTGTCCTGGTCGCTGACGGGGACCATCACGGTTCCCAACTGGGTAATGCGTGTGTCTGTCATTTCGATCCTCCTGTTTGGTGGGGTTAGAACAGCCCCAGCCCGCCGCCCACGTGGCCCACGAGGTCGAACAGCGGCTGGGGGATGATCCCGAAGAAGATCGTGGCGGCGCCTGCGAGGATCGCGACCAGGGCGACCTCGGGCTGCACTCCGGCGGGTCGTGCCTGGCCGGGCGCGGCGGGCGGGTCGAGCTCGGGGGAGCCGCCCGCGATCGCGGGCGCAACGGAGACGGCGGCGCCGGGGCGCATCCACATCGCGGCGACCACGGGGAGGTAGTAGCCGAGGGAGATCATCGAGCCGATCACGATGACGACGCCGAGCCAGGTGTAGCTGCCGGAGACGGCGGCGTCGATCAGGTAGAACTTCCCCATGAAGCCGGCGGTGGCGGGGATGCCGGCGAGGCCGAGCATCGCGACGGTCATCGGCCACGCCAGCCAGGGCCGTTCGCGGCCGAGACCCGACAGCGAGCTGATGCCGTCGCCGAGGCCGGTTTCGCGCTCGCGGGCGACGATCACGGCGAAGGCGGCCATGTTCATGAAGAGGTAGACAGCGAGGTAGAAGACGGTGGCGCGCACCCCGAGCTGGGTGGCGACGACGACGCCGGCGAGCATGTAGCCGGCCTGCGCGACGGAGGAGTAGGCGAGCATCCGCTTCAGCGAGGACTGCCCGAGCGCGCCGACGTTGCCGACGACGATCGTGACCGCGGCGAGCGTCGCAACTGCGGGTCCCCAGCTGTCCTGCGCACCGATCAGCGCGACGTCGAAGAGGCGCAGGAAGACGCCGAGCGCGGCGACCTTGGTGGCGACGGCCATGAACGCGGTGACGGGGGTGGGCGCCCCCTCGTACACGTCGGGGGTCCACTGGTGGAGGGGGGCGACGGAGGCCTTGAAGGCGAGGCCGGCGACACACAGCGCGATGCCGCTGAGCAGCAGCACGTTGGTGGCGAGCCCGCTGCCCGCAATCGCCGCGGCGATCGCGTTGAAGTCGGTGGCGCCGGTGGCGCCGTAGAGCAGCGCGAAGCCGTAGAGCAGCGTCGCCGATCCCACCGAGCCGATGATCAGGTACTTGAGCCCCGACTCGAGCGAGTGCTCGCGGCGCATTTCTGTGGCGCACAGCACGTACAGGGGAATCGAGAGGAGCTCCAGGCCGATGAACACCGCGACCGTGTTCTGCGCCGCGGCGAGCAGCGACATGCCTCCGATCGAGGTGAGCAGCAGTGCGTGGAACTCACCATGTGCGGCTTCCTCCGCCGCGAGCGAGCGCCACGCGAGCAGTACGGCGGCGGCGCCGCCGGCGATGAGGATCAGATTGAGCACGAGCGACAGGTCGTCGATCCGCAGCGCGCCGGAGACGATCGACTTCTGTTCGTCCCACTGCCAGATCGTGAGGCCCGCCGCGGCGCCGAGCGCCACGAGGCTGAGCGCGGGGACGACGTGCCTGCGCACCACGCGCGCGCCGAGCAGGCCGACGAGCAGCACCACCACCGCGCCACCGAGCAGCGCGATCAGCGGCGAGAGGCCGGCGAAGTCGACGGGCGGGCCTTTCATGGGACCCTCACCGGAGCCACTGCCGTCTTGACCGATCCTTCGCTGCGCGTTAAGGCGAGCTGCGGGTAGACCGCGAGGAACAGGATCACGGCGACGAGCGGGACGAGCACGGCGCCGTCGAGCAGGGTGATCTCGCGGGAGTCCACGCCGGCGCCGACGCGGTTGTGCATCGCGCGGATGAAGAGGCGCAGCGCGTAGACGCTCGCCATCACGACCCCGCTGAAGGCGATGACCGCGATCGCCAGCTTGGCTTTGAAGACGCCGAGCAGGATCAGAAACTCTCCCACGAAGTTGGCGGAGCCGGGCATCGCCAGCGTGGCGAGCGCGACGATCAGGAAGAGCGTGGCGAGGATGGGCGCGCGGAAGGCGATGCCCCCGAGTTCGCGGACGTCCTCGGAGCCACCGGCCCGCGCGGCGAGCAGGGCGATGATGAAGAACAGCGGCGCGACGACGAGCCCGTGGTTGACCATCTGCAGGAGCGCGCCCTGGGCGCCCTGGGGGTTGAGCGCGAAGATCCCGAGCGTGATGAAGCCGAGCTGCGCGACGGAGGAGAAGCCGGCGATCAGGCGCACGTCGGTCTGGGTGAACGCCATCACCGAGCCGTAGAGGATCGAGGCAAGCGCGATCAGCAGCATCAGCGTCTGGAAGTGCACGGCGGCGTGGGGATAGAGCGGCAGCACGACTGCGAGGAAGCCGTAGGCGCCGACCTTGGAGAGCACGCCGGAGAAGACCATCAGCACCTCGATCGGCATCGCGCGATACCCGTCGGGCATCCAGCCGTGCAGCGGGAAGGCGGGCATCTTCACGAGGAAGGCGGCGGCGAAACACAGGAAGATCCACTCCTGCGAGCCGCTTGAGAGCGGCAGCGCGTGCAGCGAGGAGAGTACAAAGGTGATCGGGGTGCCGTGCTGCTGGGAGACGAGCGCGCCGGTGGCGATCGCGGCGGCGAGCATCAAGAGCGAGCCGACGAGCGTGTAGATCACGAGCTTGATCGTGGCCTTCACACGGTCGGGGCCGGTCCCCCACATTCCGATGAGGAAGTAGAACGGGATCAGCATCAGGTCGAAGAAGGCGACGAATAACGCGAGGTCCTGTGCGAGGAACGCGCCGAGCACCGCGGACTCGGCGAGCATCAGCAGTAAGTAGAAGAGCCCGGGGCGCTCCGGCGCGATGGCGTCTTGGCGCACGTTGAGGGAGAGCACGGCGGCGGCGAACAGCAGTGTGGTGAGCCCCACGAGCATCACGTTGAGGCCGCTGACCCCGAGCTTGTAGTGGATGCCGAGCGCGGCGATCCAGACGACGTCGGTGACGTGCTGAAGGCCGGCACCGGAGCTGTAGTCGGCGATGTACCCGATCGCGAGCCCCAGCGCCGTGACAGAGCCGATCAGCGCGAGCAGGCCGGGGAGGCGCTCGTTGCGGGCACCGAGGATCGCGCCGAGCACGCCGGTGGCGAGGGGGAGCCAGATGAGGACGGAGAGGGGCATCAGGACTGGAGCAGGAAGTAGAGGCCGAGCAGGCCGACGCCGAGCAGCAGCAGCGCGGCGTAGTAGCGCAGGAAGCCGCTCTGCACGGCGCGCACGGCGGCGGAGCCGGCGCGCACGACGCCGGTGGTGCCGCCGATCAGGGCGCCGTCGACGAACACGCGCTCGACGGTCCCCTGGGCGAAGCGCCCGGCGGCGGCCATGGGTCGGACGACGAGCGCGTCGATGAGCTCGTCGAAGTACCACTTGTGCACGAGCAGCTCATATACCGGCCGCAGGCGCTTGCGCGCGGCCACGGCGATGCTCGGCTCCTTCACCCAGATGCGGTAGGCGATCGCGATGCCGGCGAACCCGAGCAGGGTGCCAAGGATCAACCCGAACACGAGTAGGCCATCGCGGGTGTGGGGTTCATAGAGTGGGGAGCCGGCGAAGGTGGGGCGCAGGAAGTCGACGACGACGTTGTCGACGAACGGGATCTGAACGAGCCCGGCGCCGATCGCGCCGACGGCGAGCACGGCCATCGCGACGCGCATCGGCAGGGCGCGCTCGGCGATCGTGTGGTGGGGGCCGGGGAAGCCGACGTCGGTGTCCTCGACCTCGCCTGTGGCGGGGTTGGTGGGGACCTCCGCGTGGTGGAGGTGGCCGCCTTCGAGCTCGCGCGCCTCCGGCACGGGATCGCCGTAGAAGGCGCGGAAGATCATGCGGAACGTGTAGATCGCGGTGAGGAAGGCGCCGATGTAGCCGACCGCGTACAGCGCCCAGTGCCAGCCGCCAAGCTCGCCGGTGACGAGCAGGATCTCGTCCTTGGAGAAGAAGCCGGAGAAGGGGGGGATGCCGGAGAGGGCGAGGCCCCCGATCGCGAAGGAGGCGAAGGTGAACGGCAGCGCCCTGCGGAAGCCGCCCATGCGGTCGAGGGACTGCTCGCCGGCCATCGCGCCGATGATCGAGCCGGCGGCCATGAACAGCAGCGCCTTGAAGAAGGCGTGGGTCATCAGGTGGAAGAGCCCGGCGGCGTAGGCGCCGACGGAGACGCCCATGATCATGTAGCCGATCTGGGACATCGTGGAGTAGGCGATCACGCGCTTGATATCTGTCTGCACGAGCGCGATCGTCCCGGCGACGAGTAGCGTGGCGGCGCCGATCACCGCGCCGGTGTCCTGCGCGGCGGGGGCGAGTTCGAAGAGGACGTGCATTCGCGCGATCAGGTAGACGCCGGCGGTTACCATCGTGGCGGCGTGGATCAGCGCGCTGACGGGGGTGGGGCCCTCCATCGCGTCGGGCAGCCAGGTGTGCAGCGGGATCTGCGCGGACTTGGCGAAGGCGCCGACGAGCAGCAGCAGGCAGCCGGCGACGATGTCGGCTTCGCCCGAGTGGAAGACGTGGGGGGCCGCCGCGAAGACCTTCGTGAATTCGAGCGTGCCGGTGTGCTTGAAGATGAAGTACGTGCCGAGCACGAGCCCGGCGTCGCCGAGCACGTTGATCACGAACGCCTTGATCCCGGCGCGGGTCGCGGTGGTGCGGCGGTACCAGAAGGAGATCAGCAGATAGGAGGCGGCGCCCACGAACGCCCAGCCGACGATCAGCAGCAGGAAGTTGCCGGCGAGCACCAGCAGGAGCATCGAGAAGACGAAGAAGTTCAGGTAGGAGAAGTAGCGGGCGAAGCCGCGGTCTTCCTCCAGGTAGGAGACGGAGTAGAGGTGGATCATCGTGGAGACCCCGGTGACGATCAGGATCATGAACACCGAGAGGGGATCCACAAGGATCGAGACGTGCGCGTCGATCCCGACGGTGACGGCGTAGCTCCACAGCGAGGAGCTGAGCTCGCGGTGGGAGGGCGCGTTGCCCTGCATCGAGATCAGCGCCCCCAGCGAGGCGAGGAACGCGAGCCCGATCGCCGCGGTGGCGATCCACCCTGCGCTACGGCCGGGCAAGGAGCGGAAGCCGAAGCCAATCACAAGCGTCCCGAGCAGCGGGAACAGCAGCACGAGCCAGCCAAAGGTGGTGGCGCTCATCCCTGCAACTCTCTGAGCTCATCGACATCGATCGGCAGCCGCCGGCGGTAAATCGCGACGATCATCCCGAGCCCAATGCAGACCTCGCAGGCGGCGACGGTCATGACAATCAAGGCGAGGATCTGCCCGTCGCCGTTGCCCCACATGCGGGAGAAGGCGATCAGCGAGAGGTTGGCGCCGTTGAGCATCAGCTCCAGGCAGAGCAGCACGACGAGCGGGTTGCGCCGGATGATCACGCCGACGGCGCCAAGCGCGAAGACGATCGCGGAGACCGCGAGGTACCAGGCGATGCTCACCGTCTGCCGACCCCCTCGGCCATCGTGCCGGTGCCCTGGGGACGGATGAGATCGAGTGGGGTGAGAAGCTCATGCTGGCCGTTCTCCGATCGGTCCTCGCCGAGCCCGCCGCGGCGGCGGGCGAGCACGACGGCGCCGACGGCGGCGATCAGCAGCAGGAACGAGGCGATCTCGAACGCGAGCAGGAAGCGGGTGAGCAGCAGGTTGCCGATGTAGGCGGGGGTGCCGAACGCGCGCGGACCCGGGGCGTAGGGGGCGCCGTACCCTTCGATCGCCTTGAGGCCGGAGCCGAGCAGCGCGATCAGGAGCTCGACGAGCAGCGCGCCCCCGAGCAGCGCGCCCACGAGGCGCAGGGAGCCCCGGGTGGAGGTGCCGTGACGCAGACGCTGACCGAGCGGGCGAGCGGCGTCGCCGACGTAGGCGACGACGAACACGTAGAGCACCATCACGGCGCCGGCGTAGACGACGACCTGGGCGGCGGCGACGAATTCGGCGCGCAGCAGCAGGAAGAGGAGGGCGAGGGAGAGCAGGTGGACGACGAGCGCGAGCACGCTGTAGAAGGCGTCGCGCAGCGCGACCACGCCGACCGCCCCGGCGATCGCGCCGAAGGCGGCGATGAAGAACAGCAGGGAGCTCACTCGCCCTCGTTTCGCAGGGGGGTCCGCTCCAGCGGCTCGGCGAGCAGCATCTCCTTGGTGAAGACCAGATCGGAGCGGGTGTAGTCGGAGAGCTCGTAGTCATGGCCCATCGTGATCGCGTCGAACGGGCAGGCGACCTCGCAGTAGCCGCAGAAGATGCAGCGGGAGAGATTGATCTCATACACGGCGGCGTAGCGCTCGCCGGCGGAGACTCGATTCTCGGGTGTGTTCTCGGCCGCGACGACGCGGATGCAGTCGGCGGGGCAGGCGGCGGCGCAGAGCGAGCAGCCGACGCACTTCTCGAGGCCGGCCCGACTCTCCCCCCCTCCCGACATCCCCTCGCCAGAGGGGATGTCCTCAAACCTATGAAGCTTGTGGCGCCCGCGGAAACGCGGGTAGACGGGCGTCTTCTCCTCCGGGTACTGGACCGTTACGACGGGTTCGCGGAACCGGCCAAAGGTCGTAAAGAGGCCGCGCACGGTCTCCCGGAACGTGCGCCAGGTGCTGCGCGCCGCGCCCGGTGCGGGGGTGCGCTGGACCTCGATCACGTCATCGCCCGGGCTCCAGGCCGTGACGGTCACGCCGGCGGTGGAG
>JBIOEY010000067.1:0-12384 GCA_044446505.1 Solirubrobacterales bacterium
CGAGGGCGCGGCGCGCGAGGGGCGCCTCGAAGCGCAGACGGGGGTGCAGCGCGTGGAGCAGCCCGAGGCGCTCGAGCTCGGCGCACGCAGCGAGCGGCTCGGGTTCGGCGAGCGCGAGGCGGAGCTCCGCGCCGAGGCGCGCGCCCGAGACGGACCCCAGGGCGCCCTCTGCGACCGCGGCGGTGGCGAGCTGCGCGGTGTGCGCCTCCAGCGCGAAGCCCAGGCGTGCGCGGTAGCGCGCGAGGCGCCACAGGCGGGTGGGGTCGTCGAGGAAGCTCCGCTCGTGGAGCACGCGCAGGCGCCCGGCGCGCAGGTCCTCCAGCGCATGGGGCGCGGCGTGCAGCTCCCCGGGCCGCTCGCCGTCGAGCGCGAGGGCGAGCGCGTTGACTGTGAAGTCCCGCCGCTGGAGATCCTCCGCGAGCGGCGCGGGCTCCACCTCCGGCAACGCCCCCGGCGCGGGGTAGCGCTCGCGGCGGGCGGTGGCGATGTCGATCCGCCCGGCGGCCCACTCCACGATCACGGTGCCGAAGCGCTCGTGCCCGCTCGCCCCCGCAGGGGTGCCGAAGCGGGACACCAGCTCGCCGGCGAGCAACGCGGCGGCATGACCAAGCGGCGCATCCTCGCCCTCCACCACGACGTCCAGCTCGCGGGGGCGGCGGTCGAGCAGCAGGTCCCGCACGGCGCCGCCCACGAGGAACGCGCCGGGGGTCGCGGCCGCCAGCAGATCCTCCCCGCCCGGCTGCGCCCGCAGCCGCTCCAGCAGCTCGACCCCGGCGGGCTCGCTCACCGGGCGGGCGCTCACCGCCGCACGGGGATGCCCGCGCGCTCGAGGTGCTCCTTCGCCTCCCCGATCGTGTGGCGGCCGTAGTGGAAGATCGACGCGCACAGCGCTGCGTCGGCGCCCGCGTGCAGCGCGTCCGCGAGGTGCGCGAGCTCGCCGGCGCCGCCGGAGGCGATCACGGGGACCCCCACCGCGCCGCTCACCGCGGCGGTGAGCTCGAGGTCGTAGCCGTCGCTGGTGCCGTCGCGGTCCATGCTCGTGAGCAGGATCTCCCCCGCCCCCCGCGCGGTCGCCTCGCGCGCCCACTCCAGCACGTCGCGGCCCGCGGGGGTGCGCCCGCCGGCGACGTACGCCTCCCAGGCGCGTTCCAGGCCGAGATCAACACCCGCGCCGGCGCTCGCGCGGGTGCCGTTCGTGGCCACCGGGCGCGCGTGGGCCTTGGCGTCGATCGCGAGCACCACGCACTGCGTGCCGAAGACCCGCGCCAGCTCGTCGATCAGCTCGGGGCGCGCGAGCGCGGCGGAGTTCACCGACACCTTGTCCGCCCCCGCGTCCAGCACCGCCTGGGCGTCCTCCACCGAGCGGATGCCCCCGCCGATCGTGAACGGCACGAACACCTCGTCCGCGGTGCGCCGCGCCAGCGCCACGATCGTCTCGCGCCGCTCGTGGGTGGCGGTGATGTCGAGGAACACCAGCTCGTCGGCCCCCTCGCGGTCGTAGTGCGCGGCGAGCTCCACCGGGTCGCCGGCGTCGCGGATGTCGAGGAATTCGACGCCCTTCACCACGCGGCCGCCGTCCACGTCGAGGCAGGGGATCACTCGCTTGCAGTGCACGCGCCCACCGTAGCGGCCGCGCGTCGCTGTCGCCCGCTTGTCAGCCTGGTGTACCAGCCGGCGCATTGTGCCGACATGGGCGGAGCGCGCACATGTGACTAATAAAGCTGTACCAGCCGGCGCATGCGCCGGCTGGCGGAGCCGCACATGTGCGGCTCCGAGGGACGGCCACATGTGGCCGTCCCGGGCAGGGCCGCATGCGGCCCTGCCGACCGTGCCGCATGCGGCACGGTCCCCTCCGGTCAACCGCCCAGGGCCGCGCGCGCCTGCGCCACCGTGAAGCGCCGCTCGTACAACGCCTTCCCCACGATCACCCCCGCGAGGGACTGCTCGCCGAGCGCCACGAGGCCCTCGAGGTCGGCGAGCGCGCCGATCCCGCCCGAGTAGAGCATCCGGCCGCGCACCGCGCGGGCGATCTCGCGCACTTCATCCAGGTCGGGGCCTTCGAGCATCCCGTCGCGGTCCACGTTGGTGTAGACCAGCTCCGTCACGCCCCGCTCGTGCAGGCTCGCCACCACCTGCGCCGCGGTCATCTCCGTGGTCTGCGTCCAGCCCGCCGTCGCCACCCACCCGCCGCGCACATCCACCGAGACGAGCACCCGCTCGGGGCCGTGCGCCGCCAGCGCGCGCTCCAGCAGGTCGGGGTCGGTGAACGCCGCGGTCCCCAGGATCGTCCGCTGCGCCCCCGCCGCGAGCGCCGCGGAGATCGCCTCCAGCGTGCGCAGCCCGCCGCCGAGCTGCACCGGCACGTCGAGCTCGCTCGCGATGCGGCGCACGTGCTCGAGGTTCACCGGCTGCCCCGCGCGGGCGCCGTCGAGGTCGACCACGTGCAGGTGCTCCGCGCCCGCGGCGACCCACGCGCGGGCCGCCGCGAGGGGGTCTTCGTCGTAGACCTTCTTCGCGGCGAAGTCCCCCTTTACGAGGCGCACCGCGCTGCCCTCCATGATGTCGATCGCGGGGTAGAGGATCACGATGCGAGCGGCACCCGCGCGGCCGCCGCGACGGCGCAGATGCCCACGAAGTTGCCCAGCAGCCGCAGGCCGTGCGTGGAGGACTTCTCCGGGTGCGACTGCGCCCCGTAGACGTTGCCGCGTTCCACCACCGCGGGGAAGACCTCCCCGTACTCCGCCGTGCCGAGGACCACCCCGGGGTCGGCGGGGTGCGCCACGAAGCTGTGCACGTGATAGAGGAAGGCTGGGTCGGGCAGGCCCTCGATCAGCGGCGAGCGCCGGCGCCAGCGCACCTCGCTCCAGCCGATGTGCGGGAGCTTCAGGGGCCGCGGCGCGGTGCGGTCGGTCGCCAGCCTGCGCACCTCGCCTCCCAGCAGGCCCAGCCCCTCCGCGCCGCCGTGCTCCTCGGAGCGCTCGAACAGCAGCTGCATCCCCATGCACGAGCCGAACAGCGGGGTCCCCGCCGCCGCGAGCTCGCACAGGAGCCCGTCGAGGCCGAGCTCGCGGATCGTCGCCATCGCCGCCGGGAAGGCCCCCACGCCGGGGAGCAGCAGGCCGTCGGCGGCGCGCAGCTGCGCGTGGTCGCGGGTCACGAATGCCCCTGCCCCCACCCGCTCCAACGCCTTTTCCACCGAGCGGCGGTTGCCCATCCCATAGTCCACCACCGCGATCCGCGGGGTCATGAGGTGAGCGTCCCCTTCGTGCTCGGAACCCCCGTCTCGGTGGGGTCGAGCGCGACGGCCGCGCGCAGCGCGCGCGCGAACGCCTTGAACGCCGCCTCGATCATGTGGTGCGCATTGGTGCCCGCCTCCACGCGCAGGTGCAGCGTGAGCTTCGCGGCGTTCGCCAGCGCGCGGAAGAACTCCTCGGTGAGCTCGTGCTCGAAGCCGCCCGTGGAGCCCATCGGGAGATCCGCTTCGAACAGCGTGTAGGGGCGGCCCGAGATGTCGATCGCGCAGCTCGCGCGCGCCTCGTCCATCGGCACTAGCGCCGACCCGTAGCGCACGATCCCCCGGCGCTCCCCCAGCGCCCCGTCGAGCGCCTGGCCGAGCACGATCGCGGTGTCCTCCACCGTGTGGTGCGCGCCCGTCTGCAGGTCCCCGCTGACCCTCACGTCGAGGTCGAGGCGCCCGTGGCGGGCGAGCAGGTCGAGCATGTGGTCGAGGAAGCCCACCCCCGTCGCGCGCGCGCCCGCGCCGGTGCCGTCGAGGGCGAGCGTCAGCGCGACCTCGGTCTCCCCCGTCCTGCGCTCGATCGTGGCGGTGCGGCTCATGACTCCTGATTCTCCCCCATCCGCGCCTCCATCGACCTGGCGTGCCACTCGAAGCCCTCCGCGCGCGCGATCGGGGCCCCGGCTCGGGCCAGCTTCTCCGCGCCAGCAGGGTCGATCCTGACTTCCGACATACGGCGGCGAAAGTGGCGAGTGGAGAGACCCGAGGCGAAGCGTGCTGCCCCGGCCGTTGGGAGAATGTGGTTGGAGCCCGCCACATAGTCACCGAACGCCGTTGCTGCGGCGGCCCCCACGAAGACACAGCCGGCGGAGCGCACCTTCGAAGCAAGCGCCTCAGGCTCAGCACCCACCAACTCAAGGTGCTCGGGCGCATATGCATTGGCAAGCTCAATCCCCGCCTGCACATCGGCCACATCGATCAGCGCGCACACCGCCGGCTCCACCGTAGGGGCTTGTGCGTCCAGGCCTTCGATCTCCCGCGCAAGGGCATCTAGGGTCGCGGGCACGGAGGACACCGCGGCCACTAGGCTCGCCCTGCCGTGCTCTGCCTGAGCCTGAAGGTCCAACGCGACCAGGCGTGTGTCGGCGTCCTCGCCCATCACCACCAACAGGTCGCTCGGGCCGGCAAAGCCGTCGATGCCCACGATGCTCGACACCTGGCGCTTGGCCTCCTGCACATAGAGGTTGCCCGGACCCACGATCACATCCACGCGATCCACCGTCTGCGTCCCATAAGCCAGGGCTGCTACCGCCTGCGCTCCGCCCATGCGGTACACGCGCTCCACCCCCAACAGCCTGCAGGTGCCGAGAATCATGGGGTGAATCTGCCCGTCCCGAGCGGGCGGAGAGCACACCACGACATCTTGCACGCCCGCGGCGCGAGCGGTGACAACTCCCATAACCGCGGTGCTCGGGTATGGCGCCCGTCCACCCGGGACATACACCGCCGCGGACTTCACCGGTATCTCCCGTCGCGTCACGCGCTGGCCCTGGGGCAGCGTCACCGACACGTTCTCAGCGACGTCAGCCTGAGCGACCTCGGCCACGTTGGCCGTCGCGACCTGGAGTCCCGCGACCATGTCCAGGGGCAACCGCGTGATTGCCTCGTCCAGCTCAGCCCCCGGCACCACCAGTGGGTGGGGGTCCACGTCGGTGTCATATGTGCGTGTGTAATCCACCACAGCCTCGTCGCCGCGCTCCATCACGTCGACCACGATCTCGCGTACGCGGTCTTCCACGAAGTCTGCGCTCGGGATGAGTCCGCGAAGCCACATGGCGGCGTCGCTCATCGTGTGCGCGCGGCGCCGCTCAACCCGCACGCAGCCGCCCCAGGAGGTCGTCGATCGCGGCGGCCTTCAGCTTGTGAGCCACGGGGTTGCAGATCAGGCGCGCGGTGCACTCGAGGATGTCCTCGCGCACCTGGAGGCTGTTCTCGCGCAGCGTGGTGCCGGTCGCGGTGAGGTCCACGATCGCCTCCACGAGCCCCGTGAGCGGGGCGAGCTCCACGGAGCCCTTCACCTCCACGATCTCCGCCTGCCGGCCGGTCTCCTCGAGGTGGCGTGCGGCGATCCGCGGGTACTTCGTGGCGACCCGCATCACCCCCAGGCGGCGCAGCGCCTCCGCCGCGGGGTCCGGCTCGCCGGCGATGCTCGCGAGCACCATCGTGCAGCGCCCGTACCCGAGGTCGAGCAGCTCGTACACCTCGCGGCCCACCCCCCCCACTTCGCCGATCGCGCGCTCGGCGAGCACGTCCTTGCCGGTGATCCCCAGGTCCGCGGCGCCCGCCTCCACGTAGGTGGGCACGTCGGTGGGGCGCATCGTGATCACCCCGATCTCCTCGAACAGCAGCTTGCGGTCGTTGCTGCGCAGCTCCCCCGTGTCCACCCCGAGCCGCGCGAGCAGCGCCACCGTGTCCTCGAACAGCGCGCCGCGGGGCACCGCGATCGTGAGGCCGTTGATCGCGCTCATCGCGTGAGCCCCGCCCCGCGGCCGCGCTCCTCCCCGGCGAGCGCGATGTGGAGGCGGTCGATGCCCAACGCGAAGCCGACCGCGGGCAGCGGGCGCCCGAAGCGCCCGAGCAGCTCGTCGTAGCGCCCGCCGCCGCCGATCGGGGCGCCGAGCGCGGGGTCGTAGACCTCGAACACGGCGCCCGTGTAGTAGCCGAGGCTGCGCACGAGGCCGAGGTCGAAGATCACCCGCTCCGCGACCTCCGGCTCGAGCAGCTCGTGCACCATCCGCATCCCCGCCACCGCGTCCGCCGCGGGGCCGGGGAGGCCCGCGAGCACCTCGGGCCCGCCGCGGCGCTGGGGGACGCTCAGCAGCAGCTCGGCCTCCCCCGCGGGCAGCCCCGCCGCGCCGAGGGCGCGCTCGAGCTCGACGAAGTCCCTGCGCGCGAGCGCCTCGAGCAGCTCGGCGCGCGCGCCCTCGGGGACCTCCACGCCAGCCATCAGCGCGGGGAACAGCGAGGCGTCGCCGAGGCCCACGCGGTAGCCCTCGAGGCCCGTGGCGTCCAGCGCGCGGCAGAGCACCGTGAGCGCCTCCGCGGTGCCCTCCGGCGCGGGCGAGCCGATCAGCTCGATGCCGGCCTGCAGCAGCTCGCGGGGCTGCCCCCGCTGCGCGCGCACCGCGCGGTAGCAGTGCGCGAGGTAGCAGAAGCGCAGGGGAGGCGGGCTCTGCGGGTAGCGCGTGGCGACCACCCGCGCGATCGGCACGGTCATGTCCGAGCGCAGCACAAGCAGCGCCCCGCTCTCGTCGAACATCCGGTACACCGGCGGCTGCGAGGGCGAGGTGAGCTCCGCGCGGGCGAGCACCGCCTCGTACTCCAGCGCCGGCGTGTACACCTCGCCGTAGCCGTGCGCGTCGAACACGCCGCGCAGCGCCTCGGTGATGAGGCGCATCTCGCGCATCTCGTCGGGCAGCACGTCGCGGGTGCCGCTGGGGATCGGGTGGATCATCGCCCGGGAGGCTAGACGTGGACTACCGGCTGGGGCTCGACGGCGACGCGCTCGATGTTGGCGCCGAGCTCGCGCAGGCGCTCGTCGATTCGCTCGTAACCCCGGTCGATCTGGCGGATGTTGCCGATTTCGCTGCGGCCGTCCGCGCAGAGGGCGGCGAGCAGCATCGCCATCCCGGCGCGGATGTCGGGGGACTCGACGCGCTCCCCGCGCAGCCTTCTCGGGCCGGTGACGATCGCGCGGTGGGGGTCGCACATCACGATGTCGGCGCCCATCAGGATCAGCTTGTCGGTGAAGATCAGGCGGTTCTCGAACATCCACTCGTGCACGAGGATCGACCCCTCCGCCTGGGTGGCGAGGGCGAGCGCGATCGAGGTCAAATCGGCGGGGAAGGCGGGCCAGGGCCCGTCCTGGATCTTGCTCTTGTACTCCCCCACGTCCGCCTGCACGACGAGCCGCTGCCCGCCGGGGACGAGCACGTCGTTGCCGTGCAGCTCGGTGCGCAGGCCGAGGCGTTCGAAGACGAGGCGGATCATGCGCAGATCGCCGGGTACGGTGTCCTTGACGCGCAGCTCCCCGCCGGTGACCCCGGCGAGCGCGATGAAGCTGCCGATCTCGATGTGGTCGGGGGCGATCTCGTGCACGCAGCCGTGAAGGCGCTCGGAGCCATTGACGGTGAGCAGGTTGGAGCCAATCCCCTGGATGTCGGCGCCCATCTTTACGAGCATCCGCGCGAGGTCCTGCACGTGGGGCTCGCAGGCGGCGTTGCCGATCACGGTGTGCCCGGGCGTGAGCGCGGCGGCCATCAGCGCGTTCTCGGTGGCCATCACGGAGGGCTCGTCCATGAACACGTCCGTGGGCCGCAGCCCGCAGGGGGCGCTGAGGAGGATGTCGCGCGCGCAGTCGGTGCGCGCCCCCATCGCGCGGAACGCGTCGAGGTGCGGATCGAGGCGCCGCCGCCCGATCACGTCGCCGCCGGGCGGGGGCATCAGCGCGCGCTGGAAGCGCGCGAGCAACGGGCCCGCGAGCAGGAAGGAGGCGCGGATCCGCTCGGCGAGCTCGGGATCGACCTCGACGCTGTGGACCCCCGCGGCGCAGACCGCGAGCTCGTTGGGCCCCTGCCACTCCACGCGCACCCCGAGTTGCACGAGGATCGCGACCATCGCTTCGACGTCGCGGATGCGGGGGACGTTGCGCACGAGCACCTCGTCCTCGGTGAGGACGCAGGCGGCGAGGATCGGCAGCGCCGCGTTCTTGTTCCCGGCCGGGGTCAACGTGCCGGAGAGCGGGACGCCGCCTTCGATGACGAACTTCTCCATGGGCTTCGCGCGCGCCCGCCGGCCGATGATCGAACCGCCGCCGCGTCTTCCGGCAAGGGTAACAGCCATGGATCTGGTGTTCGCGCACGGGGCTCGGGGACCTGCACGCGCGGGGTCTGGAGCGGACGGGGCGCCGCGCGCAAGGGAGCTCGCAGCGCGGCACCCGAGCGTGTGCACGGGCCGCGGCGCCGACCGGCCGGCGGGCCGCGCGCGAGGAGAGCCCGCACGCGGTGCGAGTGCAGGTGCGCGGGCGGCGCCGGCCGATCCGCACGCCGCGGGGTCGCCGCTCGACACGGCAGAAGCGGCCGCATTGCAACTTTCGTTGCAGGCCGAAGGGCTCGATCTGGCTCGGTTGAGCCACTTCGGCGTCCGCGAAGCCGGGGCGCACGTATGTTCGTGCCGTTCCGTCCGAGGGGCGTCGTATCTTACGAACACGTGTTCTGTTCAGCTCGGACATCGACACTCGCACAGCGCGCCCGGGAGACGCTATCGCTGGCCCGCGCGTTCCTTCTGCTCGAGGACGGCGATCCAGTCGACTGGGAGGTCGGCCAGGAGGAGTTCGCACCGGCAAGTCACGAGCCCACGTGGGCTCCCGCGCACCGCGCGCCGCTGCGCCGGCGGCTGACACCGCGGCGGGGGGGCCAACCGGCGTCCCCGCCGCAGCCGTGCCTCTGCGCCGAGCGCACGACGCCCTCGCGGCCCTCGCGGCGGATGTCGCGCGCTTTCGAGTGGGCGACATAACGGCGACACCCCATCGATCGAGTGAGCGCCAGGGAAGCCCAACCCGTGCGCCGAGCATAAAGGGAAACGTTTCCCACCGCTCCTCGTGGGACGTAGCAACTTTCAGCGCTGAGCGCGAATCACAGCGATATCCGGCTGGAATGCGGATGCGACAATCCTAGGGCCCGCACGGCCACGGCACCGCATTTGACCCTGATTGGCAATCCGCGATAGCGTTCTATTCATTAGGAAACCACTCGCTGGGCCCTCGCCCACGCGGTATCGATCCACCGTGCCCGGAGACCACAGTCAGAAAGCGCCACCCGTGCGAATCCCGATCACACTCGCCACCGGCCTAGCGCTGATCGCGATCGCGATCGGTGTGACGCTGACACGCTCGCCAGCCAGGCTCGCGGGGGCAAATGGGGCGACGCGTGAAAACCTGTTGCTGGAAACCACGACCGCTGTCGATGTCTGTCAGCCCAATGAGGTGCTTCCCCGAGACACTTCGGCGGTGCGCCTCTCGATGGAAGCGATTACCGGCCCGAAGCTGACCGCCGAGGTGCTGGCGGGCCCTCGACTCGTGACCGATGGAGAACTTGGGTCGGGGTGGATCGGGAAAGTTGTCACCATCCCCGTGCGGCAGACGGCGAGCACGATCCGGGGGGCGACAGTCTGTCTTGCGGTGGCACCGCAAGACGAAACGGTGTCGCTGATCGGCGAAAAGACGCCACAGCCGCTCGCGGCGCTCCGCGACGGGACGCCACTGCCGGGAAGGATGCAAATCGAATACCTGCGACCGGGCGATCGCTCGTGGTGGTCGCGGATCGCGTCCGTCGTTCAGCACATGGGACAGGGCCGAGCTTGGAGCGGGACCTGGATCGGGCTGCTCCTCGCGCTGCTAATGGGAGCGGCGGCCACGCTCGCCTTCAGGCAGATGGCGCGAGATCTGCGATGAGCCGGCGCGCGGCCAAAAAGGCCCCTGCGGGCAGGCCCGAGGAGCGCTCGGCGGTGGGTACTCGGTCGCTTACAAGGAGGGCACAGGCCTGGCCGCGTACGGATCGTGGGCGGGCGCATCGCCGTGGGCCGGAGCAGCGGAGTCTTGGGAGGCTGTTGACCAGCGTTCCAACCGCCGGCTGGATCTGTGCGATCGTCGCATGCCTGAACGCCACTGCGTGGTCGTTCGTCACTCCTCCTTTTCAGGTCTCCGATGAGCCATCGCACTTCGCCTATGTCAAGCAGTTCGCAGACACCGGCCACCTGCCGTCATCGTCGAGCGAAGTCTTTTCGACCGAAGAGATCTTGATCCTGTCAGACCTCCATTACGACGAAATTCGCGAACAGCCAAATCATCAGTCGATTTCCTCCAACGCAGCAGTGCAGAAACTGCAGAGCGACCTCAAGCAAACGGAGGAATCACGCGGAGGAAGCAGAGCGGCCGCCGTGGCTACCGGCGAGCCGCCGCTGTACTATGCGCTCGAGTCGATCCCGTATGACTTGGCGAGTAAGAGCAACCTGCTCACCCGTTTACAGCTGATGAGGCTACTGAGCGCATTGATGTGCGGGGTGACTGGGCTGTTCGTCTTTTTGTTCATTCGCGAGGTACTGCCCCAAACGTCATGGGCGTGGATCGTCGGCGGGCTGAGTATCGCGCTCACACCACTGCTGGGATTCGCTTCGGGAGCCGTGAATCCCGAAGTGATGATCTACACGATATCCGCGGCGCTCTTCTACTGCTTCGCGAAGGCGTTCCGGGGTGGGCTGACACCAAAGCTGGCAATCGCCATCGGCGCTGTGACAGCCCTCGGCTTCTTGACCAAGCTGAGCTTCGTCGGACTCGCACCGGGTATGTTGATCGGGCTGGTGTATCTCACGTATCGCGACGCGCAGACCTCACGGCGAATGGCCTATCGCTGCTTCGCGCTCGCCACCAGCATCGCAGTGGCTCCTGTGGTGGTTTACGTGCTTCTCAACGCCATCGCCAGCCAGCCCTTGGGAGGCGCGATCGCGAATGCTGCCAACGCCTCGGTGAATCGGTCGATTCCCGGAGAGATCGACTACATTTGGCAGTTCTACCTTCCTCGCCTACCGGGTATGCCACATGACTTCCCGGGTATCTTCACCACACGCCAGCTTTGGTTCAATGCGTATATCGGCCTTTACGGTTGGCTGGACACCACATTCCCCAGCTGGGTCTATGACGTAGCGTTGATACCGGCTGGTGCAATCGCCTTCCTATGCTTGCGCGCGCTCGTCGTCAACCGGGCGGCGTTGCGTCGACGGCTCCCAGAGCTCGCGGTCTACGGCTGCCTGAGCGTCGGCGTGATGGCGATTGTGGGAGCAGCCTCCTACGCCCAGTTCCCCGCGATCGACGCGGAATACCGGCAGGCCCGCTACATGTTGCCCCTGGTCCCGCTCCTGGGCCTCGTGTGCGCGCTGGCCGCCCGCGGGGCCGGTCGGCGTTGGGGGCCTGTCGCCGGTGCGATGCTCGTGCTGCTGGTCTTCGCGCACGACATCTTCAGCCAGCTGCTCGTGATCTCACGCTACTACGCATAGCCAGCGCAAACTGCACGCCGACCAGCCTCTCATAATCAGGCGCGCCAGCACCTTCCTCCGCGAGAGCACCCTGCTTTCAGACCGGCGGAACAACCTGCGGGCGCGGACCTGCTCCTAGCCTAGACTCTCGGCTCGAGGATCACGACGGGCAACTCGCGCGTGGCGATCGATTTGTAGTGGTCGTAGCCGCTGTAGAGATGGACGAGCCGAGGCCAAAGCTCGGCGATCTCCTCGGCGGTGGCGGCACGGGCGTGAACGGGGTGGGTGCGTCCGCGCACGAGCGCCTCGGCGTCGGGGTGCTCTTGGAGGTTGAACCACCACGCGGGGGGACGCGCGGAGGCGGCGTTGGAAGCGACGATGGCGAAGCCCTCGCCGTGGCGCACGAAGAGCAGCGGGGCGTCGCGCTCGCGCCCGCTGCGCCGCCCGATGGTGCGCAGCACGAGGAACTCGGTGCCGAGCGCCGAGCCCCCGATGCGCCCACCCGTGCGCCGCATCAGCCACGCGTGGGCCTGCGTGGCGCGGGCGCTGCCGGGGCGGTGCGCGAGGTGGGGACTGATGCGGGCGAAGAGGCCGGCCAGGCTCGACATGGCGCAAGCCTACTCGATCACGACCCCCAGAATCCTCGATCACGACCGCCCAGAATCGCGCCGGGCGTCGATGGGTCCGGGCCGCCTCGCCCACCGCCACGAGCCGCCCGGTGGGGCGGCTCGTGTGCGAAAGAACCGGCGGCGTCCTACTCTCCCAGGCCCTTGCGAGCCAAGTACCATCGGCGCTGAGGGGCTTAACTGCTCTGTTCGGAATGGGAAGAGGTGTTTCCCCCTCGCCAAGGCCACCGGAAAAAGTCGAGAGACCAGCCTCCGGGTCCTTCAAAACTGCACAGCGCCACACGGGTACCACCTGAAATCAAAAAATCCGTCAAGCCCTCGAACCATTAGTACCGGTCTCCTACAGGCGTCACCGCCCTTCCAGATCCGGCCTATCAACCTGGTGGTCTACCAGGGGTCTTACTCCCTCTAGGGGATGGGAGAGCTCATCTTGAG
>JBIOEY010000068.1:0-12309 GCA_044446505.1 Solirubrobacterales bacterium
CTCCCAGAAGGAGTCGAAGCTCGCGTGGCGCTGCGCCACCTCGACCGCCTCGACCCGCGCCTCGGCGAAGCCCGCCTGCTCCAGCAGCTCGCGCACGCGCGCGGGGTCCCCGAGCGCGAACGGCCCCGGCACGTGCTCGGGTGGCCCGTCCGCGAGAGTGCCGGCACCGCTGGGCGCCGGGACGAGCCCGCGCTCGATCAGCTCCTGCCGCGGCGCGAGCGCCCACGGGTTGGCGCCGAGCGTGTCCCACACCGCCAGCGCGAGGCGCCCGCCGGGGCGCAGGACGCGGCGTGTCTCCGAGAGCGCCGCAGAGGGGTCGGCCATCAGCATGTACCCCCAGCGGCACAGCACGGCGTCGACGCTCGCCACCGGCAGGTCGATCCATTCCGCGTTCCACACTTGGAACTCCACGTTCGTCAGCGCGAGCTCCGCCGCGCGCTCGCGCGCGCCCTCCAGCATCGCCTCCGCCTGGTCGGAGAGGATCACCCCGCCCGTGGGAGCCACCAGCTCGGCCGCCAGCAGGCCCGTCTCCCCCAGCCCCGCCGCCAGCTCCAGCACGCGCTGGCCCGGGCGGGGGTCGATCGCCTGCACGAGCCACTGCGAGACGGGCGCCCCGAACGCGCGGATCTCTCCTCCGCGGCGCACCCAGCCGGGAGCCGCCTCCTCCCAGTGCTCGGCGTTGGCGACGCGGTATTCCTCAGCCTCCACCTCAGATCATCTCCCTGCGCACCAGCTTGCCCGAGCGCGTGCGCGGCAGCGGACCCTCGACCAGCACCACCTGCTTGGGGACCTTGTAAGCGGCCAGGCGCGCCGCGCAGTGCGCGCGCAGCGCCTCCTCGCCCACGTTCGCCCCGGCGCAGAGGACGACCAGCGCGGTGACCGCCTCCCCCCAACGCTCGTCCGCGCGGCCGAGCACCGCGGCCTCGAGTACCCCGGGGTGACTCTCGAGCACAGCCTCGACCTCGGTGGGCGCCACGTTCTCCCCGCCGCTGACGATCGTGTCGGCCTTGCGTCCCGTCACCTGAAGGCACCCATCTGCGTTCAATCTACCCAAATCCCCAGTGTGCAACCAGCCATCCGCGCCGGCCGCTCCCCGCGCGACGGTCGGACCGGCGACTTCGATCTCCCCCTCCGCGGAGGTCCGCAGGCGCGTGCAGAAGAGCGGTGGGCCCGCGGTGGGAACGGCGCTGCGTTCGTCTCTCAGCGCGGCGAGCGGGAGCGTGCTCACCTGCGAGCACGCCTCGGTCAGGCCGTAGGTGAGGCTCACCGCGACCCCCGCCGCGCGGGCGCGCTCGAGCAGCGCGTCGGGCACAGGGCCCCCGCCGGTCAACGCACAGCGCAGGGCAGGGGGGCGCTCGAAGCCTGCGTCGAGCAGTCGCGCGAGGGTGGTTGCGACGAGCGAAACAATCGTCACTGATGGGAAGTCGGCAAAAAGCGCCCTGAGCGTGAGCTCTGCATCGAAACGCTCGTGCACCACCGCTGTGGTCGCGTAGATCGCACTGCGCACCAGGATCGACAGCCCCCCCACGTGAGAGAGCGGCAGGTTGCACAGCCACCGCTCCCCGGGATCCAGGCCGAGCGCCACCGCCGAGCCCAGCGCGCTCCACAGGAAGTTGCCGTACGTCAGCTCCACCGGCTTCGGTGCCGAGGTGGTCCCAGAGGTGTGGATGATCGCGGCCACGGCGTCCAGGTCGTGCGCAGCGCCCGTGGAGAGGCCGTGTGCCAGATTCACCCGCAGCGGCTCGTCCACAACAATCGCCGCCCCGTCCAAGATCGTGGCGCGCTCGCGCTCCCCCAGACGCAGGTCCACAGGCACGGCGACCGCGCCCAGCAGCAAACAGGCGTGCAGCGCGTATACGAAGTCGAGCCCTGCGGGCAGCGCGATCGCCACCCGCTCGCCCGGGCCGCCCCCCCGCGCGGCAAGCTCCGTGGCGCCCGCCTGCGCGCGTTCGTGCAGCTGCGCGTAGGAGCAGGCGCCCCGCGGGGTCTCCACCGCGATCGCCACGGGCGCCGCCGCGGCAGCGCGCTGAAGCCAGGCTTCAACGATCATCTCCCGCAAAGGCTAGCCTTGCCCGTGGCTCGATCTCGTGCGCCCCGGCGCGCCACAGACCGAACCCATCCAAATCCCAAAAAAAATCCTTCGAGAAGGAGCGCGCAGGAGCCTTGCCCACCACCTGGACCACCGCCGGCGAGTACACCGACATCCGCTACGAGAAGTCGAGCCACCCCGAGGGGTCGATCGCGAAGATCACGATCGACCGTCCCGAGGTGCGCAACGCGTTCCGCCCGCTCACCGTGATCGAGATCTCGCGCGCGCTCACGCAGGCTCAGGAGGACCACGACGTCGGGGCGATCGTGCTCACCGGGGAGGGTTCGCTGGCGTTCTGCTCCGGGGGGGACCAGCGCGTGCGCGGGGACTCCGGCTACCTCGCTGAGGACGCCGCCGGTAATCCAGATCCCACCCGCCCGGGGCGCTTCCACGTCACCGACCTGCACATCCAGATCCGCCGGCTGCCCAAGCCCGTCGTCGCGATGGTCGCCGGCTACGCGATCGGCGGCGGGCACGTGCTGCACCTCGTGTGCGACCTCACGATCGCCGCGGAGAACGCCCGCTTCGGGCAGGTCGGCCCGCGCGTGGGCTCCTTCGACGGGGGCTTCGGCGCGGGGCTTCTCGCGAACCTCGTGGGACCCAAGAAGGCGAAGGAGATCTGGTTCCTCTGCCGCCAGTACACCGCCGCGCAGGCGCTGGAGATGGGGCTCGTCAACACGGTCGTTCCTCTGGAGCGCCTGGAGGAGGAGACGGTGGGGTGGTGCCGCGAGATGCTCGCCCTCTCCCCCTTCTCCCTGCGGCTCCTGAAGGCCTCGTTCAACGCCGCCGAGGACGGCCTCGCGGGCATCCAGCAGCTCGCCCACGACGCCAACCTCCTCTTCTACGGCAGCGCCGAGGCGCAGGAGGGCCGCGACGCCTACCGCGAGAAGCGCACCCCCGACTTCTCCAAGTTCCCGCGGAGGGCATGACTGTCGTGCCCTCCCCCCCGGCGCCGCCGCTCAAGGATCGGCCGGCAGATCGTCCGGCGGCGCTCGCGGTTCCGCGCGGTTCGAGCGCGGTGCGCATCTGGGTGATGGCCGCGCGCGTGCGCACGCTCCCCGCCGCGATCGCCCCCGTGCTCGTCGGCACCTCGCTCGCACTCGGCGACGGCCATTTCGACCCCTTCGCGTTCGTCGCCGCCCTGCTCGGCGCGATCTTCATCCAGGTCGGCACCAACCTGTCCAACGACTACTCCGACGCCCGCCGCGGCGCCGACACCGAGGATCGCCTCGGCCCTGTGCGCGTCACCGCCGGGGGGCTCGTGCCCCCGCGCCAGGTGCTGCTCGCCACCTACGTCACGTTCGGCATGGCCGTCCTCTGCGGGATCTACCTGATCGCCGTCGCCGGCTGGGGGCTGCTCGCGGTCGGCGCCGCCTCGATCCTCGCCGGCGTCCTCTACACCGGGGGGCCCCGCCCCTACGGCTACGAAGGGCTCGGCGAGCTGTTCGTGTTCCTCTTCTTCGGGATCGTCGCCGTCGCCGGCTCCTACTACGTGCAGGTCCAACACCTCCCCTGGCAGGCCTTCGCCTGCGCCGTCCCCGTCGGCCTGCTCGCCAGCGCGATCCTCGTCGTCAACAACGTCCGCGACATCGACACCGACCGCCGCGCCGGCAAGCGCACGCTCGCAGTGCGCCTCGGTCGGGGGCGCACCCGCGCGCTCTACACCGCGATGCTCGCCGTCGCCTTCGCCTGCGCCCCGCTGCCCTGGCTGCTCGGCTCGATGAGCGCCTGGCTGCTGCTCCCCTGGGCCGCGCTCCCACTCGCCATGTCGCTCGTGCGGGTCGTGCGCACGCGCGTGGACGGCCCCTCCCTCAACGGGGCGCTTGCGCGCACCGGCCAGCTGCAGCTAATCTTCTGCCTGCTCTTCTCCGCCGGGATCCTCGCCGGCGGGGGGATCGACTGAGGCGCTCACATGCAGATGAGCCTCACCGCCCGCGCGCTGCGGCTCTCCACGCCGCTTGAGACCGCACACGGGACCGTGGGCGAGCGGGAGCTGCTGACGGTCGCGCTCACCGACGCCGAGGGGCTCACCGGCTACGGGGAAGCGACGCCGCTGGAGCCCTACGACGGGGTCAGCCTCGCGCGGGTGCGCGCCGCGCTCGAGGCCTACCGACCGGTGCTGATGCAGTCCGAGCGCGCCAGCGGCGCCCAGCTGATCGAGGCGTGCCGGCGCGTCGACGACCTCCCCGCCGCGCTCGCCGCAATCGACCTCGCGCTGTGGGACCGCGCCGGGCGCCGCGCGGGAAAGCCCGTCGCGGCGCTGCTCACCGACGATCCCGCCGCGGAGGTCGCCGTGAACGCCACGGTGGGCGCCACCGACCGCGCCGGCGCCGCCGAGCAGGCCGCGCGCGCGGCCGACCTCGGCTTCGAGTGCGTGAAGGTCAAGGTCGGCGTCGGCGACGACGCGGGCCGCGCGGCCGCGGTGCGCGCGGCGGTGGGTCCGCACGTCGCGCTGCGCGTCGACGCCAACGGCGCGTGGGACGTCGAGCAGGCGGTGCGCGCGATCGAGGCGCTCACCCCCGTGGGACTGGAGCTCGTGGAGGAGCCCACCCACGGCCTGCGGGCGGTGCGCGAAGTGCGCGAGCGCGTCGCAGCGCGCGTGGCGATCGACGAGACCGCCGCCGAGCACGGCGCGCTCGGCGCGGGCGTCGCCGACGCCGTCTGCCTGAAGATCTCCCGCTGCGGGGGCATCGCCGGGCTGCTCGCCGCCGCCGCGCTCGTGCGCGCCTCCGGCGCCGAGGTCTACCTCGCCTCGACCCTCGACGGCCCCCTCGGCGTCGCCGCCGCGGTGCACGCCGCCGCCGCGCTCGCCTCGCGCGGCCCGCTCCCCCCATGCGGGCTCGCCACGCTCGGCCTGTTCGCGGACCTCGATGACCCGCTGCCCGCCAGGGAGGGCCACATCGCGGTGCCCTCCGCGCCCGGGCTCGGGGTCGGCGCGGAGTGACGCTCGTCTTGGCTCGGGCGGACGTGCGCCCGATGTCAGCGGCTCAAAGCTCGCGCCACCGCCGCCGGATTCTCCAGCGGCAGCCCATGGCCGCCGGGCTCGACGACCAACTCTCCATCGGGCAGCAGCTCCACCATCCGCCCTCCCAGTGCCTGGAACTTGGCGTCGCGCTCGCCCACCAGGACGGTGACGGGCATCTCCAGGTCGGACAGGCGGTTCCACAGCGGCACCATCTCCCCTGTGCCGAGACCGCGCAGCACAGCGGCGAGAGCGTGGGGTCGGTTGCGCCGCTGGTCCTCACGCGCCAGCGCCCCCGCCTCGGGGGGTTCGCCGGCGAACAGCGGCTGGGTGCGCCACCGCTCGATGAACTGCTCGAACGGCGCCCGTTCGAGCTCATCGGCGAGCCTGCGGTCGGAGCGTCGCCGCTCGGCCCGCTCGGCCTCGTCCTCGATGCCCGGATTGGCGCCCACCAGCACCAGCCGCCGCACCCGCTCGGGCGCCGCGAGCGCGACGTGCAGCGCGACCCGGCCACCCAGCGAGTAGCCACACAGCGTGAACCGCGCGGGGCTCGCGCCGAGCACGTGTTCGGCAGCGCCCGCGAACGTGATCGGGCGCGGCGCGTCCGCGGCCTCGCCATGCCCCAGGAGGTCGAGCGCCAGCGGGCTGTAGCGTTCGGGGTCGAGCCGCCCCACCACGCCGTCCCAGGCGCGGCGGGTGCCGCTGAAGCCGTGTAGCAGGACGACGCTCTCGGGCACCCCGCGATCCTATGACTCCCGCCACCGACACCTACCTCCTGCTGCGCGCGTTCGTGGACGAGCTCGCGCGCTGCGGATTGCGTGACGCGTGCACCTCGCCCGGGTCGCGCTGCACGCCGCTCGTGCTGAGCCTCGCGCGGGAGCCGCGGCTGCGCTGCCACTCGCACATCGACGAGCGCTGCGCCGGGTTCTTCGCGGTCGGCCTCGCCAAGGCCTCGGGGCGGCCGGTCGCGGTGACGTGCACCTCGGGCACCGCCGCCGCGGAGCTGCTGCCCGCCGCGATCGAGGCACACGAGGCCGGCGTGCCGCTCTTGATCCTCACAGCCGACCGCCCTCCTGAGCTGCGCGAGAACGGCGCCGGGCAGACGATCGACCAGATCAAGCTCTACGGAGACGCCGCCAAGTGGTTCTTCGAGGTTGGCACGCCCGAAGCCAGCGAGGGTGGACTGCACTGGATGCGCACGCTCGCCTGCCGCGCCTACTGGCGCTCGCTCGAAGGCCGCCCCGGCGTGGTGCACCTCAACTTCCCCCTGCGCGAGCCGCTCGTGATCGGCGAGGAGGTGCCGCTGCCCCACGACGGGACGGGGCGCCCCGACGAAGCCCCATACGTGCGGCGCCCCACCGCGCACCTGCACGCGCCCGACGCGATGGCCGAGCTCTCCACGCTGCTCGCCTCGTGCACGCGCGGCGTGGTGGTCGCCGGACGCCACGAGCTCGGCGCCCCGCTGGCCGCCGCCGCGGAGTTCTGCGCCGCCGCGCGCTGGCCGCTGCTGGCCGACCCGCTCTCCGGCGCCCGTCGAGGCGAGGCGGCGGTGGCGCACTACGACGCGCTGCTGCGCAACCCGGCGTTCGCCGCGGAGATGCGACCCGACGTGGTGATTCGCGTGGGCGCACTGCCGACCTCCAAGCCACTGCGCCAATGGCTGGTGGGGCTGCGCGATGTGCCGCAGGTGTTACTGGACCCCGTAGGCGACTGGCAGGACCCCGAGGCCATGCTCAGCGACTCGTTCGCCGTCGATCCCGTGCAGGCGTTGAGCGAGCTGGCCGGCGACCGATTGGAGATCAGCCCCGACTGGCTGGCGGGCTGGCGCAGCGCGGACGAGCGCGCCTCCGAGGCGATCCTCGGGGTGCTGGGCGCGGAGGGCCTGTGCGAGCCCGCGGTGGCCGCCGAGCTCGGCGTGCTGCTGCCCGAGCAGGCGACGCTGTTTGTGGCCTCCTCAATGCCGGTGCGCGACATCGAGAGCTTCTGGCCGGTGCGAGCCGACCCACCGCGCGTGCTCTGCAACCGCGGCGCCAACGGGATCGACGGGACCGTCTCCAGCGCCTTCGGCGCCGCCGCGGAGGGCCATGGGCCGGTGGTGCTGCTGATCGGAGACGTCGCGCTCGCCCACGACATCGGCGGCCTGATCGCCGCGCGGCGCCTCGAGCTCGACCTCACGATCGTGCTGATCGACAACGGCGGCGGGGGGATCTTCGACTTCCTGGGAGTGGCGGGAGCTCCGATGGCACAGGCGGGAGACCTCTACACCCTGCACATCGCGACCCCCACCGGCCTCGACTTCGCGCTCGCCGCACAGCTGTACGGCCTCGAGCACGAGGCCGTCGCGGACGTCGTCTCCTTCCGCGCGGCGCTCGAGCGCGCGCTCACGCCGCGTCCGGGCCGCTCGCGGATCATCGAGGTGCGCACCGACCGAGCGCGCAACGTCGAGCTTCACCGCCGCGCCTGGGAGGCCGTCGCCGGCGTGCTGGACGGGGGAGCCTGAGCTCCCGCGGGGGCCCGGGAGCAAGGCATTGCTCGCCTACCTTCTATGGCACCGCCCGGCGGACGGGATCGAGCGCGAGGCGTACGAGCGCGCCTGCGAGCGCTTCCACCGCTCGCTGCACCGCTCTCCCCCAGCGGGCCTCCGCGGCTCGGCGGTGTTCCGGGTCGGCGCAACCCCCTGGCTCGCCCCTGCACCCCCCGGGGAGTCCCGCCCAGCCGACCCCACTGAGACCCAACGCTGTCCCGATCCCGCCGGCGAGGCTGCGCAGGACGGGCAGCCGCAACTCGCCTACGAGGACTGGTACCTGCTCGAGGACTTCGCCGCGCTCGGGGTGCTGAACGAGGCGGCGGTCGCGCACGGTCACCGCAGCGCCCACGACGGTGTCGCCCGGCGCTTCGGCGCGGGCGCGGGCGGGCTGTACAGCTTGCTGGAGGGGCACGTTGACCTCGCAGGAGCCCCGCTCGCGGTGTGGGTGGCCCGCCCGCCGGGCGTCGCCCGCCGCGCAATGGGAGAGCTCCTGGGCGACGGCATCGACCCAGAGCACGCGAGCCTCTGGCGCCGCCAGCTCGTGCTCGGGCCCGCGCCGGAGTACTGCCTGCTCACGCGCGAGCCTCCCGCGGGCGTCGCGCCCACGCGTCTCCCGAACGGCTGGCGCGCCACCGTCTGCGAGCGCGAGCTCCTCTGGTGTGGTTGACCTCCCGCCCCTGGATGGACCTCGCCGCCGCGGGCGGGGCAGGCTCAGCCCGCTTCACTCGAGCAGTTTTTCTACTACGTCGTAATTGTACACATACATGGTCACGGTGCCAAAGCGACGGGTTGCGATCGCGCGCCCCAGCGTCGCAGGCGGGGCCCAAGCGACAACGCTGGTGTCGGTCAGCACGAATGTCCTGCGGGGTCTGGCGGCGTACCACTCTTCGAGGTAATCATGTGGACCAGGGCACAGCGACGTCGGGCCCTGTGGACAGCCCACAATCGGCGCAATCAGCACCCTGAAATTCGCGCGCCACGTTATTGCGGCCGCATCCCAGTAGAGGCCATAGCCGTGGGTGGCGTGCATTTCTTCCGCGGTCCGCGCTACATCTCGCGCAACCTGCGGTGACGGCCCAATCGCGGGCGATGGCGCATCGGCGATACTGCTATGGTCGAGCGCGAGGACGGAGTTGAGTAGGAACACGAGCGTACCGGCAACCACGACTCCGCGCATCGCGACGCTGCTACGAGCGAGCAGTGGCACGATCGCCACGACCGCATAGACGATACCCACCAAATAGTTTGTGCCCTCCGGCGTAACTGGAAAAATTGGAGCCGAGCTGAAAATATAACCCGCGGAGAGACAGACCATGCCGGCTGTCCAGAACATCATGTAGACACTCAGCTGCTCGCTCAGGGGCTCGCCACCAGATCGCCAACTGCTGATATGCCGCCATGTATACCTCGGTATGAGAAACACCAATCCCACGCTCAGAGCCGCACAGATGAGCTCCAATAGGGATGTGAATGTGATCGCTGCGCCAAAGAACCCTCCGTTGCCCAGATATGCAATTGACTGCCACCAAGCCTTTGTGTTCGTGGATAAATCTTCGATACTTGCAAACGTGAGCGGATAGCCACTCCCGAAGACACCTGCTGAATGCATGATCGACGTCGTTGACATCGCACTGACACCAATCACGGCCATCACAGCCAACGAGAACCACATCGTCTTCAGGGCCAAGGCAGTTCGACTCAATGCCCAGGTTGCGATACCGGCAAGCAGCAGCGGGAGCAGCCCGGAGACAAGGAGCTCCTTGTCTGTGGCGACGTTGATTCCCACAATCACGCCGACGAATAGCGTGATGATCGTCAACGACAGCCAGCCGATAGAGATACTGCGGTCCGTTATCAGAACCAGGAACGCCGCAAGTAGGGCAAGCGAGTACCAGGTCGGAGTGTGATTGGTAAGCCAAAACATCGATTCCAGCCGACCCGGGCCTGCGCATAGCAGGATGACAGCAGTCAGCGCGGCCGCCCAACGTCCCGCCACGCGTAGGGCTGCCCAGGACATGAGCGCAATCGACAGGAGCCCGAGAAAAAACGGTCCCACTTCCCAAACCAGGCGATGCGCAGGCAGCCACTTCGTCGCCTCCGCGAAGATCAGAGTTGAGTACCACGGAAAGTTCGAGAGGAGAACCCGGCCTCCAGCTCGTTCGCCGATGAGTTCGGCGACCACCAGCGGCGAGCTGGCATCTGAGTTTCCATATACGTTCACAAGGGTGCCGCTGAAGCGTGTCACGATGAGAACGACGTAGATCAAACCCAGCGGCAGGAATGACCAGGTCCACCAATCGGACCGCACAAAGCCAAGGTCTCCCCACCGGCGTCGTGTCCGGGTGGGCGGACTTGGCGCGGTCCTGCGATGTTTTCCAGCTGTCGTAGCCATTGCGGCACTGTAGCCGTTTGCGCCCCGGCTATTGGATGGATACAAGGCTTCAGGACCCGGTACGGCCCAAACGGCGCGCTGGCATAGGGCTCCCAGCCCCTCGAGCAAGTAAGATTTCGTATGCGCTGTTTCTGACCGGCTACGTCCCTGAGGGCTATCCCTCTGGGCGCGCGCGCCCCTTCAGCCTGCGAGCAGCGGCAGCAGCGCCGCGAGCTTGACCTCGGTCTCCGCGAGCTCGGCGGAGGGGTCGGAGTCGCGCACCACGCCGACGCCGGCGTAGCAGCGGGCGATGCGGCCGCGCAGGAGGGCGCAGCGCAGGGCGACGCAGAACTCGCCGTCGCCGGTGGCGTCGGCCCAGCCGACGGGGCCGGCGTACCAGCCGCGGTCGAGGCCCTCAAGGGCGGGGATCAGCGGGCGGGCGCGCGCGAGCGGCTCGCCTCCCACGGCGGGCGTGGGGTGCATCAGCTCGAGCAGCTCGATCACGTCGAGCGGCTGAGCGAGCTGGGCGCGGATCGGGGTGCCGAGGTGTTGGATGTTGGCGACCTTCACGAGCGTCGGCTCGGGCGGGGCGGCGGCCCAGAGGGCGTGCGGGCGCAGCGTGCGCTCGATGCGGCGGATCACGATCGCGTGCTCCTCGCGGTCCTTCTCGGAGTGCATCAGCTGTTCGCCGAGATGGTCGTCGACGGCGGGGTCGGCGCTGCGGCGCATCGAGCCGGCGAGCGCGAGCGCGCTGACGCGGTGGCCCTCGCGGCGTACGAGCAGCTCGGGGCTGGCCGCCACGAACGCGGCGTCGCCGCGTCCCACGCAGAAGACGAAGCACGAGGGGAAGCCCTCGCGCAGCACTCCGAAGAGCGCTGCGGGGTCGTACTCGCACGGGGCGTGCACCACGACCTCGCGCGCGAGCACCACCTTCTCGAGCTCCCCCCCGCGGATCATCTCCACCGCGCGCCCGACCGCGGCCTCGTAGTGCTCGGGGGGCATCGCGCTTGCGATCCGGTAGCGCCCCGCAGGCGCGGGGTCGAGCAGCGCGAGCGGCCGGTGGCGCAGCTCGCGCACACGATCCTCCAGGCGCGCGAGCAGCTCCTCGGCGGTGTCGTCGGGGGCCGCGAGCGCGCTGAGCGTGAGGCGCACGCCTCGGCCCACGCCCTCCCCTGCACGCCGCCCATCCCCCGGGCGCTCCTGGCGCGTGAGGGCGACTTCGGGCACGACCAGCGAGGCCGGCTCGAAGCCGCTCCAGGCGGGGTCCGCGCCGCCGTCGGCGGCGAACGCGAAGCCGCCCACCGCGATGGGCCCGCCTCTACCCGGGTCGTCGGGGGGATCGCTGACCGCGGCGGCGGCCAGCGCGCGCCAGCGGTCCGCGACCGCGGAGAAGCGCTCCGGGCCGCGCGCGGTGAGACAGGCCGCCTCGCCCAGCGCCGCCAGCGCGCGGGCGCCGCGCTCGGGCTGCTCGAACAAGAACCACGGCTCGTCGGGGCGGCGCGAGGCGCACACGACCGCGCTGGGGTCCACGTCGGCGCCCAGCGGCAGCGTCAGCGTGGCGAGCGTTGGGCGCCCGCTGCGCCGCGCGCGCGTGACCGCGAGCTCCAGGCGCGCGCCGAGCCGTTCGCGGTCGGCCTCGCCCAGTGCGAAGGGGCTCTCACGCAGCCGCTCGGCGGTGCCTCTCACGTTTCGCCGCGACCCCTCGAGATCGCTATCTCGCCGGTGCGCATCATCTCGATCAGCCCGAAGGGCCTGACCATGCCCTCGAAGGCCTCGATCTTTTCGGTGGTGCCGGTGATCTCGACGATGATCGAGCGCTTCGTGACGTCGACCACCTTGCCGCGGAAGATCTCGGTGATCTGCATCAGCTCGCCGCGCTGAGGGCCGTCGGCGGCGACCTTGAACATCGCGAGCTCGCGCGAGACGGTGTCCTGCGGGTCGAGGTCGCGGATCTTCAGCACGTTGATCAGCTTGTGCAGCTGCTTTGTCACCTGGTCGATCGGGTGCAGGGCGCCGTCGACGGTGAGCGTCACGCGCGAGATCTGCTCGTCGTCGGTGGGACCGACGGTGAGCGTGTCGATGTTGAAGCCGCGACGGGCGAACAGGCCGGCGATCCGGGTGAGCACGCCGGACTTGTTTTCCACGAGGATCGAGAGGACGTGCTTGCGCCCGGTGCGCAGATTGCCGGAGGCTTCGAGCTCCTCGAGGCTGAGCGGCTCCTTGGTTGCGGGTTCGCCCACTTAGCCCACCATCTCTCTCGCGGCCTTGCCGGCGGGGATCATTGGATAGGTGTTCTCCTCGCGGGTGACGCGCACGTCCACGACGACGGGCCCCTCGGTGGCGATCGCGCGCTTGATGTC
>JBIOEY010000069.1:0-12187 GCA_044446505.1 Solirubrobacterales bacterium
GCGACGGGCCCTACGGGCGAAGCGGGTGCGGCTGGTGTCAAAGGCGAAACCGGCGCGCCGGGTCCGGAAGGCAAAGAAGGCAAAGAAGGCAAAGAAGGGCTGATAGGCGAAGCGGGCGTCAAAGGCGAAATCGGCCTGGAAGGCAAAGAAGGCAAAGAAGGACCCAAAGGCGCGACGGGAGCGGCGGGTGCAACGGGCGCGACGGGCCCTACGGGGGAAGCGGGTGTGGCTGGTGTCAAAGGTGAAACGGGTGCGCCGGGTCCGGAAGGCAAAGAAGGGAAAGAAGGCAAAGAAGGGCTGAAAGGCGAAGCGGGCGTCAAAGGCGAAACCGGCCCGGAAGGCAAAGAAGGCAAAGAAGGATCGACGGGTGCGGCGGGAGCGGCGGGAGCGAAAGGAGAAAAAGGCGAAAAAGGCGAAAAAGGGGTGGAAGGCGTCAAAGGCGCGACGGGTGCGACGGGTGCGGCGGGAGCGGCGGGAGCGAAAGGAGAAAAAGGCGAAAAAGGCGAAAAAGGCGTAGAAGGCGTCAAAGGTGCGACGGGTGCGGCGGGAGCGGCGGGAGCGAAAGGAGAAAAAGGCGAAAAAGGCGAAAAAGGCGTGGAAGGCGCGACGGGTGCGACGGGCGCGGCGGGTGCGAAAGGCGAAAAAGGCGAAAAAGGCGAAAAAGGGGAAAAAGGCGAAAAAGGCGTGGAAGGTGCCAAAGGCGCGAGCTTTGTCGCCGGCGAATACGGCGCGTTGACCGAACGCGCGCAGAACACCGAATTTGAACCGTCTGCCGTTGAACCGGTGCAGGTCATGCTTACCGTGTCCTGTAAAACGGCGACGGAAACCACCATACAGGTCCTGGTCGGCGCCACGGTGATAGCCGAAGACGTGAACAGCCCGGCGGCCACCGGGACGACGAAGGTGGCTATCACGTTCATCGTCCCCCCCGGGAAAAAGTGGAAGGTGGCGACCAACGCCGGCATCACCCTCATCAGGTCGACCTATCTGACCCTCTGACGACCGCGCCCGGGGCGGAGGTCTGCGGTTTGGACTTCGTCGTGGGTGCGTCCTGCGGACCATGGGCATCTTCCTCGCCAGTGCGGGCCTCCGCCGCCCGCTTGAGCCGGACCGCTGCGCTGGTGGCGATTGGGCCTGTGGCGGGGCGGCGGCGCGGACTGGTAGCCCCCACACGGGCCTCTGCGACGCGTCCCCTCGCGTTTTAGTACAGAATCCCCGGCGATGCGCGTAACCGCGAAGGCCGACTACGCCGTGCGAGCCACCGTGGAGCTCGCGGCCAGTAGCTCAGACTCCCCCCGCAAGGTCGACGAGGTCGCTCAGGCCCAGGGCATCCCGCTGTCGTTCCTGGAGAACATCCTCACCCAGTTGCGCAGCGCCGGGATCGTGCGCAGCCAGCGTGGACCCGAGGGGGGCTACTGGTTGGCCCACCCCGCCAGCGAGGTCACGCTGGCAGACGTGATCCGCGCGGTCGAGGGGCCGCTGGTGGGCGTGCGCGGCCAGCGCCCCGAGGAGGTCGCCTACAGCGGCTCCGCGGAGTCTCTCCAGCAGGTGTGGGTCGCGTTGCGCGCCAACCTCCGCAAGGTGCTCGAGCGCGTCACCGTCGCCGACGTCGCCGCCGGGAAGCTTCCCAAAGACGTCATCGCTCTGACCCGCGAAGAGGACGCCTGGCAAACTCGCTAGGCGGCGAACGTGCGTGGGGCGGGCAGCCGCACCGTGAGGATCTGGCCCTCCTCCAGCTCGAGCTCCTGGGCGCTCTCGCGCGTCACCTGCGCCCAGATGTCGCCGCCGTCGGGGAGCGTCAGCTCGACGCGCACCTCGAAGCCGAGGTGCACCACGCGGCGCACGAGCGCCTCCGTGGCGCCCGGTTCGTCCGCGTGGGCCAGGATCTGGATGTCGTGGGGGCGCAGTAGCGCGTCGCCGAGGTGGTTGACCGGTCCGATGAACGACATCACGAAGCCGTTGCGCGGGCTCTCGTAGAGCTCCCGCGGGGTGCCCGCCTGCTCGATGCGCCCCGCGTTCATCACCACGATCTGCTCCGCCACGTCCATCGCCTCCTCCTGGTCGTGGGTGACGAAGATCGTGGTCACGTGGATCTCCTCGTGCAGACGCCGCAGCCATTCGCGCAGCTCGCCCCGCACCTGCGCGTCGAGCGCCCCGAAGGGCTCGTCCAGCAGCAGCACCTCCGGTTGGGGAGCGAGCGCGCGCGCGCGCGCCATCCGCTGCAGCTGCCCGCCCGAGATCTGTGCGGGGTAGCGCTCCGCCAGCCCATCCAGGCGCACCAGGCCCAGCAGCTCGTGCACCCGCTCGCGGATCTGCGCCTTGGGGCGCTTGCGCACCGTGAGCCCGAACGCGACGTTGTCGTACACCGTCATGTGCTTGAACGGGGCGTAGTGCTGGAAGACGAACCCCACCCCGCGGTCGCGGGCCGGGGTGAACGTGACGTCCTCCCCGCCGATCAGCACCGCCCCCGCGTCGGGGGTCTCGAGGCCCGCGATGATCCGCAGCAGCGTCGACTTGCCGCTTCCGCTCGGGCCCAGCAGCGCGGTGAGCGACCCATCGTCCACCTGGATGCTCACGTCCCCCAGCGCCTGGAACTCGCCGAAGCGCTTGCTCACGTCGTGCACCTCGATCGCCATCAGGCTCTCTCCGCCGGCTCGTGCTCGCTCGGCGCCGCTACGGAGGATCTGCGCTTCGCCATCACGCCGCCGCTCCCGCCGGCTCGCGCTCGCTCGACGCCGCCGCGGAGATCTGCTCGCCCGCGAGCTCCACCGGTCCGAGGGGCGCCGCCGCGGTGCTCCGGCGCGCGCGCCGCGTCAACAGGTTCATCGCCAGCAGCGTCGCGAACGCCAGCAGCGCCAGCACCACCGCCGCGGTGTAGGCGCCCGTGGGATCGAGGTTCTCGAAGCGGTCCTGCACGTACAGCGGCAGCGACTGCGTCTGGCCCTCGATCCGCCCCGAGACCACGCTCACCGCCCCGAACTCCCCGAGCACGCGCGCCGTCGTCAGCACCACCCCGTACACCACCCCCCAGCGGATCCCCGGGAGGGTGATCCGGCGGAACGTCTGCCACGAGCTCGCACCGAGCGTCGTCGCCGCCTGCTCGGAGGCGGTTCCCAACTCGCGCAGCACCGGGATCGTCTCCCGCGCCACGAACGGCAGCGAGACGAACGCCGTCGCCAGCACCATCCCGGGCACCGAGAAGATCACCTGGATCCCGTGGGTCGCGAGCCAGTCCCCGAACCATCCGGTTTTGCCGTAGACCAGCACGAGCGAAAGGCCTACGACCACCGGGGAGATCGCGAACGGCAGGTCGATCACGAGGCCGAGCAGCGCCCGGCCGCGGAAGCGCCCGCGCTCGATCAGCAGCGCGATCGCGATCCCGAAGACCGTGTTGAGCGGCACCGCGATCGCCACCAGCTCGATCGACAGCCAGAACGCGTGCACAGCGTTGGGCGCGGTCGCCGCGGTCCACACCGCGCCGAGGCCGTGTTCGAAGGTGCGGTAGAAGATCATCCCCACCGGCAACAGCAGCAGCAGCGCCAGGTACCCCAGCGCCAGGAACCGCAGCCCCAGCCGGCCCTCTCGGCCCGTGCTGAGCGCCCCGCGTGGGCGGCTGCGGCCACGCCGCGGGCGCACGTTGCGCGCGGCGGCGGGGGAGCGGCCGGTGCCGGCGGAGGACAGGCTGGTGGCCCTAGTGGACATGCCTCGACCTCCTGCGCGTCAGGACCGTGAGCGCGCCGAGCACCAGCAGCGCGCACACCAGCAGCGCCACCGAGACCGCCGCCGCTGCGGGCATGTTTTCGTTCTGGATCTGGCCGAAGATGTAGACCGACCCCACCTCCGTCTTGAACGGGAGGTTGCCCGAGATCAGCACGATCGACCCGTACTCCCCCAGAGCCCGCGCGAAGCTGAGCGCCACCCCGGAGATGATCGCTGGCGTCAGGTTGGGCAACACGATCCGGCGGAACACCGTGAACTGGCCGGCGCCCAGCGAGGCCGCCGCCTGCTCCATCGAGCGGTCGAGCTCCAGCAGCACCGGCTGCACCGAGCGCACCACGAACGGCAGCGTCACGAACAGCAGCGCCATCCCCACCGCCGCGCGCGTGAACGTGATGTCGATCCCGAACGGCCCCCCCTTCCCGTACAGCGCCAGCAGCACCACACCCGCGACCACCGTGGGCAGCGCGAACGGCAGGTCGATCAGCGCGTTCACGATCCGCTTGCCCGGGAACTCGTCGCGCACCAGCACCCACGCGATCAGCGTCCCGAACAGCGCGTTGAGCGCCACCACGACCACCGAGGCGAGCAGCGTGAGCTTGATCGCCGCGACCGCCTCCGGCGAGGAGATCTCCCGCCAGAACGCCCCCGCGCCGCCGGTGCTCGCCTGCGCCAGCAGCGCCGCGATCGGCAGCAGCACCAGCACAGATAGGTAAAGACCCACCAGGCCGCGCCCGAGCGCCGCGGCCGGGTGGACGCGGGCGAGCGGACGCCGGAGCGCGACGCTTGTCGAGCTATTTGGCAGTGGAGACCCCCAGCGACTGCTCGATCTTCGTCACGATCCCCGTTTCCGGTTCGAAGAACTGCTTGTTCACCTTGCTCCAGCCGCCCAGCGATTCGATCGTGAAGAGGTTCGGCGGCGTCGGGAAGCTCGCGGCTCCCGGCACTCCTTCGATCACCGGGCGATAGCCCTTTTCCACCCAGATCCGCTGGCCCGCGGGGGAGAGCAGGTAGCTGACGAAGCTCTTCGCCTGCGCCGTCCCTTCGCCGCCCACCACCGCGATCGGGTTCTGGATCAGGATCGTGGCGCTCGGGATCACGTATTCGATCGGCGACCCCTTCTTCTGGTCGGAGATCGCCTCGTCCTCGTAGTCGATCAGCACGTCCCCGCGGCCCGCCAGGAACGTCTGCAGCGCGTTGCGCGCCGAGCTGTCCTGGCTGACCACGTGGTGGAAGAGCTCGGTCAGGTATTCCTGCGCCTGCGCGGGGGTCTTGCCTTCCTTGATCTGCGCCCCGTACGCCGCCATGATGTTCCAGCGTGCGCTCCCCGAGGTGAAGGGGTTCGGCGTCAGCACTTCCACGCCCGGCTTGACGAGGTCGCTCCAGCCTTTGATGTGCTTGGGGTTGCCCTTGCGCACGATCAGCACCGCCACCGAGTTCGTCACGAAGCCGTGGGTCGCGTTCTTGTTCCAGTTCGCGGAGACCATCCCCGCCTTCACCAGGCGCGTCACGTCCGGTTCCAGCGAGAAGTTCACGACGTCCGCGTGCAGCCCGTTGACCACCGAGCGGCTCTGTTCCCCGGAGGGCCCGTAGGACTGGCTGAACGCCACCCCCTTGCCTTCGGTACTTGCCTGGAAGGCGGGAATCAGCGAGGCGTAGGCGCTCTCCGGGGTCGAGTAGGCCACGAGGGCCACGCTCTTGCCGGAGCTCGAGGAGGACCCGCACGCGGCGAGAATCGCCGGGAGAGCCACGAGGGAGAGGGACGTGAGGACGGCGATCGCGCGCTTGGGCATGGTCACTTTCTGCATCGGGGACATGAGCAAGAAAGGGAACTAATACCAGAAACTAAGTCGAGATTGGGGCATTAGTGAGGAATTGGGTCCGCCTCACAGCTTCGGCACCCCGTTGCGGGACGCGCGGCGGGCGTTAGGACCAATCGGGTCCCTCACCCAAGGGTTGGACGTTCGGCTGGGATGGCTCGCGAAATCGGCCGCAGACGGCGCCGTTCCGGTAAGCTGTGCGGTCTGGTAGGGGCTTCGCCTCGCTGGGCTTGCCCCGAGCGGCGCCCGGGTCCGCCGCTCACCGACCCATCCATCCTCCAAAAAATCTTTTTCAAAGGAGACCCTTTTCGATGTCAGCCACCTCTGTCGCCGACACCACCGAGGCCGCCGAGGCCGCAGTCGAAGCGATCACCAGCGCGGCCAACAAGGAGGTCGCCTTCTCGATGGCCCTCAGCCAGGACCAGAAGGACGTGCGCGACTGGGTCCACGGGTTCGCCGCCGACGTGATTCGCCCCGCCGCCCACGAGTGGGACGAGCAGGAGCAGACCCCCTGGCCGATCATCCAGGAGGCCGCCAAGATCGGCCTCTACGGCTTCGAAGGTCTCGCCCAGTTCTTCGCGGACCCCACCGGCCTCACGCTGCCGATCGTCAACGAGGAGCTCTTCTGGGGCGACGCCGGCATCGGGATGGCGATCATGGGCACCGCGCTCGCCGTCGCCGCGATCTTCGGCCAGGGCTCGGGCGAGCAGATCGGCGAATGGATCCCCCGCTGCTTCGGCACCGAGAGCGACGTCAAGGTCGCCGCGTTCTGCGCCTCCGAGCCCAACGCCGGCTCGGACGTCTCCGGGGTGCGCACCCGCGCCAAGTTCGACGAGGCCACCAACGAGTGGATCATCAACGGCCAGAAGGCCTGGGCCACCAACGGCGGGATCTCCGACGTGCACGTCGTGATCGCCACCGTCGACCCCGAGCTGCGCTCCAAAGGCCACGCCGCGTTCGTTATCCCGATGAGCGAAGCCAAGGGCATCTCCCAGGGCTCGAAGGTCTCCAAGCACGGCCTGCGCGCCTCGCACACCGCCGACGTCTTCCTCGACGACTGCCGCGTCCCCGCCGGTTACGTGCTCGGCGGCAAGGAGAAGCTCGACGAGCGCCTCGCCCGCGTGCGCGAGGGCAAGAAGGGCAAGTCCCAGGCCGCAATGCAGACCTTCGAGGCCTCCCGCCCCACCGTTGGCTCCCAGGCGCTCGGGATCGCCCGCGCCGCCTACGAGTACGCGCTGCAGTACGCCAAGGAGCGCGAGCAGTTCGGCAGGAAGATCATCGAGAACCAGGCGATCGCCTTCACGCTCGCCCGCATGAAGCTCGAGATCGACGCCTCCCGCCTGCTCGTCTGGCGCGCCTCTTGGATGGGCCGCAACCAGGTCCCCTTCGAGAACGCCGAGGGCTCGATGAGCAAGCTCAAGGCCGGCGAGGTCGCCGTGTGGGCCACCGAGCGCGCCATGCAGATCCTCGGCGGCAACGGCTACACCCGCGAGTTCCCCGTCGAGCGCTGGCACCGCGACGCCAAGATCTACGACATCTTCGAGGGCACCGCCGAGATCCAGCAGCTGGTGATTGCGCGGGCGATCTCGGGAATGCAGATAAAGTAGCTGCTCAGGGATACTTTTCGGCGGTTTTGGTGCGCGAAGCTACCGGGATATCAATACGGTTGCCGAGTTTCTGGCGATCAGCTACCCGGCTGCATCTTTGCCGGCGGCGCCGACACCGGCGACAGCCGAGTTGATCGACGTGGGCTTCCCCGACCCGGGACAGTCAAGGGCGTTCATTAGCTACTCGCACCAAGACGAGGCGTTTGTGCTTGCCTTGGTGCAAAGGCTGGAGGAGCATGGCATCGGCGTGTGGATCGATCAGGTTGATCTGCTGATCGGCGATTCGCTGATCCACCGAATCGGCGATGCCATACACGAAGGAGACTTCGTTATCGCCGTGATCTCTCAACACTCGGTGAACTCGTCATGGTGTGAGAAGGAGCTCACACTGGCCGTGACGCACGGCATTCAGTCCAAGCAAGTCAAGGTTCTGCCGGTCCGGCTCGACGGGGTTGCGCTACCGAACTTCCTGGCGGACACACTGTGGGTCGAGGCGGACCGTTCGGATTGCACCGCAGTCGCCGCCGAACTGGCGAGCGCAGTTGAACGGCATCTCGAACGACGACGGCATGGTGCGGGCGCCATCAAAACGGATAGCTCGGCAGCCGGCGAGGAGCCTGTAGATTCCCAGGGCGATCACAGCGAGAGTGGCAGCGCTCAGGAAACCGACTTCCCGATCGAGCACGATATCCCGATCGACCGCTTCGACGTCGTGCAGGCGCCGATCCCGCCGATCGGCTGGGCGGAAAACAATGTTTTTAGGGTTGGCTATCCACCAGACTGGTACGACACGACCCCCACCGAGCCCACGATCGAGGGAAAGCCAGCGCTTGTCGTGCTGCGACGCGACGATCACACGGGACTGCCTAGCGACTTCGAGTCACGCGGCGTAATCCGTTGCTTCTTGCACGGCAGGGGAACGAGCGGCGAATTCTTCGCCGCGGCCCCGAAACTGGACCATCTCCGGGCGCGGGCGCTGCGGGGACGGCTCATCGAGCCTCTGCAGTTCGTGCGTGCGGGCGGCGCCCCGTGCTACACGTTCCGCGTCGACGGTACGATCCGGATTAGGGCCTTCCAGGCAAGCCCGAGCGCGATCACCGAGGTCCATCTGTTCCACAATGGTGAGTGGTTTCTGATGCAGCTCGAGAGTGATCCGAAGTTCCACGCCGATTATCAGCAAGCCCTGGCCACCGTGCTGGGAACGCTGACCTGGAAATAGTCGCGCTAGACACCGCTAGTCAGCCTAGACGCTGCTAGTCTGCTGCTTTTGACCCGAGTCGAGAACCCATATCGCCCTGGCTTCAACGAGGTGCCCGCCGAGCTGGCGGGTCGCGAGGAGGTACTCGAGGATCTCATCGACGCGATCGAGGTCGCCGCGGTCGACGGACGCATGCCGAGGCCGGTGCTTCTCGCCGGCGCGCGGGGAGTCGGGAAGACCGTCTTGCTCTCAGAAGCGGCCGCGATCGCGGGCTCGCGGTTCGGGTGGCCGCGAGTGCACGTGGAGTTGCGCCCGCGCACGGTGTTCACGCCCGACCTCATCGAGGCCATCGGCCGCGCGTATGAGCTGATCGAGCAGCCCCGCCGCAAGCGGGCGTTGCGGGCGGAGTCGGAGTCGGTGACGGTGCATGCTGGGCTGCCGGGTGTTGGCGGCGAGGTTCAGTTCGCACGTGCCTCCGACGCGCAGGAGCAAGCCGCCTCCTCCCTCCGGGGAGTGCTCACGGCGCTCGTGGAGCTCGCGAGCACTCGCGACAGCGGCATTGTGCTGACGCTGGATGAGGCGCATCTGGCAGCCCGTGCCGAGCTTGCCGCACTCGCGGCCCTGCTGCAGGAGGGCACAGGTGAGCGCTGGCCGCTGGTCGTCGTCCTCGCCGGGCTGCCGCTGATGCGATCCCCAGAGCATTCCGTGACCTACTTGGAGCGCGGCGCTTGGCATGAGCTCGGCCTGCTGGGCCGGGAGGACACGGTGCGGGCGCTGCGGGCGCCCGCTCAGGCGGCGGGGCGCCCGATGGACGAGGCGGCAGCCGAGCTGCTGGCCGGTGCGTCGGGCGGCTACCCCTACGCGGTGCAGCTCTATGGGCACCACGCCTGGCGGACCTCCGCGGGCAAGCGGCGGATCGACCGCGCTGCAGCCCAGGCGGCTCTGCCACGCGCACAGCGGGAGCTTGAACGTGGCCTTTACGCCGCTCGCTGGAGCGCCGCGAGCCCGACGCAGAAGCGCTACCTTGCCGCCGTCGCGACGGTCGCGGCCGCCGGGGAGCAAGTGAGCGGCCGTATGGTCGCCGACGAGCTGGGGCGCACGACCAAGCAGGTCTCCAGCGTACGTGACGACCTGCTCAAGCAGGGGACCCTGACCGTCGAGAACGGCCAGCTGTGCTTCACGATCCCCGGCATGGGCGCCTATGTCCTCGCTGCGACTGCGCCTTGAGCGCGCGCCAGTCTCGCGCCAGTCGCGTCCTGATTCGGCCGGATTCGGTAGCTCCGGGCTGCATCCGCGCATCCGCGCATCGGCGCATCAGCTTTTCGGCGGAAGCAGATCGGAGAGGCGAGCCTGCTGCTCAGAGTCCGCCCCGAGGATGTCATCGATCCAGTGAAGGACCGCGACGGCGTCGATCCGCGTGCCCCAGGCGATCATTTCTTCGATGTCCACCCAGTCCTTGGGGCGGTTGAAGATCGCCTTGCAAACGATCAGATGCTCGGGGGAGAGAATCGGGATCTGCACGGGGCCGAAGTCCACCGTGCGCGAGCGCTGCGCCATGTCTTGGTGGAGCTCGAGGGTGGCGAAGAAGAGGTCGAGGTACGATCCATCCCAGTCGAGCCTCGCCTGACCGTCTCGCGCGATCGTCGCCCGATCGGCTTGGGAGACGGTCACGCCCAGATGGGTGAGGGCTCCGAGCACCGGTCTGGCATCCTCGGGCGGGAGGGTCACGTTGAGGTCGATGTCCGTCGTGGCGCGGGGGTTGCGATACCACGCCAGCGCCACCGCCCCGCCAAACTGGTGGGTGACCCTCATGGAGTCCAGCATCTCGTGCACCTCCACAATCCTTGCCGCCAGTCCATCCAGTCCCCCTGGGCGGATCAGTCCATCCAGTCCCCCTGGGCGGATCATCCGCGGTGCGTGACGGCGGCCCCGCTGTGGTGCTCGGCGAGCTGGCGCAGCACCGGGAAGGTCAGGGGCTCGAACGGCCTGGCGGGCCGGCCGCGGGTGACGGCGTCGGCGAATCCCAGTAGGTCGATGAGCGCCGTCCCGGGGTCTATCCGCCCGGCTGCGGCGGTCCGTCTCAGAGCGAGGGCCATCCGGCGCGAAGACTCCACGAACCGGCTCGCCGAACCGCCACGCTCCGACCCCGCGCCGGCCCTGCTCTGAGCGCCGGCGGCCTCGCTTGCTTCTGCCGACCCCTTGGCGCCGATCGTCGCCGTCACCGGAGCCCCGGCCCGCCGGCCCGAGGCCAGCACCGCGTGCGCGTCGAATGGCCGCTCGGCCTTCGCCGCGGCCTTCCTCAGGATCTCGTCGGTGAGGACATCGAAGCCGGCGAGCGTGTGCGCACGGGGACCCTTGCGCGTGTACAGCGACTCCCGAACCTCGAAGCGCCCGTTGCGCCGGGCTACGACGTACGCCATACCCACTAGCTTACCACTACATTTGCCACTACATGTGATCGTCCCAAGCCCACTATATGTGGCTGTCCCCCGAGCAGCGAGATACTTGGGTGCTACCAGGCCTGCGCGGTCCCGCAGTGCGGGCATCCCACGGTGGTGCTCACGGCGGCCGTGAACAGATAGCCGCACTGGCAGGCGTAGGAGGCGCGGTCCGTCGGGCCTCCCGCCTCGCGCACCCGCTGCGCGGCGATGTCGGGTCCGTGTGCGGCGATGTCGGGGCCCTCCGCGGCGACGTTGGGTCCCTGCGCGGCGATCGCGGGCGCTTGCGCGGTGGCGTCGGGCTCCGGCGCGGGACTGGGCCGGTGCGCACCGCGCGAGCGACGCGCCTGACGCCGCTCGCTGATCGGATGCAGAAGGCTCGCTCTCATACCTCTCTATCCACTAAGACTCCCGACATGCCCCAAGGTTTCGCTGTCGAGCGGCGATTCCCTGGCGATCGTTTGAGATACTGGGCGCGATGAACCCCGCCCGCAAGCGCACGGTGCGGCTGGTGGTGGCGCTCGGCGCCGCGGTGGTGCTGGCGAGCGCCTTGATCTACACCAGCTTCAACGCCGCCAGCCCCGCGCTCACACCGAGCCAGCTGCTCCGCGAGGCGCAGCCCGGGCGCAGCTACCAGCTGACCGGGAAGGTCGTCCCCGACTCGGTGCACCACAAGGGGGACGTGCTCGACTTCAGCGTCGCCGATCTCGCTGGGGCTACCGCGGTCCCCGTCGCCTACACCGGCGTCGTCCCCGACCCCTTCCGCGAAGGGCGCGAGGTCATTGTCACCGTGGAGAAGCAGGGCGGCCGCTACATCGGCGAACGCGACTCCCTAATCACCAAGTGTCCCTCCAAGTACAAGGTCGCCCCGCCCTCCGCGAAGCAGAACGCCTGAGCAGAGGCTGATGGCGCTCCTCGGACACGTCTGCCTGGTGCTCGCGCTCGTCGTGTGCGCCTACGGCATCGCGGTCTCGGTCTACGGGGCGCGCAGCGGCCGGGCCGAGTTCTCGCTCGCGGGCCGCCGGGCGGTGTACGCGCTCGCGGGCCTGCTCACCGTTGGGATGGTGTTGCTCGAGATCGCCTTCCTGGGCAACGACTTCGCCTTCAACACCGTCGCCGACACCTCCAGCCGCAGCACGCCGCTGCTGTACCGCGCCGCCGCGGTGTGGTCCTCGCAGGAAGGCTCGCTGCTGCTGTGGGCGTGGCTGCTGTCGCTGTGGTCGAGCCTCGCGCTGTTCCTCACGCGCCGGCGCCTGCGCGAGGTCGCCTCCTACGCGACGGCGATCCTGCTCGGCTTCGGCGGGTTCTTCGTCTCGCTGATGGTCTTCTACGCCAATCCCTTCACCACCACCAGCCCCGCCCCCCCCGAAGGTGCCGGTCTCGACCCCTTGCTGCGCTTCCCCACGA